>BNTT01000059.1 GCA_025996815.1 Bacteroidia bacterium
AAGCGAGAAAATGAAAACCAAAAAAGATGCAGTGGATTACGACGGCAACAAAATTCTTTTCTATCATCACAATGAAAAAGAAACCATCTTCGACCTCACGGTGAAGCAACAAGGTTTGGAAAGCGTAAAGAGCCAATTGTTTAACCCTTTGGCTAACTTGACATTTGGCGGCATCCTCGAAGCCAACGGTTTCAAGCCCGCAGGCACAAGTGCAGGCAAATATTGTCACACAGACTACAAGGCATGGAAACTCGAAAGCGAAAAACCGCTGAAGCAGTGGAACCTGACAATCAAACTGCATACGGAACAAACGGAAAACGTTGCGGCTTGGAAAAGCGCGTTGAACAAACCGGTGGTCAGCGACAAGAAGAAAAATCTGGCTTGGTGGAAAGCGTTTAATAATCGGAGTTTTATACATATCGAATCCAAAGACGGAACGGATAAGGGCTATGAATTGAGCCGCAACTATCAGTTGGTGCGCTATATGTATGCCTGCAATGCTTACGGCAAGTGGCCCACCAAGTTCAACGGCGGGCTGTTCACTTTCGACCCGTATTATGTGGATGAAAAATTCCCGTTTACTCCCGATTACCGCAACTGGTCGGGCGGAACATTTACGGCGCAGAATCAGCGTTTGAGTTATTTCCCGATGCTGAAAAGCGGCGATTTTGAATGGATGAAATCCTCCTTTGATTTCTACAACCGCCTCCTCCCGATAGCGAAAATTCGCACTAAAACTTATTGGGGACACGAGGGTGCCTTTTTTACCGAGCAGATAGACAACTCCGGGCTGTCGTCTTTCGCCGATTATGATACATTCGCTCAAAGACCTGAGCAACATGATAAGGGATTGGATTATAATCCCTGGCTCGAATACCTGTGGGACACTTCCTTAGAATTTTGCCTGATGATATTGGAAAAGGAGCGTTATACCGGCGCGGATATTTCGGAATACATACCGTTGATAGAAAGCAACTTGCGCTTTTTCGACGAGCATTATCAATATTTGGCAAAACAGCGGGGCGTGCAAGCATTGGACGGCAACGGCAAATTGATTCTCTACCCGGGTTCAGGCTGCGAAACGTATAAAATGGCGTATAATGCTTCGTCCACCATCGCGGCTTTGAAAACCGTTACTTCCCGTTTGTTGGAACTGCCCGAATCTTATTTAAATGCCGACAAAAGAAAGTATTTCGAGCAATTTGTAAGCCGTTTGCCTGAAATCCATACGCAGGAAATAGACGGACACACCGTCATCGCACCGGCTTGGCTATGGGAACGTGTCAGCAATTCAGAAAGTCCGCAACTCTATCCGGTCTATCCATGGGGCATTTACGGAATTGGAAAACCCGGTTTGGAAACGGCAATCAATACTTTTCGTTACGTTCCTCATGTGGTTAAATTCCAAAAAAGTCCCGAAATCGGCTGGAATCAATACGCCATCTGGGCGGCACGGTTAGGATTAACGGAAGACGCCAAGACATTGGTCATCCAAAAATTACAAAATTCGGGGAGAAAGTTTCCCGCTTTCTGGGGTTCCCCTTTTAATTGGGTGCCCGACAATGATTGGTGTGGCACCGGCATGATTGCCTTGCAGGAAATGCTCCTGCAAACCGACGGCGACCAATTGCTAACCCTTCCCGCCTGGCCCAAAGATTGGGATGTGCATTTCAAACTACACGCCCCTTACAACAAAGTGGTGGAATGTAAGTACATAAACGGAGTGATAAAAGAGATGAAAGTGAACGGGCAACCAACTGCGTCGCACAAAGAAATAACCGATGCCGTCCGCCCGGTAGTTCGGTATTATGAGGATAAAAAATTAGTCAATGAGTTGCCGCTTCGGTTGACTGATGGCGACCGCATTACCGATGGTCATGGTGCCGAATGGAAACTTTCTGTTGCCGTTCAAGCGGTGGAAGAACGACCGGATGCGCAGGATTATTCCCTGACTTGGACGCTTGTGAAAGGAAATGCTCGTGCGGTAGCCGTCGGTGTCGAATTTTCGTTTTCCGAATGGACCGGCAGCGAATTTGTGTTTGTGCCCGCCATCGTTTATGATGGCAACCGGTTTGATATGCTCAAGATAGACTATCCTCCCTATTGGTATGACAAAAAGGATTGGCGATTGGATATGCCAACCACGATGTCCATTCAACCTTCGTTGGGAAAAACCGGAAAAGGCAAATTGGAATTGAATACCGGCAATGCGGCTACACCACTGATGGCGTTTCATTCTCCGGAAAAACAACGCGGATGGATGGTATTGACCACACAGGAAAGTCAGTTCGGAAATCACGGTTTTTTGATTGAAGAAGACAGGGAAAAAGCGGAAGGTCGCTTCACCATTACCGCGCCCTCGGTGCGGACAGAACGAGCCGCAGGAACGGGAGAACCTTCGGAAGACATAGCTCCCGACTGGAAAACAGGCGATACTCTCACACTGCAATTCCGGGTTTATTCGTTCAAATCGCCTGCCGTTAAAGATTTGCTCAAACGGTTTTCGGAAGTGCGGAAAGATATCAATTCTGCCGAACGCAAGGATGTATTGCCGTTCAGCGAGGCTTGGAAACTTTACGACCGCTTATTCCAACAGGAACTTTGGGACGAAAGCATCAATATGTTCTGCTTCGACAAACCGGGAAGTACGAAAAGTTGGAACGGTATCTGGCAATTGGGCTGGTGCGGCGGCGGACTAAACACGATGCCGATGTTGATAGACGGCAACGACGAAGCCCGCCAACGTGCACTTAAAAATATAGAAGCCATATTCGCCAAAACTCAGGCACCTTCGGGTTTGTTTTATGCCATCGGCAATGGAAATGAGTTTGCCGGATTTGGCTTCAGTAAACCATTTCAGTACAACGAAACCTTCGTTCGTTCGCAGGGCGACTGGTTGTATATGGCACAGCGACAGTTCCGGCAGATAGAATCCACCGGCGGGAATGTGCCGCAAACTTGGAAATCGGGGCTGCAAAAACAGGCGGATGCCTTTGCGCGGCTGTGGGATAAATACGGACAATTCGGTCAGTTCGTTGATGTGGAAACCGGCGACATCTGCGTTGGCGGTTCCACTTCGGGCGCGATTGTCTGCGGCGGATTGGCGCTGGCTTCACAAACCTGTCATTCGCCGCGCTACCTCCAAGTGGCGGAAGCGGCTGCCGAGAAATATTACCGCGACTTTGTGCTGAAAGGTTACACCACCGGCGGTCCCGGCGAGATATTGTCGGCACCGGACAGCGAATCGGCTTTTGGTCTGTTTGAGTCTTTCACCACGCTTTACGAAGTAACAAAAAACAAAAAATGGCTAACTTACGCCTCCGACCTGCTCCCGATATGCGCCGGATGGACGGTTTCTTACGATTATGTATTTCCCGAAACCTCCATAATGGGCAAACTCGACGCCCGTTCCTGCGGTTCGGTATGGGCAAGTGTAGCGAACAAACACAGTGCCCCCGGCATCTGCACCTGGTCGGGCGATTGCCTGCTCAAATATTTTCGGGCAACCGGCGACCGGCGCGCCATCGAATTACTCACCGACATCGCGCATGGTTTGCCGCAATACATCAGCCGGACAGACCGCCAAATAGGTAAATTGCCTTCAGGTGGTATGTGCGAGCGGGTCAATTTGAGCGATTGGGAAGGGAAAAAGAATGTGGGCGGACAGATTTTCGGCAGGGCGATATGGTGCGAAACAGCAGGTATGCTCACCGTAACGCAACTTCCGGGTGTGTATATCCAGTCCGACAAAGGGTTCTACGCCGTATTGGACAATATTCAAGCCGATTTGCTCGAAAAAAACAAGAAAGGAATGCGTTTGCGACTAACGAATCCGACACCCTTTCCTGCTGATGTGAAAGTATTTTCCGAATCAGAGAAACAAGCCAAACAGTCTCTTTTCCGTATGGATAAAGGGAATGTGCAAGTGGTGCATTTAGCTGCCAATGAATCGAAAGAAGTTTGGTTTTGAATCGAACAGTTCCATGTTAATTCTTTTTTTGTGTGTAATGTGGTGAAATTCAGTAATATAAATATTAAAAATAACAAACAGATGAAAAAGCAAATTTTAGTATTCGTAATTGCCATTCTGTATGTAGGGTCAAACAGATTCGCAGCGATGGCTCAACCGGGTTCGACAGAGCGGTTGTGGGACAAGGAACGCAGCCTTTGGGACATTGCGCAAGAAACCGTTTTGCACGAAACACTCCGCGATAGACCCGCAAGTGGTCCTTTGTGGAAACAATCCGTTGCCGATGAAGATTTTGAATCCTATCAGGGAGTGCAAATCAATAATGCGGATATGCGAGTGTCTCTTTGGGGGCGAACGGACGCATTGAATCTGAGCCTGCGCAAAACAGACGTTTGGGACAGGCGCATCTACACAAAATACACATGGCCAACTCTGCAATCAATTGTGGAAGCCTCTTTTTTGAGTATCAATAACGAACCGGGTACGAGACCAAGTGCGTCGAACGCGCGCGGCGTGGCGAGCTGGTTCCCAACGGAAAAGGGACCGAGTCGGGAAGACTTTGGCTGGAACCTGTTGCCGCCGGTGCAAAAAAACGTTGGGCAAATTATTTTGCAGTTGCCGGAATTTGCGAACTTATCGCCACCCACTGTGGACATTCGCTGCGGAGATGGCTCAACAAAACTATCCATGGCAACCGGCAAAGCAAAGGTTGATATTACCTGTCTTACGACTATGACGGACGACAAAAACGTGATTGCCATACAACTGGATTACACGGACTTAAATAAACCTATCGGTTTGCGACTTTTCCGTAACAAAGATAAACCGAACACGGGCGTTGCAGAACCCAAAAGTGTCGCGGATAACGGCTTCTTCTGGATTGAGCAGGATTTGCCTGCCGAAGCGACGTTTCCGGACGGCTTCACGTATTATCTGGTTGGTTATATTGCCGGTGCGGACTACACGCTTGAAACAGCCGGCAATCAGGACGTCGTTTCCGCCATAGCAAGCATTCAGCCCGGCTCAGGTTCGATTACAGTGTATGTGACTGTTGTCACGAGTGCGGAACTGAAAACAGGGAAGTTCTCCGGCGATTTGCTCGCGGCTGCAAAAACATTATTAAAAACATCTGCAAATGTCGGCTTCGACGGCTTGCAAACTGAGAATGCCGATTGGTATCGTGCATTCTATAATGCCCGCGAGGACGGGCGCATTTTCACAGGCGATGAAAATACCGGCAAGCAGCAGATTACCGAGATTTTCAGAAGTTGGGTGTCCACACATTCCTTGACAGACAATCCCGACCCGTTGCAGTATGAATGTGATTCATGGAATTCCACCGGCTTTGACGAATCTGCCGGTTGGCATGGCATTCCTGTTTGGAACGAAGCCTATTTCAGCCAATTTGCTGTAAAAAACCGCATAGACCAACTGACCTATTACAGAAATTTGGCACCAATGTGGCTCGAAAAAGGCAAAGAAAACGCCAAGGCGTTTGGATTTAGCGAAGGCTGGCTCATGACGCATGGCTATGTGCCGCCGATAGACCCCAACAGTTTATCAGCCGGGCAATACCCTCACAATGAGGGTAGTTTGGAATTTGCGTTTGACTCACCCGTGTTTTTGGTGCGCCTGATGTGGGATATTTGGGACTACGGCGGGGATAAAACCTATCTCAAAGAGAAAGTATATCCTGTTTTGAGTGAATTGGCGAAGTTTTATTCCACCTATTTGGACTACTGCACACAAACGCTGCAAGAGAAATTCCCGCAAGACATGTTTTTCAAAGACGGCAACTACCATGCCATCGGCACAACGTCTGAACAACACGGCTGGACACCTAAATTAGTGCGCAATATTGACCCGGTTGGAACACTGACAGCCTGTAAATGGACGTTCTCTAAAGCCATTGAAGCGGCAAAAATGCTTGGCTATGCAGACCCCGCACTCCTTGCCGACTGGCAGAATAAACTTGACCACATTGCACCGTATTCCACTTTTACAAGTGAAAAGAATAAAGCAACAGTCATTACAGATGTGCGCGGGCTTGACCCATTCCAATTCCCTTTGGACAATGACGCAGGATACAATTTCTTTGACGGCACCGCACCTGTTCTACGCACAGATGAAATCAATTTGGATTCCTCCGACGAAGAGAAAAAATTGTATTATAACACGGCAATGCTCGTCGGCGGTGGCGATATGCACCAATCAGGCTGGACGAATCCGGGCGTGCCACATTTGCTGGGTTATGACAAAAATCTCCTGCATCACAACACCCCGACTCCTGCGTGGTGGATTATGGAGGAACCGGCACTGCTTGCCACGCCTGCAGACTTACTACAGGCGGCGATTGAACAGCCGGACAGACTCATCAACTCCCGCAGCGGCAGGATTCATCTCTTCCCCTGTGTGCCGGACGGCAGCACCATTGCGTTCAAGAATATGCTGGCAAGGGGCGCGTTTCAAGTTTCTGCCGAGAGCGTAAAGGGTGCCGTCACATATATTTCGCTGACTTCTATCCATGGCGGCGAAGTAATTATAGTGAACCCGTTTGATGACGAAAATCTCACCGTGCATGACGTAACGACCAACGCCATACAAAAACACACAATCGCTCCGCACAGCAGCGGCGATGGCATTGTTTTCGGCACAGCAGCCGGGCATAAATATGAAATTCGAAGCAGTTCTGTTAGTTTCGCACCGCCGCGTCCTTCCATTACGCCGGAAGACATTAAGACGACGGAACTCACTGCGCGGCGGCTTCCATACGTTTCAAACTATGCAGAGTGGGAGAAGTGGATTAGCGGCAAGCCATGCGCTGTTTACAATGGAATGGAAAATGGTTTGCGCGTGTTTGATGTGCCGGAACTGTTAGTAAAAGCATACGACAAAGACGACGAACGACTTTTTATTGATGACCATGTATTCTATGAGAGCAGTGACGAAAGGGTGATAATGCCGCTTTCCAACGGCGACATGGTTGTGGTCGGCAAAGGCACTGCCACGGTTACCGCCGGAATTACAATCAACGGCGAAACGAAGACTGTCGGCTCCAAAACGTTCACCACAAACAAGGTTGACGGCGGTGATTGGACGTTCACCTGTAATCCTGCGGAATTGACGGCAGGGCAAACCGGTCAGCTGACAATCGGTAACATAGAGCGGTTTCTGACGGAGGTGACCTACAAAAGCAGCAATCCAAACGTGTTGGAAGTTACCGTCCATGGTACGATAATTGCGCACAGTTCCGGCGCGGCAAGTATTACGGCAACTGTAACGAAGCATATCAATCAGCGCACGGAAACGTTTTCTGTCAGCAAAACGCTGAATTTCTCCGTAACGGAAAAGGGAACCAATCTTAGTAAGGTAGCCGCGGCTACTAACATCTATTATTCAGTCGAAAATAATACAATTGTTTCGTCGCTACCAATGCAACAACTGCAAATTTATAATCTAAATGGCATTTTGTTGCAAAACATAACGCTTGACGGAGAATTGCAATGCGCATTGAGCAAACTCATATCAGGTATTTATCTGGCAAAAATCAGATTGCAAAATGGAAATGTTCATACAAAAAAAATAATCGTGAAATAAGTTAGGCAAACTTAAGGTTTGCCCTGAAAGAATTGCAAATTTTTGTAATTAATTAAATTTTATATTATGTTTAAATTCAATTTTTCTATTAAATCGTTGGCAGCCGTCTTTATGATGAGTGCTGCCGTAGCAGCATCGTCCTGCAAGAAGGACGAGGAAATGCCGGAGCCCCCTGAGCCCCCTTATTTGGAAGTGGAGGAGGCAGAGGTATTCTTTAACAAATGGGTGCCTGCCACCCGCGAACTCGCCGTGAGGAGTAACGTGCACTTTACTGCCACTTCCGATGAGCCGTGGTGCATTGCCACCGTGCGCAAGGAGGAGGAGGAGGACAGCCTCCTCATTGCTGTGGAAGGCAACGATGGCAACACCGTACGCACAGCCCACATAACGCTTGCCGGCGAGGGCGTGCCGCCGGTAGTGCTCGAGGTGGGGCAAGCCACCGATGCGCCCTACATAAACATCTCGGAGGCGCAGCAGTGGATACTGCTGGGCAGAGCCGATGCATATTCGTCTAAGCGCACCGTGCGCACCAACCGCCCCGTGTCAGTCACCTCTGACCAAGCATGGTGCAGCGTGACCATGATGGATTATGACGTCAGCCGTCCCACCCAGGAATACCAGTTGGAGGTAACCCAAAATGATGACATGCTCCACGCACGCGATGCCACCATTACCTTAAGTTACTCCGGCTTAGACCCCGTGCACATAAAAGTCACGCAGCCGGCAAACCTCATGGGCACCGCCGCCACGTGGCAGGAGGCAGCCAACCAACGCATCGAGCAATGCCGCAAAAACGATGTGCGCATTAAGGTTACGCAGGGCGGGGCACCGCTGTCGGGAGCCAGCGTGGCGGTTGATATGACGGAGCACGAGTTCCTGTTCGGCTGCTATGCGGACCACTACGTATACTATGGAACCTACCCCGGCTTGGATGCTGCAAAAGCAGATGCATACCTCAGCCTATGGGTTGATTTGTTCAACTACGCCACTGTCCCGTTTTATTGGGAGTTTGAGCCGGAGGAAGGCCAAAGCCCCAATTCCAACAGGGCACCCTTTGTGCAGTGGTACAAAGAGCACGGCGTCCACCATGTCAAGGGACACCCGCTGGTGTACAGCTTTATGCCCGATTGGGCCAGAGCACTGTCACGCGAAGACTTGTACGAACTTGTGCTGGATAGGATTGAAGAGAGTACCTCGTATTTCGATGGCAGCGTCCGCGCCCCTATTGACTACTGGGATGTGGTGAACGAGGCCACAGATGGGAAAGCGATATCTCAGTACGGCGGCATTGTCAATTTCACCAAAGAGTGCCTGAAGGCGGCGCGGCGTGGCAACCCGAATGCCAAGCTGCTGATGAACGAAATGGGTGTGAGCGACGGCTACGTTACCTTGCTGCGCAAAATGGTGGATGATGCGGGGCAGCCGCTCTACGATGCTATCGGGATACAGAGCCACATGCACAACGGCGCGTGGAACGCCCAAGAGGCGTGGAGAATTTGCGAAACGATGGCACGCTTTGGCATGCCGATACATTTCACGGAAACCACCATCACCTCATCGAGGCAGATGGGCGGCACCACCAACCCGGCAGAAGAGGAGTTGCAAAAGAATGAACTCATTGACTGGTACACGATAATTTTTTCGCACCCCTCGGTGGAGGCAATCTCGTGGTGGAACCTCAGCGACTATGCGGCGTGGATGGGTGCCGCGGCGGGTTTGCTGAACTGGCACATGGAACCCAAGCCTGCCTACTATGCGCTAAAAAAACTTATCAAGGAGGATTGGGCAACCCACGAAACGCTGCCAACAAATGCCAACGGCGAGGTACAACTCCGCGCCTTCCGCGGCAAGTACCGCATCACAGTAACGCCATCCGGCGGCGGCACGCCCAAAATTATCGAGGACGTTGTGGTGGGCAAAGGAGAGAATATGGTGGAGGTGCCGCTTTGAAATCGTGGTCATCCTAAAAATCTTATTAAAATCGTGGTTCAAGACGATATTAACCGTTTCGGCGCAAGTCGGAGCGGTTTTTTTGGTGAATTGCAAAAAAATATCTACCTTTGCTTTCTGTAACATAAATATATTTAGGTATGGAACACAAAATAATGACAATGGATGAAAAGTTCGCCATGTTTCAGAAAATTTGGGCATTAGAAGATGCAGGGCAAAAAGAAGAGGCGCAAAAATTTTGGATGCAAATTCCAATGCCGGCTTATTTGGCAAAATGGTGCAAGGAAAAAGTCGGTGTGGATTTTTTGCTGCACAATGGGTTTAATTTAGCAGAAGCGAATGAAGAGTATGGAAAAGAATGGCTTACTCATTAGTATTGTCCAAAGCGTGTATCTTATTGACTTTGGACGGAAAAAACTTGCTTCCGAAGTTAGTAACAGCGAAGGGCGAATTGCTTTGATGCGCGGGTTGTCAACTGCATTGGATGTATTCAACGAAGTGCACGACAATGCTTCCAATGATTTGGAAATGGTAATACTTGCAGAACACGCATTCATTACCGAGGAACTGCGATATTCTGTTGAACCCATGGTGGCATCCAGTTTATCTGCGGCACTTGCATCCTTTGATGATGCGCTAAGAGTACTTGTCACTGTGCAAAACCCTACGGCATACCAGAATGCCGAAACGTCATGGCCTCGCCATCGCAAATATCGCCATCACAATATGCCCAAAGATGCCTTCCACATTGCTGCCGCATCGCATATTACACGACTCAGAAACACTTTACGCACGCCGGGCATCAACAACACAGAAAGACAAGTGTATGCACAACGTGTAAAAAATATGTCGGCAGCACAAAACGCCTATCTTGCCCTGCAAAAGAAAGCACTTTCTTGCGGCGGTCAGGATTAGCATAGCAAGGGGGGGGCAGTGGTAAGTTTAATTAGTAAAATCTAAAAATCTATCAATATGAACAAAAGAAAAATGGTCAGCATAATGTTGATGTGCCTGACGGGTATGACTGTTTACAGCAAGGAATATCACGTATCTATTAGAGGAAATGACGCTAATACCGGCGTGGAGAGTGCCCCGTTCCGTACTATCAACAAGGCTGCGCAGGCGGCTTACGCGGGCGATGTGATTACCGTCCATGCGGGGGTATATCGCGAGTGGGTGAACCCTCCGAGAGGCGGCGAATGTGAGCAAAGCCGCATCGTGTATCGTGCAGCACCCGGCGAACGGGTGGAAATCAAAGGCTCTGAACCCGTCAGCAACTGGCAAAAGGTGCAGAACGGCGTTTGGAAAGCCACCGTCCCCAACAGCCTGTTTGGTGATTACAATCCCTATCAGGACTTAATTTTTGGCGACTGGTTTGACAATCACGGCTGGAATCATCATACCGGCGAGGTTTTCCTGAACAATAAATCCCTCTACGAAGTGCCAACACTCGACAAAGTGCTGCATCCCACAGCGGATACCAACATCACAGACCCTGACGGCTCCACTTACACATGGTATTGCGAAAGCGATGAGCAAAATACTACCATTTGGGCAAATTTTCATCAGCACAACCCCAACAAGGAATTGGTGGAAATTTCGGCACGCCGCACCTGCTTCTATCCCGAAGCCCCCGGCATCAATTACCTGACCATACAAGGGTTTCACATCAGCGAGGCGGCTTCTCAATGGGCTGCGCCTACTGCGGAGCAAATAGGTATGATTGCCACCCACTGGAACAAGGGCTGGATTATTGAAGACAATGTTATCAGCAATGCCAAATGTTCCGGCATCACGTTGGGCAAGGAACGCGCTACAGGGCACAATGTCTGGTCGAACGACCCCAGTATTGACGGCTCGCTGCACTACATCGAGGTGACGTTTCGCACACTGCGCGCCGGATGGAACAAGAAAAACGTCGGTTCGCACATTGTCCGCAACAACGAGATTTTCGCTTGTGAGCAGACCGGCATCTGTGGCAGCATGGGCGCGGCTTTCAGCATCATTGAGAACAACCACATCCACGACATCTGGGTAAAACGACAGTTTTCGGGTGCAGAAATAGCAGGTATCAAGTTTCACGCCGCCATCGACACGCAAATCCGCAACAACCGCATCCATCACGTGGGAAGAGGCTTGTGGCTCGACTGGATGGCGCAGGGAACACGCATTTCCCAAAATCTCCTCTATGAGAACGACCTTGAAGATGTATTTTTTGAGGTGAATCACGGTCCCTATTTAGTGGATAATAATATTTTCGGCTCGCCCACCAGCATATCCGACTGGTCGCAGGGCGGTGCTTATGTGCACAATATATTTGCCGGACGTTTCGGGCTTTATTCCGAAAAAAGCCGCTACACGCCTTATCACCTGCCGCATCAAACAGACGTTGCGGGGCTTTCAATTATCCTGAGCGGCGACAACCGCTTCTTCAACAACCTGTTTTTCCCCATCACCACCGGCGAAAAGAACCTGTACGGCTTGGCTCACTACAAAAATGCCGGTTACCCGATGCAGGTGGACGGAAACGTATATTACAACCACGCCCTGCCTTTTGAAGGCGAAGCGCATCTGGTGGTAGCACCCGATTTTAACCCAAATCTGAAGGTGGAGGACAAAGGCGGAGAAGTGTGGCTATCCTTTTCGGTGCAGAAATTGCTCAGCGACCAAACGGAAACGGTGACAACAGAGCGACTGGGCAAAGTCAAACTTCCGCAAGCCGCCTACGAGCAGCCGGACGGGAAACCTGTCGTCATCAACACCGATTATCTGGGCAATGCACGCAAGGCACATCCCCAACCGGGACCTTTTGAAACAATAAAGGAAGGAAGCAATCGCTTTAAAGTGTGGTGAGGTAGTTAATAGATAACATAATAATAGATAGATACATAGATTTTTTTTGAAAAAGTCGTTTTCTTACAAAAGAAAGTCGTTTTTTTACAATGTTTATTATTTTTTATTACCGTATCTTTGCAGAAAATTTCAGTTATTTTACGTATGAAAACAAATAAAAAACTATTTTTCACTTCTGCTATTGTAGCAGGAGTAGCGGCTTTTGTCTGCACAGTGGCTGTTGCCTGCCTTATGACCTCCTGTCAGAAAGAAAAGGAGGTAGCCGTGTCGTTCCACGATGGAACATTAACCTTAATTCCGCAAAATGCTAACGCTGTGCGGGTTAGGTTTACGCGCACAGGTGCACCGGCAACACAGGACGAACTGGTGTTTACGGCACCAACAACCCCTCCTGACTATACGGTGAGCGAAAATGCGGACGAGCTAACTCTCACGCTGAAACAAATTTCCGTAACGGTGAATAAAAAGGCTGAAACGCTATGCTTTAAAGACCACGAAGGGCGCGTTATCTTGCAGGAGCAGGAAGGTGGGCGGCGGCTACAAGCCTCCACCGTGCAGGGCGACCCTACGTTTATTGCTGAGCAGCAATTCATCTCGCCCACAGACGAATACATCTTTGGCACAGGGCAATTTCAAGATGGCTACCTCAACATCAGAGGGCTATCCCGCAGGCTTACGCAGGTAAATATGCAAATTTCGGTGCCGTTTATCCTCTCCAACAAGGGGTATGGACTACTGTGGCACAACTATGGATTAACGGATTTTAACCCGATTGACAGCAAGGTGGAGCTAACGCGCATAGATGGCGAGCAAACAATTTTTGTAACCACTAACCGCAGCCCCAAGAAAGCCGAGCAAACCACAAAGGCTGCTACGGCAACCATAGATATAGCGCAGGCGGGGCGGTATGCCCTTTTGTTAGACGTGGGCGAAATGACTCAGAGACACTACATTAACATTGACGGCGAAAATTTGGTGGACAGGCATAACCGTTGGCTGCCGCCCACGACCTCGCACATTGCGGAGCTTACGCAGGGCAAGCACAAAATTTTGGTATTGGGCGATAATCCGGAGTTTTATTGTCAGCCCGTAAAAGAGGCAACCACTTTCCGCTCACCGGCAGCTGAAGCTATTGATTACACGGTTATTGCCGGTTATGGCGATGAGGTGATTGGCAGCTATCGCGCACTCAGCGGCGGCACCCCCATGATGCCGCTGTGGGCATTGGGCTACATTCACTGCCGTGAGCGCTTTCAAACGCAGGAGGAACTGCTAACCACCGCCCACACGTTTCGTGAGCGCAAGTTGCCAATGGATTTGATTGTGCAGGATTGGCTATACTGGGGCAAATACGGCTGGAACGCCATGCAATTTGAGGAAGAAAGCTACCCTGACCCTGCCGCCATGGTGAAAGAGCTGCACGCTATTCACGCGCGCCTGATGCTGTCTGTGTGGTCAAAGGTTGATACCATTTGTGCCGTGGGCAAAGAGCTGACTGCCAATAATGCCTACATCCCCGAAACGCCGTGGGTGGACTTTTTCAACCCCGATGCGGCAGCTATCTATTGGAAAAACTTTAATGCGCGGTTGGTGCAGCCTTACGGCATTGATGCGTGGTGGTTAGATGCCACCGAGCCGGAGAACGACGACTTGCATGGGCGGCGGCTCAACAAAGGCAGCATTGCAGGCGATAAAATGCGCAACGTTTACCCCTTGTACGTAAACAAAACGGTCTACGAGGGCTTGCGCAGCCAGAGCAACGAGCGGGTAATGATACTAACCCGCAGCGGTTTTTCGGGTTTGCAACGCTACGGAGCCGCCGTGTGGTCGGGCGACGTGGGCAACGATTGGGAAACCTTGCAGAACCAAATTGCCGGTGGCTTAAACCTGATAGCAACAGGGTTGCCTTGGTGGACGTATGATGCAGGCGGTTTTTTCCGGACAGGCGAAAGCCAATACACAGACCCCGCCTACCACGAGCGTTTTTTACGCTGGTTTGAAGCAGCCACCTTCATGCCTATGTTGCGAGTGCACGGTCGTTCAACCAACACAGAGTTTTGGAATTTTGGCGACAACGTAGAGCGCATAGCCCTGAAATACCTCAACTTGCGCTACCGCATGTTGCCCTACATTTACTCGCAGGCAGCAGCTATAACGTTCAACGGCTCCACCCTGATGCGCCCATTAGTGATGGATTTCCCCACAGATGTCAAGGCATTGGAGCAAAAAAGTGAATTTATGTTTGGTCCCGCCCTGCTGGTTGCGCCGGTGGTAGCCGCAGCGCAGAGCCAATGGCCCGTTTACCTGCCGCACAATGAGGCAGGGTGGTTTGACTACTGGAGCGGCGAGCACTTTGACGGTGCGCAAACGGTGAATGTGCCGGTGGACTTGGAAACCACGCCCCTGTTTGTTAGGGCAGGCTCCATCATTCCCCTTGGTCCCGAGCAGCAATATACCACCGAAAAGCCGGATGCCGCATGGGACATCCGCATCTATGGCGGCACTGATGCAAAATTCACTGTGTATGAGGATGATGGCACCAGCTATGGCTACGAGCAAGACAAGTACTCCACATACGACCTGATTTGGCACGAAGCCACCCAAACGCTAACCATTACCGACAAAAAAGGCACGTTCGACGGCATGAACAATACCCGTGAGCTTCACATTATCAGCACATCGGGGCAGGAACAAACGGTTTCCTATGCAGGGAAAGAATTGAAGGTGGTACTTTTTGAGGAATAGCACGAGGAGATTTCATAATTATTTTGTATCTTTGCGGTTCACTATTAAAAATGTAGTATGGATTTCAGTAGAAAATTGCCGATTGGCATTCAGGATTTTGAGAAACTCAGAACAGACAGTTATTTGTATGTCGACAAGACAGCCTACATTCATAGGATTGTCAACGAAGGGTGTCCCTACTTTTTGGGACGCCCGCGCCGGTTTGGGAAAAGCCTGTTTCTATCCACTCTGAAAGCCTATTTTCAGGGCAAGAAAGAACTTTTTGAGGGGCTTGCCATTGCCGATTTGGAGAAAGATTGGGTGGAATATCCGGTGTTTCATCTGGATTTAAATCTTGGGAGCTATGCCCAATTTTCAGATTTGGAACATGTTCTCAATGTACAACTCACTCTCTTAGAATCGCAATGGGGAAAAGAGGATTCAGAAGGCACATTTTCTACCCGTTTAGCAGGTTTAATGCGCCGTGCTTATGAAAAAACAAAAAAACGTGTTGTGGTTCTGGTGGATGAATACGACAAGCCGCTTACAAGCACCTTGGACAAGCCCGAATTGCACGAAAAAATCAGAGAGGCATTGAGCGGCTTCTACGGCGTGCTCAAAACCGCCGACTCCTATTTGCGGTTTCTGATGCTCACCGGAATCACCAAGTTTTCTAAAGTAAGCATTTTCAGTCAGTTAAATCAGTTGCAAGATATTAGTATGAATGAATATTATGCCGGTGTTTGTGGCATATCTGAAACAGAATTGCTCACTAATTTTGAGCCGGAAATACGAAAATTAGCGGAAAGACGAAAATTGAGTTACGAAGAAGCTCTTGCAGAACTCAAAAAGCGGTACGATGGCTATCATTTCGCCAAAGAAAGCGAGGGCGTGTATAACCCTTTTAGTGTATTGAATACTTTTGCAACGAATGATTTTGATTATTATTGGTTTTCAACCGGCACGCCCACTTTTCTTGCTAAAATGCTCAAGGATGCCGATTTTGATATTCCCAGTCTTGAAAACGATGTTATGATTGAGGCTCCAACCATTACCGATTATCATGTCGGAGATGAAAATCCGCTTCCGTTGCTCTATCAAACGGGATATCTCACTATCAAAGATTTCGATGAGCAATTTAATGAATATCGCTTGGGGTTTCCAAACGAGGAAGTGAAATACGGCTTTTTAAGAGAATTGCAACGCCAGTATTCGCCACAAGCATTGTTCAAATCCGAGTTTAGTATCTCAAAATTTGTAAGAGAACTCGAAGCAGCCGATGTGGATGGCTTTATGACCCGTATTCGCGCCTTTTTTGCCGACATCGCTTATGATTTGAACAACAAAACGGAAAAAGATTTCCAAAAAACGTTTTATTTGCTGTTCAAAGTGATGGGGCATTTTGTGCAAACGGAGGTCAAAAGTGCCGTTGGTCGCTCCGATATAGTGGTTTGGTTGAAAGATACCATCTACGTCTTTGAATTTAAGCTCGCCGAAAATGCCACCGCCGAAGAGGCACTTGCGCAAATTGACGACAAAGGCTACCTCATCCCATACAGTGCCGGAGAACGAAAAGTGGTGAAAATCGGCGCGGAGTTTAGCCGCGCAGAGCGCACGTTAAGCCGCTGGGTGAGGGAAGATGTGGATGGCAACTTATAATTTATAACATTATGGAATCAAGATTAGACAAAGAAACAAGCGATAAGGTGAGTTTTATCACCTATATAGTCCCGAAGTTTGCCGATGCTTATAAAATGAACATTCAAGGTGCTTTCTTTTACTTGAAAAAATACGGGGGG
>BNTT01000060.1 GCA_025996815.1 Bacteroidia bacterium
CCGCCTGATAACCGTGCTGAAAAGACCACCGGCTCCGCAGGTGTATCGGCAATCGTAGTGGAAAACAGGCTGTCGCCTCTCGCGGAGGAATGGGTGCTATGCACCGTCTTATTTTCCCGGCAAGCGAATATGCAGGAAATCTAAGAAATGGCTCAAGTTCGTCTGCGGCAGGAGATGCTGCTGGGGCTGCTGGTGGTCAAGGAAAAGGGAAAGGTGGTGCTGCCGGAAAAGGAGTCGTAACCGGTGAAACAACGTATGCGTCCGGCGGAGGCGGCGGAGCTGCCGGCGGGTTCACTTTGAACGGTACAAATGTTTATCTAGAAAAAATAGACTGATTACCGGATATTTAGCAGTTACTAATTAAACTTACCCCGATGCGGGTTTGCAATCGGTGCAACAACAAGGCACACGGGTTGCAAACCCGCATTGGCAATGTTTATTTCGTTGCGCAGTGCGGGGTTATCAAAATTTAACGCCTTCCGGCGTAGCATACGGGGCTTAAAGGGAAATTTGTCGTGCACCCAATCAAACCAGGGCAACCGCATCAAATTTATGCTGATATGAGCATAGCCGTCAGGTTAAGGCTGGATAGCAACTGTTTTATCTTTTGTTGAAAACAAAATTCAATCCCTGCGCCGTATAGTTGGCAAATTCTTTGTCGGACGAAATCAGCGCGATTTTGTCGGACATCGCTTGCGCGATAATGGCGTGGTCGTTCATGTCTTTGTGACCGGCCATGATGTTCAATTTGACATATTTGGCAAGATGATGTTTATTGAAGAACACAATTTCAAAATACGCCTTTTCGATTGCGTCCAATATATCATCTTCCGATTTGAAATGCAGATGTTCTATTTTCCCTATTTTATACAATAACAGCAATTCTTTAATTGCCACTGAACTAACCAAAATTGTATTGCCAAAATCAAATAAAATATCAAATACTTTTGAACTCAAGTCATCTCTTTTTTTAGATAAAGCAAAAATCAGAACATTGGTGTCTATGTAGTATCTCATCGTAATATTGCCCTCATGTCTATTTTTGAACCATCATCATTGCTCTCCATTGATAGCCAATATTTGGCGAATGGCGATAACTGCTTTCCTTCCTTTATCATTCTTTGAATGACTGCATCTCCGGTAGATACTTTCTTTGCACGTTTTTTTACTGTTGCTTCCATATTTTTGTTTGTTTTAAATTGTTTCACGCTGCAAAGGTAACACAAATTTTTTGAACTTGCAAACGTTTTCACAATTATTTTGATGCGGTTGCCCTGCAATCAAACATTCATAGTTGCACAATTAAAAAATAAGCAGTACCTTTGTCACGAAATATCTGTTACATCCACATAAAATAAAAGATGAAAATTGCACTGATTGGTTACGGGAAAATGGGGCATGAGATTGAGTCGATTGCCTTGGGGCGCGGGCATAACATCGTGTCCATTATTGATATAGATAATCAGGCGGATTTTGATTCGCCGGCTTTTCGCTCGGCGGATGTGGCGATTGAATTTTCGCGTCCGGAGACGGCTTTTGCCAACTATCAAAAGTGTTTTGAGCGCAATATCGCGGTGGTGGCAGGCACTACCGGCTGGCTGGCGAAGTTGGACGATGTGAAAAAAGCGTGCAAAGACGGTGGCAAAACGTTTTTCTATGCCTCCAATTACAGTATCGGCGTAAATATCTTCTTTGCCGTGAACAAATATTTGGCAAAAATAATGAACGACTTTCCGCCATACGACGTGCGGATGGAGGAAATTCACCACGTCCACAAGCTGGATTCGCCCAGCGGCACGGGGATTAGCATCGCGGAAGGCATCCTGCAACACATCGACCGCAAAAAAACGTGGAAAGAGGGCGTTGAGGGGCGTGCCGACGAGTTGCTGATTGAAACCAAACGCCTCGGCGAGGTGCCAGGCTTCCACGAGGTGGTGTATGAATCGGAAGCCGACAGCATTCGCTTCACACACGACGCGAAAAATCGCAAGGGATTTGCCCTCGGAGCCGTTCTCGCCGCCGAATTTGTGCAGGGCAAAACGGGCTTTTTGACGATGGCTGATTTATTGAAATTTTGAAGTCAGAAAAAAAATGCTTACCTTTGTCGCCGAATATTAAAAAATTATTTTTTTTATGAGAAAATTCATTTGGGTTATGGTTGTGGCAGTGCTGGGTACTGTATCGGCGAGTGCTCAATTTTATGTTGGCGGTTCTCTGGGCTATTCTACAAACACGAACGAGCACACGGAGCATCCAAGTAGCGAAAAAACAACGAAAACAACGGAACAAACTGCGCTACTAACTGTTGCGCCTGATTTAGGCTTTGCGTTAAGCGAAAAGTTTGAAGTCGGTCTTGAATTTGGTTTTGAAAGTGAAACTGACAAAAAGAGCAGTGAAGACGAAAGCGTGAGCGGTCATGACAAAAGAGAAAGTGGATGGGAAATTGCTCCTTATGCGCGCTACGAATGTTTGAGCGCCGAAAAATTTAGTGTTTGGGCGCAGGTGGTTCTTGGATATGGAGTGAAGGCAGAGGAGAATACTACTTTTTCCGTGCAATTTGCACCTGTGCTGAAATATTCGCTGTCGCACCATGTAAAATTGATATCCAGGGTGAACTTTTTGAGCATTGGTTTCGCTTCAACATCTTCCAAAGAAAAAGAAGGCGAGAAACAAATCACTAATTTTGGAGTAGGTGTTAATAAGTTTCATGGTGCCACCGCAAGCGGAGGGCTATTTACCGTTGGTTTTGAATACGAATTTTGATGTAGGGATTGCGGGTCAAGCCCGCAATGACGGATTATGAATAATAAAATAATTGAAAGTATCAAGTTGGTGAAATCTGTCAGGCATTCTGATTGGGTTAAAGCCCTTGTGTGGTGCCATCTGTACGGCTTTTTTGTGGCTTGGACAGGGTGCTGGTGGCTGATGATTGGGCTACCGGTGGTGTTTGATATGTATGTTACGCGGTTCATCCCTTGGGGCTGGTGGAAGGAATTGAAAAATCCGGTGGCGCGGCAGGTGATGAGTTGGGTCGATACCATCGTGTGGGCGTTGGCGGCGGTGTATTTGATAAATATTTTTGTGTTGCAAAACTATCAGATACCTACTTCGTCGCTGGAAAAAAGTTTGCTGGTGGGCGACTATTTGGTGGTGAGCAAAATAAATTATGGTCCGCGCGTGCCAAACACGCCGATTGCTTTCCCGCTGGCTCACAACACTTTACCGTTTATTGGCGGCAAATCGTATTTAGACAAGCCGCATTGGAACTACAAGCGGCTGGCGGGGCTGACGACGATGAAGCGCAACGACATTGTCGTGTTCAGTTTTCCGGCGGGCGACACGATTGCTTTTCTGCAACAAAATCCCGATTATTACCGTCTGGTGGATGTAAACGGCTGGGAAGTAGTTAATTCGCATCCCGAATATTTTGGTGAAATCATGTATCGCCCCGTTGACCGTCGCGAAAATTTCGTGAAGCGGCTGATTGGGATGCCCGGCGAATCGTTGCAAATCATTGACAATCAAGTGTATATCAACGGCGAGGCGTTGCCTAATCCCCAAAAATTGCAGTTCGACTACACCGTGGTGGCGAAAAATCCCCTTTCTCAGAAACAGTTTGAGGAATTGGGCGTGAACAAAGCCGACCGCCAACGGCTGTTTTGGGTGTCCGATGAAGAGGGGCAGGAACACCCCCTCTACGACCGTATGCCGCTGACGCAGGAGGCGCACGATTTGTTGCAAAAAAGCGGCTGGGCACTCTCCGTGACCATTGCGCCGTCCGATGTAGGCGACAAAACCTACCCCTACGACTATGCCACGGGCTGGTCGCGCGACAATTTTGGTCCGTTGTGGATTCCCAAAAAGGGCGCGACGATTGCTCTCAACGACGAAAACATCGCGCTGTATAGCCGTTGCATCGTGAATTATGAAGGCAATAATCTGCACCGCGACGGCGAGAAGGTATTTATAAATGGCGTTCCGTCAAGCAGTTACACCTTTCGGATGGACTATTATTTTATGATGGGCGACAACCGCCACGAGTCGGCAGACTCCCGCTATTGGGGATTTGTGCCGGAAGACCACGTTGTGGGCACGCCGGTGTTCATTCTGCTGTCGCTGGAAAAAGACAAAGGCTGGTTTAGCGGCAAAATCCGCTGGAATCGGTTGTTCCGGACGGTCAATTCGCTCGTGCAATAATAATATGGTGCTCCTTTCGTCGGCTTATCTGGCACCGATTGACTACTACCGACAACTTAATCGGGCATCTTCCGTGATTATTGAGGGCGGGGATAATTACGTCAAGCAAACCTTTCGCAACCGGTGCGTTATAGCCACCGCCAACGGTCTGCAAACGCTGAGCATCCCGATTGAGAAGCCCGCCACGACCAAATGTTTGACGCGCGACATTCGGATTGCCGAGTACGACAATTGGCGCAATTTGCATTGGAACGCGATTGTGTCTGCCTACCGCTCCTCGCCGTTTTTTGAATATTACGCCGATGATTTTCGTCCGTTTTACGCAACAAAGCAGGGTTTTCTGGTTGATTTTAATGACCGGTTGCAGCAGTTGGTTTGCTCATTGCTCGGCAATCCCCTGCACATCACGCACTCCTCCGAATACAGAGCCGCCACGGTGGGCGAATTGGATTTGCGCGAAGCCATCCACCCCAAGAAGCCGCCTGTAACCGCCGATTTCAAGCCCTACTATCAGGTTTTTGCCTCGCGTTACGGCTTCCAGCCCAACCTTAGCATCATTGATTTGCTTTTTAATATGGGCAATGAGGCGGTGCTGTTTCTGTAATTCATTGCTTAGAACGGCAAATCGTCTTTCATTTGCTCCAATGGGGGCAATTTGGAGGGGGTGTCTAAGGGCGGGAGTTCCGACAGGGGCGGTTGTTCCAAAGGTCTTGGTTCGCCTTCCTGCTTGCGGTCGAGCAGTTGCACACTTTCGCCCACGATTTCGGTAACGTAGCGCACCACGTTTTGCTTGTCGGTGTAGGAATGCGATTTGATGTGTCCCTCGACGTACACTTTTGCGCCTTTGCGGATGTATTTTTCTGCAAAAAGGGCTTGTCCGCGCCACAGCGCGATGGAGTGCCACTCGGTGCTGTCAGGCACCTGCGTGCCGTTGGCGGCGGTGTAACCCCTTTCGGTGGTTGCCAGAGAAAAATTTGCCACGGCGTTTCCGCCCTCAAAATGGCGCACTTCAGGGTCTTTGCCCACGTGCCCAATCAAAATAACTTTGTTTACAGACATAATTGTAAAATGTTAAGAAATTTGTAATACTAATTGTCGCGACAAAATTACAACATAATTTTGAGTTCTCAATCAAGATTTATGTTATCTTTTTCTTAACGTTGTGTTATTTTTTTGTTTACGTTATGTTTACGCAATCTTAATGTTATGTTAACGTTGCGTTAATGTTGCGTTAATGTTGCGTTAACGTTGTGTTAAGATAGTGTTTCGAGGTCATAGAAATGCCCGCCGTGTGGAATGCGTCCTGTATATTGCTGCGCAAATCGGACGTCACGGCATTGGTTTTGTCGGCATCGGCGATATAGACATTTATTTCGTATTCCACATAAAAATCGCCGAAACCGACTTCCAGCACAAACGGAGCCGGCTCGTGCAGCACGTCGGCGGTCTTGAGGGCAGCCTCAATCAGCAGTTCGTGCACCGTCCGCCAGGGGGTGTCGTAGCAGAACGTAACATTCAGGTGAAGAATCAGCCCCCCTTCGCGTGCCGACTCGCTGAGATTGGTCGTTTGCGCCGCCATAATACTGGTGTTTGGAATGGTAACAATCTCATTTTTAGTTGTGAGCAGGCGGGTCACAATCGGCGTTTTTTCGACCACATTGCCAATCGTATCGTTGATTTGGATGCGGTCGCCCACCTGAAACGGGCGCATATAGGTGATGAGGATGCCCGCAATCAGGTTGCCGAGTGCCGGACCGGATGCAAACGACATTATCACGCCCACAAAAACCGTCATCCCCTGAAAAATCGGCTCGTCCGACATCGGCAGAGAGGGCCAAATCATCACCACCATCAGCGCACTCAAAATAAAACGGATAATGACATACGTCGGGCGCGCCCAGTCGGGATAAAAACCGTTGATTTTCAGTCGCCCGGTAGTAATTTCATCCGCCAAATAGCCTACGCCCTTGATGAGATAGCGAAAAATAAACCAAATGATGATGATGGTAAACATATCCGGGATAAAATCGACAATCTTGTGACCAATCTTTTTAAGCGGGTCCCAGATGTACGAAAACATCGTCATCGCCACCCCCTCCGTCTGCGGAAAAATGCTGAAAGTTAAGCCGGCGGCGATAAACAAGAGAATGGCAATCAGCACCCAGCGCAACACATCAAGAAAGAAAAAGACGATTTTTTCCTCGCCGGAAAGGCTCACAAGCGGATAACCTTTGATGTAAACCGGCTTAAAAAGCCGCTGTTTGTTACGGTCCAACACCTCTTTGAGGCATCTGTAGCCCCAATTCAACAGCCGAATGACGATGTACACGCCAAGCAAAATGAGTAGCACCAAGCCTATTTTTTCCATTGTTTCTTCCATTGTTCTTTAATTTTCTGCAAATATATGAAATAATTTGATACTATCCCCCGTTTGTAAAAAAAATCCCCCCCCCCTGTAACCTTTTCAAAATACATGCGTCAAAGGGATAGAGTTTAAAAATGTTTTACAAATTAAAAATTATTATTTATGGAATTAACACCTGTTTTGGTTGTCGGCTTCCTTGTATTGGGAACCTACAAATTGTTTGAACTGTTTGTCAGAAAATCCGAGAGGCTGGCAATCATCGAAAAGTTGGTCGCTTTTTCGGGCGACAAAGTGTTTTCAGGCTCGATTAAGTTGCCTGACATCTCGTTTGGCTCCAACAACGGCTCTTGGGCGTTGCGGGTAGCCTTGTTGCTCATTGGCGTGGGCGTGGGCTTTTTGCTGGGTTTTTTCACGCAGTATTATTACTTTGGGGCTGCCCCAGAGTGGCACATCCGGCAGTTGGCTGGAATCATCTACCTTGCGTTCATTGCCATTTTTGGCGGCGCGGGGTTGCTGGTAGCCTATCTGATTGAGATGCACCACAAAAGTCCTTACGCCAACAAGTCTGCGGAGGGATTGACCAAGTAGAGCCGCTCGGTGGGGCGCGTGAAGGCGGTGTAGAGCCACCGGTAGAAGTCCAATCCGAGGTATTCGGCGGGCACGTAGGAGATGTCGAGAAAGACGTTTTTCCACTGCCCGCCTTGTGCTTTGTGGCAGGTGACGGCGTAGGCATATTTCACCTGCACCACGTTGTAGAACGGGTCTGTTTTGAGTTTTGCCATCCGCTCCCGTTTCGTGGGGAGGTCGGCATAATCCGCCAGAATGGCTTGAAAAAGTTGGTCGCTCTGCTCTTTGGACAGGGCAGGATAGTCGGATTGGAGTGCCTCCATAAGGATTTTTACGTCCAACGCCACGTCGTAATCGGGGAAATAAACCGAGACATCGCAAAAGCGGAAGCCATAGAGTTCCTGCGTGCGCCCGATGTGTTTCACCTCCATAATGTCGCCGTTGGCAATAAAATCCATCTCTTTCACCTCCTTCGACCAGAAATAGTTGTTTTTCGCCACCATCAGCAAATCGCCCGACGAGAGTTCCTCCTCGCGCCACAGGATGCGGTTGCGGATGCCGTTGTTAAACAGATTGGCGTGCTTGTTGGAACGCGAAATCACCATCGTTTCTTCCATTCCGTCGCGCTGATAGGCGTTTTCGATGCTTTCAATCAGTTCGTCGCCGCGAATGATTTGAACGTCCGTGAATTTTTTGGTGTAGATTTTCGGGAAGTCCCTAACCGTCTCTTTTTCAATGGCTTTGCGCAGCAACGTGGCATTGTGCAGGATGCCCGATTTTTGGGCTTGGCGAACAACCTGCGTCAGCGTTACCACCCGCACGTGCAAGTTGTAGCCCGCCAACACATTGGGGTCGAGCGCAGGACTTGCCGTTTGCCCCACAGGTGGCAACTGCGCCGAATCGCCCAGCAAAATCAGCCGGCAGCCCTGCCCGCTATAGACGTAATGAATCAAATCGTCCAGCAACCGCCCACTGCCAAAACTGAACGAATCCAGCCCATCATTGGAAATCATCGACGCCTCATCGACGATAAACACGGTGTGGGTGTGCTTGTTGAAGTCGGGCGCAAACCCCGATGCCTCGTTGGAGAAGTCGCGCTGACGGTAGATTTTTTTGTGAATGGTGTAGGCATTTTGCCCCGCATAGCCGGCAAAAACCTTCGCTGCACGCCCCGTGGGGGCTAAAAGCACGGAGGGTTGCTGCAATTCCGTCATCGTCTTGACCAATGCACCCACCAGCGACGACTTGCCCGTGCCCGCGTAGCCTTTGAGCAAGAAAATGGAGTCGGGATTGCGGTCGAAAAGGAACGCATTGAGTTCTTCGAGTGCCTGCTGCTGCTCTGTGGTCGGCTCAAACGGGAAGTTGTGCTTTATTTGTTCTAAAAAAACTGCCATCGTGGGGGCAAAGGTACGCAAATTATTGCGCCGTTACAATAAAAACAGCGTTTCCGCATTTTTTGTGGTCGTCCGCATCACTTCGTCGAGCGAACAGCCGTAGATTTCCGCCAATTTTTGGGCGGTATAGACCATATAGGCAGGTTCGTTGCGCTTGCCGCGCATCGGAACGGGGCTGAGGTAGGGTGCATCGGTCTCCAAAACCAGCCGGTTGAGCGGCGCAAGTGTCAGATAGTCAACGAAATCCGCTTTTTTGTAGGTAACAGGACCGTCGATGCCGATTAAAAAATTTTTGCATCGGAGGGCTTCTTCCAATTCGTTGCGGCTGCCGGTGAAGCAGTGCAAAACCCCGCGCAGCCGGTCGATACCCACTTTATGCAGACTTTCGAGCACCTGCGGGATGGCTTCGCGCGTGTGGATAGACACGGGTAAATCGAGTTCGACGCTCCAGCGCAACTGCGTTTCAAAGGCTTCTGTCTGCTCCTTGAGGCGCGATTTGTCCCAATAGAGGTCGATGCCCACCTCGCCAATCGCGATGTATTTTCGCTGCTCCAAAGCGGCGCGGACGTGCTCCAAATCGCGCCGAAAATCAGCCGTGATAGTGGTTGGATGGATGCCCATCATCGGGAAGCAAACGTCCGGAAAGCGGTCGCACAGCGCATTCAGTCGCGGAATGGAGGCGACCTCCAAATTGGGAAGGAGGAGTTTGGATACGCCCGCTTCGACAGCGCGGGCGATAACCTCGGCGATGTCTTCGTCGAAGGCGTCTTCAAACAGGTGTGTGTGGGTGTCAATTAGCATATTTCAAAAATATCCTGTTTTACGAAATTGACTTCGTAAAACAGGCTATTCGGATGAGCACCGCAGTTATTCCTTTACCGTATTCGGCAAAATCACCGTTGCAGTATAGCCTAACTTCTTGAAGGCGGCAATCAGTTTTTCGTTGGAATTTTTGCGCGTGACGAAAGTAATCGTCACGGTTTGTTTTTCCAAATCCACCGTCAGGTCTTTCACGCCCTTCTCAAACGCGATGTTGCCCTCGATGCGCTTTTGGCAATGCTCGCCGTGCATCGTTTCCACCGCAAACACCGTGGTGGTGTTTGCACTACTCTTGGCACTGTTTTTTTGTGCCAACACTACGCCCGTCACTCCCAGCAACAAGGCGAAAATAATCAGAAATTGTTTCATTTTTTTTTAATTTATAATTTTTAATTCGTAATTTCATTCCAAATCCGTTGCACTCACAGCAAATCCAATCAAACAAAGTGTCGCAAATATGCCCACATAAGTGACGGTGGCAATCGCAGACGGCAATTGCAAAAGACTGACAGCCGACACAAAATTGACGATATTTGCGAAAATAGTTGTAACTCCGAGCACGGAAACGGTCAATGCTATTCCGGCGATGATGCTGACGAGCATCAAAACCGGCGGCAAATACGAAGGACGTTCCGGCAGATGATGTTTAATCTCTTCGGAAAATCCGTTGTCCGACCACTCTGTGCGGTGCGCCTCAAACAGTTGCTTTAAATCTTTATCACTTGTCATATCCTGAATTTTTTAAATAGTTTGCTAATTTTTCTTTCCCCCGATGCAGATGCGATTTGACCGTTCCCGGCGGGCAGTTCATAATGCCGGAAATCTTGCCAACCGGTTGGTCTTCCATATAAAACAGCAACATTGCCGTCCGCTCCTCTTTTTTGAGTGTGGACAAAGCCTGCGCAAAATCCATATTCAAATGCGTATCTGTTGAATGGTCGTAACCAATTTCCGGTGCCTGCTCGATGCCGACAGTTGGCTTTTTTGCCCGAATATCATCGTAAAACAAATTGTAGGCAATGCGATAGAGCCAAGTCGAAAATTTCGCTGCCGCCTGAAACGATGAGATATTGAGCCAAGCCTTGATAAAAGTTTCCTGTGCCAAATCCTTGCTGCGTTCCTCATCGCCATTGGTCAGGTTGAAAAAGAACCGCCGGATGGGCGACTGATATGCCACAACCAATTGGCTGTAAGCATTCTTGTCGCCCAACAAGGCTGCACGTGAAACTAATAACGCCTCATTTAGCATTCTCTTCGGGTTTCTGCTGCTTCTTTTCCAAAAAATGAATCAGCAAATACGCTACACCGATAACAAACGGAATAATTCCGATAGATGCTCCGGCAAGAGCCTCCGGCTCCTCGGCAGTCAGTGCGATTCCTACGAAAAACAATGAGATGCCTGCGCCTACACCCATACAAATGATGCCGGTGTTCAGCGGATTGTGTTTCTTTTTCTGCTCCGGAAAAAGATTGTCCGGTATCGGTAGCCCTGCTGCCAATGCTTTGGCATACAAATCTGCCTGCAACCGGTTCTGATTGTTTTCTTTGTTGTACTTCAAAGCAACAATCACGATGACCAATGCAATCGGGAGAAAAAATGTCCCGGTAACTCCTAAAATACTTTCAATGTGCATAATACATAATTTTAAAAAATGAATAATAATTGTTAATCATCTATTAGACGTAACGACCATATCATTCGGTTGCAAATGTAAGCAAAATTATTGAAATTTCTGCAAATTCCACCTTGCGCCCACATAAATTCGCCGTCCGTCAATCGGTCCCCACACCATTGAGGCATCAAAATTCGTGCCGTTGGGGTTGCCAGCCTCTATAATCGGATTTTTTTGCTTGAAATTTGTTAGATTTTCTGCGCCGAGATAGATTGACCAGCCTCTGAAAAATTTTGTTACCTGTGCATTCAAAATTGGGTAGGCTTCAAACTCCTTGTCCCACAACGGCTTGTCGATGTCCGGGTCGGGCAGGCGACCGCCGCCGTTGAGTTGGGTGGTGAAGTCGAATTGCCATTTTTTCAGCCGCGTTCGATACGAGGTCGTCAGCAGCGATTTATAGCGACTTGTCAGCGGTTTTTCGCGCAATTTGCCGCCGATGGTCGTTTTGGCATCGGTGATGCGGTGGGCTGCCGTGAGTGTCCAGCCCCGCAAAAGTTCGTAGGATGCCTCCAATTGCATACTGTTGGCGTAGGATTTCCCCTCCAAATTGGCAATAGTTGCCTTGTGCGGGTCGCTGTCCAAATCCGTAACAACCTGATTGCTGAAATCGGTGCGGTAAAATTCGCCATTTAATGTCAATTCCTTGCCCAACAGTGGGATATGCGCCGTCGCATTCACGCCGTAGTTCCACGCCTCCTCCTGTTTCAAATTGTAATTGATGGTCAGTGTCCGATTGCTCGCCAAAAGATAGCTGTTTTCCGCCAAAGCATTAGGCGAGCGGTAGCCCTTGCCCACCGAAGCGCGCATATAAAACGCCTCCGAAAAGTCAAATTTCGTGTGCAAACGCGGCGTGAGAAAATTGCCGTACCGCGAACTGTAATCATCGCGCAGACCCAGCAAAACAATGATTTTGTCGTGCAATTTCAAAGAGTATTCGGCAAAAATGCCGGGCACATTTTCGATGAAAGCCCTCTGAGGGGGATTTAGGGGGCTGTATTCATTGATATTGTCCCTGTTGAAACTCGCGCCCACCGACAGTTTATTACCGTCATTAAAGCCTGTAGCAAAAGTCAAATTGGCATACAAATTGGATTGGTCGGCATCGTAGGTTTTCAAACCGTAACTTGCATCTTGGTCGTGATATGAGCCGCTGATAACCAAGCCGATACTGCGCTCTTTTTCGCTGTCGAGAATGATACCGTTGCGGGTATAAAACTCGTAGCGGTCGGTTGTGATGCCGATTTTGTAAGGGTCAGACACTTCGCGGATTTGTCCGCCCTCGCGGTCTTCGTGCAGGTAGCGCAACAAACTGTACGACATAAAATTGCCATTGCGGTAGTCCCATTTGTTTAACACATTGTACTGCTTCGCTTTAGGCTGGTCGAGAAAGCCGTCGTCGTTCCTGTCCCACTCGCGCGTATCGTTATCGACGTGCGCCAAGAGGATGGTCGAGAGGTTGTCGTTGAGCGCGATGGAGGCGTTGGCATTGGCTTCCATGCGGCGCATATCGCTGGCATAGACGTTTAAGCCCAGCGGCTCCTCCGCATTGGGTTGCAGATACACCACGTTGATTTGCCCCGTCAGTGCCTCGTAGCCGTTGAGCACCGACGACGTGCCTTTGGACACCTGAATGCTCTCCATCCACGGTCCCGGCGTGTAGCCCAACCCAAACGGTGCGGCAATCCCCCGTAGCGTGGGGACGTTCTCCGCCAACATCTGCACATAAGCCCCCGAAAGCCCAAGCAACTTAATCTGCTTGGCACCGGTAGCCGCATCGCTGTAAGACACATCCACCGAAGGGTTAGTCTCAAAACTCTCGGAGAGATTGCAGCAAGCCGCCTTCTGCAACTCCTGCTTGGTAAGTTTCTGCGTATCAAAAATCGAGCTGCGCATCTTAATCAGCCCCGGAGTGCGGTGCACAACGTGAAATTCCTCTAATTGCTGCTCTTGCGGCTCTGCAACAGAGTCATTTTCAGCCTGTTGCGCCTGTATTGATAGTGTGCTTATTGAAAGCAATAAGGCGATAACCACCGTAGGCTGAAGCCTACGGTTAATAAAGTGTCGTCCCTGCGGGACAAAATGGTATCCATCATCTTCCGTAGGCTGAAGCCTACGGTTAATAAAGTGCTGTCCCTGCGGGACTTTTTTTATTTGTTTCATTTTTGTATTTTCGTTTATATTATGTGATTATATCCCGCAGGGATAGCACTTTATTAACCGTGGGCTTTAGCCTACGGGAAAGCGCAGAACCTCTCTCTCATCACCCCGCAAGGGGTGACACTTATGTTGCTGCCTCTGCGGGACGACAGCACATAAAAACGGAAAAAATCAAATCAGAAGTACACAATTGGACGCAAGAATGGCTCGCCCGAAAGGAAAAACCGGATTGTCCGGCGGGGTATAACTCGCTGTAATGGCGAATATTGGCTCGTATGAAAAGAGCGAAATTGCAGCAAATGCCGGCATCCCGTCGCGCACCGGTGCTTTGAGCAGCACATCGCTATCGGAAATCGAAAAATCATCTGTTTGCAGATGAATGATTTGGCAGGCATCGTCGTATGGATTGTCGGCGGTGTGGTGCTGTGCCGCCGCTTCGCAACGCTCACAGCAATATGTGACAAGATTATGCCCCGCCGCCGCGAGCATAAAAATGAAGGAAAACACCCCCACAAACACATATTTAAACCAACTTTTCAACATATATAATGTATAAAAACGGTGCAAAGGTAATGATTGTTTTTAAATTGACAAAATAAACGTTTATTTTTTTAGGGTCAACGCATTAAAATTGAATCAAATTTAAAAGGAATTCTTTGTTCCATCCGGCTTTTAGACGTTTAGAAACGAGACTTTCTTTTCCTTTGTCTTTTTTCAAGAGATTGAGCGCTATTTTTCTGTTGATAATGTCCTTTTTATTTTTTTTAATGCGTTGACCCTGCTGCCTCTTGGAGCACAATAAGTTCAATCAGCCCGTTTATTATTTGGGTCCGTTCACCGTGCCTTCTTTGGGCACTGTCAGCGGCGGGATATTGTTTTCAGCACCGGGGTAGCCGATGTTTTGATTGATAACTCCTCTGGTGTTTGAACTGATAGCGTCTGCCGGAACAGGCCAAAGAACATGATGTACACTTATTTTGTATTCAGCATAAGCAGTTACTACGCCTTTGTTGTAGAAATTATTCTTCGCAACCACCCAATCGTAGTAAAAGTTATACCCTTCCTGTTTCACGTTCGAGCCGGTTCCGCCCGGACCGGAAAAATTATCAAGTTTATACACGCGGTTGTTAAATACCTCGCAAGGCTTGCCTATTTTTGCATAGGTATAAGAAATGCGCACCAATTCCACATGGCGGAACTCTTCGTAATAGAGTTCTCGGGCGCGCTCGTCGAGAATCGCACCGATATTTACATCCGCAGCAGTCAATGGGTCTGCACCGGCGCGTGTTCTCACTTCGTTTAGTGCTGTGGCGGCTTCGTTCAACTGATTTTTCCAATAATAACATTCAGCCATCATCAGGTAAACTTCCGCAGAACGGTACACATACCAGGGTGTTTGACCGCCTTGTTTTTCGCTATACAAAGGGTCAGGCACAAACAACTTGTAGTGTGGCCAGGAGAACCATCCGCGAATAGAGTCGGAAACAGCCATATTTGCCGGTTTCACCAAGTTTTTCCCGTACCATTCATTCCCCGACGATTTCAGACTTGGCTCGTTGTAGTATAAATCTTCCGGCGATTTCCAACTATCTCTATTAAACCGTCCGCGCATATCGTTCAGTTCCTTGTCTGTCCAAATGGTATATTGCAAATAATTGGTGGGTCGCAAACGACCAATACCGCGACCATACAGTCCGTTATTATCCAGATTTGTGCCTGTCAAGTCGTTGGCAACCAAGATAGTCGTCCCCTTTTTCCCATCGGGGGTTAAGATGTAACCGGCTGCCCAGTAAGGCGTTGCATTACGCATAAGCAAAATCCTGTCGGAGCCTTCTATTTCCGGATAAGAAACCACATACATCAATCCTTCGGTATTCGTCATATCCAATTTGGCTTCTACGCTATGCAAATCGTGCATCAGATTGGTATTCGGCTTGCTTTTGTTCGTGGTAAAACGTTCTTTCATCAGCGGATGTTTGGCAACTATTTCGTTTCCCACTTGAATGGCGCGGTCAAAATCGCCCAGCGACATACTAAATTTCATCAGCAGCACACCACAGGCAGATTTAGAGGTTCTTCCTCTGTCAACCACTTCCGGCACCCATTGATAGGCAAATTCCAGTTCCTCTTTCATTTTCTCCATGATAGACCAGCGGTCGTAAGAGTAAAAGTCCAATTTGGGTGCATTTATTTCCCAGTCCTGATAAGGAATATCGCCAAACTGATGTACCAATTTGTAGTAACGGTAGGCACGCTGAAAATAGGCGGCACCTAAGACGGCATTCCGTTCGGCTTCATCCTTATAAGTTGCATCATCGATGCGTGAAATAACCACATTGGCATACTTGATGCCTTTGAAGCCTTCACGCCAGAAGTAACCCACTTTATTCCGGTCATTATTATCCAAGTTGGCATCCGGCAAAAAACTCACATCGAGATTCATGGCAGGTCCTGCCTTGTCGGTTGTTCCTTCTACTGCCACATCGGTAACAATCAATTCCGTAATAATTGGAGCGGCATCTCCAAAATATTCGTGCCTCGAATTTCTTTCACAGGCAGTGAGTGCCGAATACATCCCTTCGGCATCTACATACGCATTTTCAGGCGTGTAAAAGGACAAAGGTTTAGGGTCGAGCCAACTCTCTTCGCACGCGCTGAAAAGAGATAAACCTATCAGCGCAACAGGGGCGATTGTATTTTTTACTGTTATATTTTTCATATCATTTATTTTTTTTCAGGGCAACCGCATCAAATTTTAAGGATTTTTTTCAAATAGCCAATATCCAAGGCAGCCTTATACTGTCTTTTTTTCAAACTATGCCTGTCTTCGATGTCAGAGAGTATCTGCAAGGCAAATTTCCGCGCGGTAGACAGGTTCAGAGGCGCATATCCCGTTCTTGCCCGACAACCATCTTCCTTGAAAGTTACATCCAAATGCCAGTGTAAGTGATTTTCAATGCCCCAATGTCCTCTTGCTAAAGAATTGTAATACGAAGGGTTAGATATCTGTTCGTCACTGATATAATAGCGCGTTTCTTGATGTAAATCGCTCTTTATTTTTCGACTTGCCTCTATTTTGACTAACGTAAAAACATCTTTCCATGCCGATAGATTTTCTTCCAACAGAAAATCTTTTGCCGGCAAAATACTACATTTACGTGTTTCTATGCGACCATGGTCTGATTCTATGTCGCTCTGAAAACAGCTCCCTCTTTTGCACTTGAAGGCATACTCTAAATCGTCTAATAAACCTTGCTGGTTGCCTTTGACCGAAAGAAAATAGTGCCCTCCTTTGGCTACTATTTTTTCGGCTATCTTCGTTTGTGTCCCGATGGCATCTATGGACACGACCGCTTCCGTGATGTCCACAGCGTCTAATACCTTGGGTATAGCGGTTATTTCATTGGACTTTTTTTCCACCTTTTCTTGCCCAACACAAATGCGGTTTTCCCCTACCCATGCGTTGAGAATATACAAACCGCTGTTTCCTTTGCTG
>BNTT01000061.1 GCA_025996815.1 Bacteroidia bacterium
CAGGCTCCATGTTTCAGGTAACGACTTTGGACGTGGCTAATCCGCCGCGCACAGCGGACGGCAAAGTGGATTATGCGCAGGATTTCTTCGGCGCAAGCACCAATTTGACGGTTTCAGGACAATTGGAGGGCGAACTCGGCGCGATGGCTCTCGGCGGCATCTACACGTTTGGTCCAACCTTCCGCGCCGAAAATTCCAACACCCCGCGCCACCTGGCTGAGTTTTGGATGATTGAGCCGGAAGTGGCGTTCAACGACATCACAGACAATATGAATTTGGCGGAAGACTTTTTGAAATACATCATAAAATATGCAATGGAGCGTTGTGCCGACGACATCGCCTTTTTGGCGAAGATGTATGACAACGAACTGACGGAACGCCTCAATTTTGTTATCGCCAACGATTTCAAACGCCTCACCTACACCGAGGGCGTGGAGATATTGGAAAAAAGCGGCAAGAAATTCGAGTTTCCCGTCTATTGGGGAGCCGATTTGCAGTCGGAACACGAGCGCTATCTGGTGGAAGAGCATTTCAAGCGTCCGGTTATCCTGACGGATTATCCGAAAGAAATAAAGTCGTTCTATATGAAGCAAAACGACGACGGCAAAACCGTGCGCGGGATGGACGTGCTTTTCCCGAAAATCGGCGAAATCATCGGCGGCTCCGAGCGCGAAGCCGATTACGACAAACTGATGACGCGGATGAACGAACTGAAAATGTCCACCGAAAGCCTCTGGTGGTATCTCGACACGCGCAAATTTGGCACCGCTCCGCACGCGGGCTTCGGCTTGGGCTTTGAACGACTGGTGCTGTTCGTAACCGGTATGACCAACATCCGCGACGTCATCCCGTTTCCGCGCACGCCGAAAAATGCAGCCTTTTAATCAATTAGAATTATGGACTCAACAAGATTGCTAAAAATAGAACGGCTGATACAGAAAGATTTAAGTGAGATTTTTCTGACGCAAACGAAGCGAATGCCCGGCGTGATGGTATCTGTAACACAGGTGCGCATCAGCCCCGATTTGAGCGTGGCAAAGGCATACCTCAGCATTTTTCCACCCGACAAGAGCGCAGAACTGCTGCAAAACATCACTGCCGGCAAAAAGAGCGTTCGCTTTGAGCTGGGGCAACGCATCGGCAAACAGGTACGCAGCATTCCCGAACTCGTTTTTTATTTGGACGACTCGATTGACTACCTGGCAAACATCGACCAACTGCTCCAACAGTGAACGTATCTCTCTACATAGCAAAGCGTTACCTCTTTTCAAAGAAATCGCATAACGCCATCAACATCATCTCCACGGTGGCGGTGTGCGGGGTGTCGATAGCCACGCTGGCAACGGTGTGTGCGCTGTCGGTGCTCAATGGCTTTCAGGGACTGTTTGCAACGATGTTCAGCACGTTTGACCCCGAATTGAAAATCACGCCCGTGCAGGGCAAAGTGTTTGACCCCACAACCGATAAATTCCTCGAACTGCGCACGTTTCCCGAAATCGAAGAACTCGCCGAAACGCTGGAAGACAACGTGATGCTGTCGAACAAAGACCGCCAAGTGCCGGCAATGATGAAGGGCGTGAGCGACAATTTCGGCAAACTCACCCAAATAGACAGCGTGCTCTTCGACGGCAAATTTCAACTGCGCGACGAAATCAACAATCTGGCGACACTCGGCATCGGCGTTGCAAGCGACCTCGGGCTGAACAGCGGCTTCATCTATCCCATCGACATCTACGTGCCCCAACGCACGGGGCAAGTCAATCTGGCAAACCCGCTCGCCTCGTGCAACATCACCTACGTCTATATCAGCGGCATCTTTATGATTGGACAAGCGGCATACGACAACCACTATATGCTTGTGCCCATCGACCTGGCGCGCGAATTGCTGGACTACGAAAAAGAAGTGAGCGCGCTGGAAATCAAACTCAAAGCCGATGCCAACAGCGAGGCTGTGCAGAAAAAAATCCAACAGACCATCGGAGCAGACTATCGGGTAAAAAACCGCTACGAGCAGCAGGAAGCCGCTTTTAATATGATGAACATCGAGAAATGGGTGATTTTCCTCATTTTAAGTTTTATCCTCCTGATTGCGCTCTTCAACATCATCGGCTCGCTCTCGCTGCTGATGGTGGACAAGCGCGCCGACACCGACACCCTCCGCAAACTTGGAGCCACCGACCAACTCATTTCCAACATCTTCCTGCTGGAAGGCTGGATGATTTCGGCGTTTGGAGCCTTAACGGGCGTGATTCTGGGCGTGCTGATTTGTCTGGGACAGCAATATTTCGGCTGGATAAAATTCGGAGCAGCCGGCGCCTTCGCCATCTCCACCTACCCCGTGCGCGTGCAGCCGCAGGATTTGCTTGCTGTCCTCCTCACCGTGCTCATCATCGGCTTCTTCACCGTTTCCTATACGGTGAAATATCTCAAGAAATAAAACAGAGACAAATGCCTTGTGGTAAATTTTATACTAAATGATTACTTATCATCATAATGCCCTAATGCAGACAATATCAGCACAACCACTTCTGTATCACATATTTTATAGACAAGCCTGTGTTTTTGTGATATTCTGCGAGAATAACATCCGGCAAGGTCGCCTGTCAATGGCTCAGGCTTTCCTGACCCGGTCAATGGGTGTTCTATCAGTTCTTTCAAAATAACAGATAATTTCTTTAACGCCGGAATATCTCCCGATTTTTTCAGTTTTTCAATATCCGCGTCGGCTTTTGGCGTATGTACAATTTTATAGCTCATATCAACCCCAACCATTTATCTATTTCTTCGGGCGTACTTATAGTTTCATACTCCCCATTTTGATACTGCCTTTCGCTTTCCTTTATTTTTGCCACAAATTCGGGGCTGTAAGGCGATGCTTTTGCCTGACTATCAACATTCTGATTCCTTTTGTTCGACATAATACCGTTTAAGAACGCTTGTAATTCGTCCATTGTCACGCTGTACTTATTGAGGTCAATACGCACATACCTTGCACGCCCCCGCGTGCCCTTTTCATACTGTACGCCTGTCATTGTTTCCATTTTCTTTGTATTTTAATTTGTTTTCACGCCGCAAAGATAGGCATTTACTTTTAATTAGCAAAATTTAAAACGCAAAATGTTTTGTATTTCGGAAATATTTTGTAACTTTGCGCCACAGTAAAAAAGAGTGAGATTATGTTTCGATTTGAACATTCGGGTTATTTGTATTTGTTGTTGCTGCTGCCGGTGCTTGCGGCGGTGTTTTATTATGGCGTTTATCGGCGCAGGATGGCTTTGAAACGCTTTGGGTCGCGGCAATTGGTGCGCCTGTTGCGCCCCAACAGTGCGCCACACAAGCAGCATTTGAAATTTTGGTTGCTGTTTGCCTGTGTCGGCTTGTCGGTGCTGGTCGTTGCCGGTCCGCAGTTTGGCTCGAAATTGGAAACGGTGAAAAAGCAGGGTATTGAGGTGATGATTGGCTTGGACGTTTCCAATTCGATGATGGCGGAAGATGTGTCGCCCAACCGCTTGGCAAAAGCCAAACAGTTGCTGTCGCGCCTTGTGGACGATATGAACAACGACAAGGTGGGGCTTATTGTCTTTGCGGGCGATGCCTTCATCCAGTTGCCCATCACGTCGGACTATGTGTCGGCGAAAATGTTTTTGTCGTCTATCAATCCGTCGATGGTGCCCACGCAGGGCACGGCGATTGGGGCGGCTATTCGGCTGGCTACCAACTCGTTTACGCCCAGCGAAACGTCTGAAAAGACCATCGTGCTCATCACCGACGGCGAAAATCACGAAGACAATGCCGTGGAAATGGCGCAGGCGGCGGTCGGCAAAAACATCTCCGTGAATGTGCTGGGCATTGGCTCGCCCACCGGCTCGCCCATCCCAACCTCCAACGGCTATATGAAAGACCGGCAGGGCAATATGGTGATGACTGCGCTCAACGAAAAGATGTGCGAGGAGATTGCCGTTGCCGGAAAAGGACTGTACGCCCGCGTGGACAATTCCAACAGTGCCGTGAAAGCCCTGCAAAAGGAATTAGACAAAAAAGCCAAGTCCACGGTCGAAAGCAAAATCTATTCGGATTACGATGAAAAATACCAAATTGTGGCATCTATCCTACTGATATTGTTGGTATTGGAGATTTTCATCTTAGAGCGAAAAAACAAACTTTGGGGCAAACTCCATCTATTTGAAGCGTGAAAAAAGACACTGAAATATGGCAATCCATTGAGGCAGAATTGGAGAACTTCCGGCAGTTGAAATTGGAGGATGTGGTCGATTACGAGAAATTTTATCTGTATTCCATCATCACGCATTCCACTGCTATTGAAGGCTCTACGCTAACCGAACTGGACACCCAACTGCTGTTTGACGACGGCATAACGGCTTCGGGGAAACCGCTGGTGCACCACCTGATGAACACGGATTTGAAAGCCGCTTACGATTTTGCCGCTCTCAAAGCCAAAGCAAAAACGCCCATAACGGTCGATTTCCTAAAAGAACTGAATGCACTCGTGATGCACACCACAGGCAGTTTGACCAATGTTGTGGGGGGAAGTTTTGATTCAAGCAAAGGCGATTTTCGGCTCTGCGGTGTTACGGCGGGAGCAGGTGGAGCGTCCTATATGAACTATTTGAAAGTGCCGGAAAAAGTATCGGAACTGTGCAGCGAACTGACTAAAATGGCGGATGCAAAAGAATTGCGCGCTATTTATAATTTAAGTTTTGATGCCCACTTCAATTTGGTAACAATTCATCCGTGGGTGGATGGGAATGGGCGCACGTCGCGCCTTTTGATGAATTACATACAGTTTTATTTCCAAGTGTTTCCAACAAAAATATACAAGGAAGATACGCCTGCATATATTACGGCTTTGGTAGAATCAAGGAAACGGGAAGATAATGCGCCGTTTCGTGAATTTATGGCGCAACAACTGCTTAAAACGCTCCTCGAAGAAACAACGGCGCATAAGCAGAGCCAAGAGAAGGACTTTCATTTATGTTTTAAACGATAAATAAATAAGGAAATATGAAAAAGATAGTATTATTGACATTGCTAATTGGTGTTTCTACCGCTGCTTTCGCCCAAAAGCAGGTGCGGAAAGACTTGCGGGCGGGCAATAAAGCCTACAAACAGGAGAAATTTACCGATGCGGAGATTGATTACCGTCGGGCAATCAAGGAAAATGCGCGCTCATCGGAGGCGGCTTACAATTTGGGCAATGCCCTCTTGCGCCAAAACAAGGCGCAGGAGGCTGTGGAGCAGTATCAAATTGCGATTCAGAACGAAAAAGACAAGACAAACCTCTCAAAGGCGTGGCACAACACGGGCAATGTGCTGTTGGCAACCGCCACGGCGAAAGAAGACACGCCTCCCGATGCGAACACCTTGAAACAGAGCATCGAGGCATATAAAAATGCTCTGCGCAACAATCCGCACGACGATGAAACGCGCTACAACCTGGCTCTTGCCCAAAAATTGCTGAAAGAGCAAGAAAACGAAAACAAAGACGACCAGCAGCAACAGGACAAGGAAGACCAGAAAGACGAACAAAAACAGGAGGAGAAAAAAGACGACAAACAAGACAGCAAACAGGATAAACAAGACGACAAGCCACAAGAACAACCTCAGCAAGAGCAAAAAAAGCCCAACGAGATGAGCAAAGAAAGTGCAGACCAGATTTTGGACGCTATGATGCAAAACGAAAAAGAAACGCAAGAAAAAGTGAAAGAGCAACTAATGAAGCAGCAAAAACACCGCAAAAAGGACAAAAATTGGTAATCCAACGCGGCGTTAACACAACGTTAACACAACGATAACATAATGAAAACATAACATTAAGAAAACATTAAGAAAACATTAACATAAAATATTTGGCAGCACGGATAAAAACGCTTACCTTTGCTGCGAAATAAAAAAAAATAAAACAAATGAGCGAACAAGTGGAAGAAACAGAAAAAGTGGAAAAAGTGGAGAAAGCAGGAAAAGCGGGCAAATCCGAAAAAGTGGAAAAAGCCGATGCCAACTCTGAAAAGATGAAGGCGCTGAAAGCCGCGATGGACAAAATTGAGAAGAACTACGGCAAGGGGTCTATCATGAAAATGGGCGACAGCATTGTCGAAGAAGTGGAAGTTATCCCAACGGGGTCGGTGGGATTGGATGTTGCCCTGGGCGTTGGAGGCTATCCACGCGGTCGGGTGATTGAAATCTACGGTCCGGAATCGTCCGGAAAAACCACGCTGGCAATCCACGCGATTGCAGAAGCCCAAAAGTTAGGCGGCGTAGCCGCCTTTGTGGATGCCGAACACGCATTCGACCGCTTCTATGCCGAGAAATTGGGCGTGGATGTCGAAGGTCTGTTGATGTCGCAACCCGACTCGGGCGAACAGGCGTTGGAGATTACCGAACAACTGATAAGGTCGTCCGCCATTGATATTATTGTGATTGACTCCGTGGCTGCATTGACGCCCAAAGCGGAGTTGGAGGGCGAGATGGGCGACTCCAAAATGGGGTTGCAAGCCCGTTTGATGTCGCAGGCGTTGCGCAAATTGACGGCTGCCATCAGCAAGACAAACACTACCTGCATCTTTATCAATCAGTTACGCGAAAAAATCGGCGTGATGTTTGGCAATCCCGAAACAACCACCGGCGGCAATGCGCTGAAATTCTACGCCTCCGTGCGCCTGGATATTCGCCGCTCATCGCCCATCAAAGACGGCGACAACGTGATTGGCAACCAAACAAAGGTGAAGGTGGTGAAAAACAAGGTGGCTCCGCCTTTCCGCAAAGCCGAATTTGATATTATGTTTGGCGAAGGAATTTCCAAGGTGGGCGAACTCGTCGACCTTGGCGCGGAATTGGAAATCATCAAGAAAAGTGGCAGTTGGTATTCCTACGGCGACACAAAAATCGGTCAAGGACGGGATGCCGCCAAAGAGATGTTGAAAGACAATCCCGAATTAGCCGACGAAATAGAAGCAAAAATCAGTGAAAAATTGGCTCAGAAAAAGTAGTGCACCTTTTTTCATCGCTAAACGTCTCTTTTTCGACAAAAAAGCGGGCGAGTTAGAGTCTTCGCCGGCTATCCGCATCGCCATCATCAGTATGGCACTCGGATTGGTGGTGATGACGCTCTCCGTTGCTGTTACGTCCGGTTTTCAAAAGGAAGTGCGCAACAAGGTGATTGGCTTTGGGTCGCACATTCAAATCACGCCGCCGACAGGCAATGCCACCTATGAAACGCAGCCGATGGCGGTTTCAGATAGCCTGCTGACGCTTTTACGAAAGTTCCCCAACGTGCGCCACGTGCAAGCCTACCTCACGATGCCGGCTCTGCTCAAAGCCAACGATGTGGCGCAGGGAGTAATCCTGAAAGGTGTGGACAGCAATTTTGACTGGACGTTTTTTAAGAAAAGTCTGACGGCGGGTGAAATTCTCCAAATCACGCCCGGGACGCTCAGCACACAAGTCGTTGTCTCACAAAACATTGCGGATAAGATGCAACTCCAAACGGGCGACAGTTTCATCGCCTACCTGATGCGTGAGCATGTGCAGGCACGCAAATTCTACATTGCAGGCATCTATCAGACGCATTTTGCCGACTACGACGACCTGTTTATCCTGACGGATATGCAGCAACTCCAACGGCTGAGCGGCTGGCAATTGCCGCCTTCACATGCCTGGATAGGCGAAGGGGCTTTGGTCAGCGGCTTGGAAATCATGGTCGATGACTACGACCAACTCGACCAAACGGCAGAAAAAATTCTTTGGGATTTGTCGGACCAGACCGACCCGATAGGTAATTCGTATTATGTGCGCTCCATCAAGCAAGTTATCCCGATGATATTTGCGTGGTTAGACGTTTTGGATATGAACGTGTTTGTCATCCTGCTGCTGATGCTGGTGGTTGCCGGTTTTTCGATGATTTCGGGATTGCTCATCATCATTTTGGAACGTGCCAATATGATTGGCATTTTGAAAGCGATGGGGGAAAACGACACAAACATTCGCACCATATTTCTGCACCTCTCCATTTTTTTGATGGGTAAAGGGCTGTTTTGGGGCAATTTGGTGGCGTTGGGGCTTTGCTTCATCCAAAAACATTTTGGCTTCATCAAGTTAGACCCCACCATCTATTATCTGAGCGAAGCCCCTATCAATCTGACAGTTACGGCTTGGGCATTCATCAATGTGGGCATCCTCCTGTGCACCCTCCTGATGCTGATTGGACCCTCCTATCTGGTTGCAAAAATTTCCCCCGCCAAGAGCATTCGGTTTGAATAACGCGGTTTACGGTTGCTTGCCGATATATGCCAAAATTCCCCCGTCCACATACAATATATGTCCGTTCACAAAATCGGAGGCTGCGGATGCAAGGAACACAGCCGGTCCTGCCAAATCTTCGGGCGTGCCCCAGCGGGCTGCGGGCGTTTTGGCGATGATGAACGAGTCGAACGGGTGTTTGGAGCCATCGGCTTGCGGTGCGCGCAGCGGTGCGGTTTGCGGGGTGGCGATGTAGCCGGGTCCGATGCCGTTGCATTGGATGTTGCAGGCTCCGTATTCGGATGCGATGTTGCGTGTGAGCATTTTCAAGCCGCCTTTGGCTGCCGCGTATGCCGACACCGTTTCGCGACCAAGTTCGCTCATCATTGAGCAGATATTGATGATTTTGCCGCCGCCTTTTTTTATCATGCTCGGAATCACGGCTTTAGCCACGATAAAAGGCGCATTCAAATCCACGTCGATGACCTGACGAAATTCGGCTGCCGACATTTCAATCATCGGGATGCGCTTGATGATGCCCGCGTTGTTGACCAAAATGTCGATTATGCCCACTTCTGCCTCGACTTTTTTGACGAGTGCGTTCACTTCTTCCTCGTTGGTCACGTCACACACATAACCTTTGGCGGGGATACCTGCCGCCTTGTAGGCAGCCAAACCTTTGTCCACAAACTCTTGCTTCAAGTCGTTGAAGACAATTTTTGCGCCTGCATTTGCAAACGCAGAAGCCAAAGCAAACCCGATGCCGTAAGAGGCACCCGTAACCAAGGCTGTTTTTCCTTCCAATGAAAATAAATTCGTCATATTTTTTTTGCTTGTTTTTCTTTTTTAATCACACGCCAGCCCGAATAGCCGATGCCAAAAATGAGGAGGAGGAGCATAAAGAATGAACTGTATGCCGCTATATTGCTCGCTACAACATAACCGGTCGGATAAAACTTAAATTCAACCGTGTGTTCGCCGGCGGGGATTCGCATGGCACGCAATACCCAGTCTGCACGGAAATGAGGGGCGGGATTGCCGTCAATCTTTGCCGTCCAGCCCGGTTGATAATAGATTTCCGAAAACACCGCCAACTGTTCAGTGGTGGATTTCGAGGTATAAGTCAGATGGCTGGGGCGATAATTAGCCAGCACAATCGTTGCCTCAGCATCCGGTTGGGGCGTAAAGCCGTTCAGTTCGTCGGCAAAACGCTTGTCCACCACCGCCGTTTTCGATGGGTCGATGGCATTCAACGCCTCAATTTCGGCATCTGCATTTTCCACCACGCTGACGTTGGACACAAACCACGCATTGCCGAAAGCAAACGGATTTCGGAGCGGGGGTTGTTCGGGATTATAGATGATGTAGCGGGTGTTCAGCATATTCAGAGAAGGCACGGATGCCAGCGTCTGCTGAATATCATTCACTGTAGCGCCCTGTTTTTTAAGCGATTGCGTAATCATATTCAGTTCGCCGCTCAATCGGTGGTCTATCAACTCCTGATAACGCCTCAATTTAGCCGCGAAGTAGCCTCCCACAGAATGGTGATAGTACGACACTGTCGTTTCCTGAAAGGGATTGTTGAGCGTTACCACACGAAAAGAATCGTCCGTATCGCTTAATATCACCCCATCTGCAACCGATTGTTTATAAGTATCTTGTATAATTGCCGCGGGTGCTTTCACAAAATCTTTGTAATTCAAATAGCGTTTATCCACCGTCCATAAGTCGATGAAGGTGAGAACGGCGATGCCAACACCCAAAATCAGCGTGGCTTTTTGCTTGTTTTTCATCCGGGTGAACAGATAAACAAGCCCTGCGCCCAACACAACAAACACCAGCGAACGGAAAGCATCGGCAGAAGCCAATGTAGCGCGGTCGTTCAGCAACGCACCGTACCACGGCTGCTGTTGGTATTGTGCATCATAATTGGATTGAAAACTAAAAAAGGCATTCGGAAACCACCAGATAAGCAAACATATACCACCGGTGATGGAAAGCGACCAAATAAGTCCTTTTTTCAATTCCGGGCGAGCAACTTTTTCGTCAATGATATTTTTTAATCCCCAAAAGGCAATGACAGGAAAGACTAACCCGGGGATGACCAACGCCATTTCCGGCGTCCGGAACTTGTTATACATCGGTAAGTTGTGGAATAAGAACACATTAAACCATTCCAAATTTCTGCCTAAAGCCAAAAAAGTAAGAAATGCAGCCCCTGCAAACAGCCCCCATTTCATCCTGCTTTTCAGCGTAAACATACCCAGCACGAACAAAAAGCAGACAATCGCCCCAAAATAAACCGCTCCGGACGTGAATGGCTTATCGCCCCAATAGGTGGGGGCTTGCACCTCCTTGCCAAGTTGATAACCGGCTTTGCGCAAAGTCTGATAAAATTCCGATGACTTGTCTAATGTGTTGCCGGATTGCCCGCCATAGACGTTTGGAATGAGAAATGTCAACAGTTCGCTTCGCCCATAACTCCATTGAAACGCATAATCAATGTCCAAGCCGGAGGATATTTGTTCGCCGGAGGCAGTGGCAGTGGTGGCAGTAGTGGTAGTGGTCAATTCGGTAGCCCCGCGAATGGACGATCTGCCTAAATCCCACTGATAATACATACTGCCTGCATTCGGCAAGACTGCAACTAATACGCAGACAGCCATAATAGCCGTTGTTTTCCCTAATTCCCGAAACTCTTTTTCTTTGATTTTTGCTATAAGATAAGCCAAATAGATAAACAGGCAAAGGAGCACCAGATAATAGGTAATCTGCACATGACTATGACCAATCGACAGCGCAACACCCAGCAAAAACAGAATGCTCCCCCAGAGATGCTCTCGCCTAAACAGTAATGCCATTCCGGCGAGGGTAATCGGCATAAAGGCAATCACAAACGCTTTACTTATGTGTCCTGCTTCAATAATAATCAGGTTGTAAGAAGCAAAAGCAAAAGCAATGGCTCCGGCAATAGCCAGCCACCACTTAACCCCCAAGATGCACATCAGGATATAAAAACAGAGCAATCCGGCAAATACTATACTTGCATTCCAGTCCAGAAACCATCCGGACAACAGTCGCGCCACTATAAGATAGCCCGGCAAACTTGGCGCAACGGTTCCATATCCACCACCGGCGTATGGCATCCCGCTGAACATCGCGTCCCCCCAAACACTAAACTCTCCGGGCTGAGCGGTTTTCGCGAATTTTTCACTCTGACTGCCGCCCAGCATCCCGCCATAGAGTACAGCATCATTCTGGTGGGGATATTTGCCCTCAAGCACCGAAGGGGCAAAATAAATCAAAGACAGCAACGCGAATATTGCGACTGCAAGCAGATGTTTTCCCCATTTTTTTAACGCTTTTTGTATCATTTTTTTCTATTTATTGTTTTTATACTCTTCCTTTGAACACTTTCGCGGTGCAGAAACGGATTGCAAACCAAAGATGCCGCACTTGGGTTGAAATCGTCCCGTAATATTTGCACATAATTTGGTAGCGTTCCCTCAATGAAGTCCTGCGTTGTGCGCTGCTCGCGCCATCTTGCAAGAAATTGGACAGCACTCGGTGGGTATTATACACCGCCGTTGCCCGTTTCAGGCATTGGATACACCAGTCAAAATCGGCTGACAGGCGATAGTTTAAGTCATACAGCGGCGCAATTTCCCGCTTGACGATAAAGGATTGGTGGCAGACCAGCATCCCCATCCTGAAACTTTTCCAAGTCAATCGTTCGGGGGCTTTCAGTCGGCGAAGCCCCTGAAAAACACCCTGAGCATCCATGAGCATCGTTTCGCCATAAATAATGTCCGGCAAAGGTACGTTTTTTTTCGACACCGCACACATTTCTTGGCTGATTTCCTGCAAAATATCTGCTGTCGGAAGCATATCGCCGGCATTCACAAACCAGACATAATCGCCGGTAGCGAGTTGCAATCCCTTGTTCATCGCATCGTAAAGCCCCTTGTCAGGCTCGCTGAGCCAATAGCTGACGTGCGATTCATATTGACGAATAATCTTCAACGTGCCGTCGGTGGAGCCGCCGTCAATGATAAGATATTCGATAGCGGGACAGGATTGGGAGGCGATGCTCCGAATGGTGCGCTCAAGCCATTGGGCGGCATTGTAGGTGACGGTGATGATGGAAAAAGAGGGGGGCTTTTGTGGCGGCGCAATACTCGTGTATAAAGAAATATATTTTTCGGACACCACCGATTCCGCGTAATTTGTTCGCACTTTCGTTATGCAGGCTTCCGACAGATACCATTTTGCCGTATTATTCAGCACCCATTCGATGCCGAAGGCAAGGTCTTTGGCATCCTTGTATTTCGCAACATAGCCATTTTTCCGATGGTCGAGCATTTCGGGGATGCCGCCGATGTTGAAACCTACGCACGGCGTGCCGCACGCCATGGATTCCATGATAGTGTTCGGCAAATTATCCTCGATGGAGGGCGTTACAAACACATCGCAAGCGGCGTATGCCATCGCAATGTCTTCCGGCTTTCGCAAATAACCCAAAATGTGCTTATTCAGAGCGATTTCCTGCACTAATTGTTCATCAATTTTGCCTCCAAGAAACACTAATTCGGTCTGTCGCCCATTCAAGCGGCGACAGGCTTCCACCAAATATTTTATCCCTTTGCGCTCGTCCGACAGTTTGGCGGCGGCAAACAAAATCAGTTGCTTGTTGGCAGGCAAGTTAAATTTCTGCCGTGCCGCAATCTTATCAACAGGATGAAAAACGCTCACATCTATCGGATTAGGAATATTCGTCAGGTCTGCATCCCGCAGAAGTCGGCTCTCCCCTGCCCTGTCGGCGAGCCAGCGGCTGCAACCCACAAAATGAATCGACGACAATGGCAGCGCACTTTGAGCCACCTTATTGTTCCGAAGCATCTCGCAATGGTCGCACAAAGTTTCATATTTGCGACAATCGCCGGCATAATGGCAGGCGCGTGTAAAACACCACATATCGTGCATCGTCCACACGATGGGCTTTCCAAGTTGTGTGAGTTGCCGGATACTTTTCAACGACAAAAAGCCCTGATTTATCCAATGAATGTGAATAATATCCGCCTCTTTCACCAGCGGATGACGGCTTATGTCTGCCCCGGTGTTGGCAATGGAAACGGCAAAAAGATTTTTTTTGCTGAAGCCGTTATGCACAAAAATCACCCACCGCTCCCACGCAAAGCGCAGAAAGTTGATTTTCTTTTTGAGCCAATTAGTGTTGATACTCACAACATTTTCATCCGCTGTTTGCTTATCGCGGACGAGCATTTTCGCCTCGTGCCCCGATTTGTTCAGCGCGTGCATCAGCCTGTTGGCGGCGATGGCGGCACCGCCGGTGCGTTCGGATGTATTGAGGATAAGTATTTTCATATTGTGGATAAAAATAATTTGAAAAACGGGTCGGCAATAAAATATTCATCATCCAGTTTTTCAACTGTTCCGTCCGCAATTAAGCCCTTTACTGCACGCTGAAGCGTTGCTGCACTTGGCAAAGAATGTTCATAAATATACGCCGTCGAGAATATATTTTTCCCATTCATCGTTAATGCCAGAAGCAGTTGCTTTTTGCTTTGCGATTGACGGTCAAAAAGTTCCATATAATAATCGCTTTTGAGAGCGAGCAAGCGCATTACACTGTCGTCAACGATTTTTTTTGTAACAATTTTGTGACTGTTTACCATATATTGCCAAATCTCAGCCGCCATCATTTGGATATAATGAGGTATGTTCGCCGCAACGGAAATGATATATTTAGCAGTTTCAACATCCAGCGTAATCGCCGAACCGGCAAATTTTTGCTGCAAAAAGTCAATCGTATCAGGTGTCGGAAGTGCCCCAATGGTCATCTGCGAGGCGGCATTGTAAAAGGCTCGCTTCTTATTGTTAAACAACTCTTTCAGCAGATGCGTTTTGCTTCCGAGGAAAAGATAGTTGGTGGTATGCTGCTGTTGAATTTTGCTACGCAACAGACCTTCAAAATTGATATTAGCCAATTTTTCTACCTCTTGAAATTCATCGAAAAACATAATCACCCGCTTGTTAACCCCGGTCATTTGTTCCGGCACATCCAACAGTTGTGAAATAAGCGTTTCATCGACCGTAGAGCCTGCAAAATCCACAGAAAATTCGGGAATACCTGCGGCATCAAAACTCAATACGGGACGAATATTTTTAATAATCGAAGCAAACAATTGTGCAAATTTCTGCAAATTATTTTGCTTTGCCGCCAACGCTTTCGCATAGAGGCGCACAAACGACTCCGGCGAGAACACCGGCATAAAATCAAAATAAACACAAATAAACCCCTGCGCCTCCAAATGCTCTATTGCTTTAAAAACCAGCGATGTTTTTCCAAAACGGCGCGGAGCATAAAGCACTAAATTGTTGCCTCCCGAAAGGGTTTTCACAATACGTGCGCACTCTTCTTTACGGTCGTAGAAGTTATTGCCACTCACAATAGTGCCATAACTAAATGGATTCATTTTTAGTTTTTTGTGCAAAGGTAGTGTTTTTATTTCAATTATGCAAAATTGCATTATGCAAAATTGCATTATGCTTTTTTGCATAATGCAAATACTGCTGCTAATTAATACCCAAATGTCAATTCTTTGATTGCAGTTCCTGAATGAAAAGAAATTTCAAATATTATGACTTGTCAAAAAAATGTTGCCGCTTATAGTGCAACATCCCAACAAATCGGGAATTTCTGCATAAATATGTATAGAATTTCCGTATAAAAGATTGCTTTTTTGCTGCTTGCAGGCTTTTATCGTCAAACCAAGAGCCTTGACCCACATGAACGGCATACGACTGCATGGTCTGCTCTCCCCATATTCGGGCAAATACACTTGGTGGATAAATCACGATATTATCTTTTAATACTTGCGGTTTATCCAAAGGCTCGTTCCAATCAAGCCCATAATATTTGTGAGCGTAGCGAACCAGTACAGCCGGAATCGGTTCCACATCCACCGCATTGCCTTCTTTCAGTTTAAACTCCTTTTCATTCCGATAATGTTCCAAACACAATTTTATCAATCCGTGTCCTTTTTCAGCCCCAAGAATCGCTGCCTGAATATAGTATCCGGCAGATTCCCACCCTGCTGACCGATATGGAATCAAATTATGGTAGTACTCAACGGAACTGAAAACGCCCAAGTGTAAAAATTCATCAAATCGTCGCCACGTCCGAACATCCGAATCCAAATATATTCCACCTTCCGTATAGAGGGCATACAGGCGGATGTAGTCGGCGGCGAACGCCCACTTGCGGGCGGCACAAGCATCTTCTACGAATTTGACGCTGTGGATGTCGAAACGATTTTTGTCCCAAAGGATAATTTCGTAATCGGGCATCACACGTTTCCACGATTCCACACATTTTTGCAGATATTTTGGCAGCGGATCGCCGCTCAGCCAGCACCAGTGAATTTTTCTCGGTATCGCCATATTTTTTTTACTTATAAAGAATTATCCCAAAAAGCGTTTAGCCGCTTGACCGTGGAAGAATGTCAATGGTCGTGTCGGATTGTATAAATTTTCCGCCGTAGCCGGAGTTGGAAACATATTTTCTTTAACGAGGTCTTTTCGTACAAAAAACGCATTAACCCCACTGAGATTTGTGCCAACCAGCTGATAGCCCAACTCCTCGCCCAATTGAGTTGCAGCCGTCAGGCTCATACCAGCCCCATCGCTCCAATCCCACACATGGTTCTCATTATATTCCATCACGTAAGAACACGGAGGCGGGAACTTTGAATTATACTCCGCAACCACAACTCGTGGATTTATACAATTGATACTCTTCCACGGTCAAGCGGCTAAACGCTTTTTGGGATAATTCTTTATAAGT
>BNTT01000062.1 GCA_025996815.1 Bacteroidia bacterium
CTTTTCTCTCTGTTTTTTACTTTTGTCGCTTTTTGAAGTTTTATCCTTCGGTCGTTGCTTTCTATTTACGAGCAAAATTTAGGTTGCTCGTAATAGTGATTTTTCGCAGTTACTAATTGAACTTACCAACATTATGTTATTTTTTCTGTTGATAATGTCCTTTTTATGTTTTTTTTAATGCGTTGACCCTGGTTATTACATAATAAATTGTGAAGTGTAGAAAATAAATTGCTAACTTTGCACCATAATTTATATTGTCGTAATCGAATATGTCATGAAACGCATCCTTTTAGTGCTGCTTATTTGCCTGCCGCTTTGTGGAAATGCGGCGACTACGCTTTCTGCCGACTACTATTTTTCGCGCATTGATGGTGAGGCGGGGTTGTCGCAGAACAATGTGAAATCTATCATTCAGGATAGTTATGGTTTTGTGTGGTTGGGCACACGCAACCGCTTGAACCGCTACGATGGCACCTCGATGAAGGTGTTTGATTGCTACGACCCCGTGCAGGGCAGGCGCAACAACAATATATCGGCTCTGTTTGAGGACAAAGAACGCCAACTGTGGGTGGGCACCGACAAAGGTATTTTTCGCTTTAACCCTGTGGATGAGACGTTTACATTCTTCAACGCTCACACCGCCGGTCATATTCAGATAACGGATTGGGTTGCCGATATTACAGAAGACTTGGACGGTAATATTTGGATTGTGATTCCCAATCAGGGGCTATTTCGCTATCACACAGCCTCTAAACAACTTTTTCATTACTCTATCGGCACTACCGAAATGCCCGACAGGGGCAATCCGCAATGTATTTGCGTTGAACAGAAAGGGCGCGTGTGGGTGGGCACCAATGGCGGCGGCGTGTGCCTCTACGACAGGGCTACGGATAGTTTCACCACCTGTTTGGGGGATAGCAACGGGAGTTCGCTGAAGAATGAGAATATCTACACGATGTGCGATTTTGGCGAGGAGCTGGTCTTGGGCATCCATGAGGGCAAATTGCGGAAGTTCAACAAGCGGAAAAACCGGCTGACCGATGTGAACGCGCCGGATGTGCACTACAAAATCATCCGCCATGTGGTGAATATCGATGGCGAGTTGTGGGTGGGCACGCAGGATGGGCTGTTTGTTATCAACGAGTTGGCTGATAAAGTGTTACATATCAAAGCCACCCCGATGTTTGCGCTCTCGCTGTCCGACAATGTGGTGGAGAAGATTTATCGCGACAAAGAGGGCGGGGTGTGGCTTGGCACCCTTTTTGGCGGGGCGAGTTATCTGGCGAAGAAGAGCATCGCGTTCGATTTTTATGCCCCGATGCGGGCAAATCACACCCTCAACAGTCGCCATTTGCGTGAGATGCAGGAAGATACGCAAGGCAATATCTGGATTGCAACCGAAGATGCGGAATTGAATATCTTTAATCCGCGAACAAAAAAATTCACCCGGATAGGCTCCGCCGAGGGCTTGTCGATAGAGAACAGCAAGATTGTTTTAGGGCTGCTGCTGGACGAAAATGAGGCGTGGGTGGGGCTGTTTAAGAACGGTTTGGACGTTATTCAGTTGTCGAATCACCGAGTCAGGCACTATTCCGGCACCGATTTGAAGATTGATGAAGCGAGCGTCTATGCCATTTGTGAAGACCATTACGGCAACATCTGGCTCGGCAACGGCTGGAATGTGTATAAAGGCAACAAGCAGACGAAGGCGTTTGTGCGGATGGATGTTTTTGGCTTAAACTACATTTATGACATCATCGAAGATGCGACCGGCACCCTCTGGGTGGCAACTTTGGGCAATGGTGTGTATCAATACAACCCGCTCAACGGGCAACTGCGGCATTACAGCCACGATATGAACGACCCCTCGTCGCTCGGTTCCAATTCGGTGAGCAGCATCACGGAGACTTCGCTGGGCGAAATATGGCTCTCGACCGACCGGGGCGGCATCTGCCATTACAACAAGGCGACCGACAACTTCACCTCTTACTCCCTCTCGGAGGGGCTTCCCGACGATGTGGCGTACAAAATTGTGGAGGACAAAAATCATCAACTGTGGTTTGGCACCAATAAGGGTTTGGTGCGCTTCAATCCGCAGACGAAGGATGTGAAGGTGTTTTCCAACAGCAACGGCTTGCCGTTCAATGAGTTTAACTACAAATCGGCGGTGGCTGCCGGCGACGGGATGTTTTATTTCGGCGGACTGAATGGGCTAATTGCTTTTGACCCAAATAGTTATGAGGCAAACACCTTTGTTCCGCCCGTCTATATCACCCAATTGAGCATCAACAATACGAAACAGTCTATCAATCACACCGATAAGGTGGCGTTGAAATACAATCAGTCTAACATCGGCTTCGACTTTGTGGCATTGAGCTACACCGCCCCCCAAGCCAATAAATACGCCTACAAAATGGAGGGACTCGACGACGATTGGACTTATACGAGCAACAGCCACAGTGCCTTCTACGCCAAATTGCCTTCGGGCAAATACGTGTTTCGGGTGAAGGGCAGCAACAACGACGACTTGTGGAATCAGGCGGGCACCAGCCTCGAAATAGAGATACTGCCGCCCTGGTGGTTTTCAAGTTGGGCGATTTTGGGCTATTTCATTTTGCTGATTTTGCTGTTATACGCCATCATAGAGCAGACAAAACGGCGATATGCCGAAAAGCGGCAACTCTATGAAGCGGCGAAAGAGAAAGAGTTGTATGATTCTAAAATGGAGTTTTTTACGAATATCGCGCACGAAATTCGCACGCCTGTCACACTCATCAACGGACCTTTGGAGGCGATGCTCGAAATGGATATTCAAGAGCCGGAACTCAAAAAAAGTTTGGGCATTATGGGCAAAAACACCGCCGTGCTCCTCAACCTTATCAATCAGTTGCTGGATTTTCGAAAAGTGGACAGCAACAAGTTTACGCTGAACTTTGCCACACACAACCTATCCGAGATTGTGAAAAGCATCTACGCCCGCTTTGAGCCTGCTGCACAGCGCGAAATGAAGACCATGCGGCTGCTGTTGCCGCCGGAAGAGGTGCAGATAGAAGCCGACCGGAGTGCGATGGACAAGATACTTAACAATCTGTTTTCCAATGCCTTGCACTATTCCGATGCGATGATTGAGGTGGAGTTGTTTCTGGCGGGCGATGATGTTTGCATCCGGGTGAGGAACGACGGCAACTTAATCCCTGCGCATGAGCGGGCAAAGATATTCGACCCTTTTTATCGGGGCAATCAGCATTCGGATGCGGTGCCCGGTTCGGGTATAGGCTTGTCTTTGGCACATTCGCTCGCCGAATTGCACGAAGGGGCGCTGTATTATCAGGAGGCGGAGGAGATGAACGAGTTTGTGCTCCGGCTGCCGCTGAAACAGCCAACACAGGCTGCGCAACCGCTTTCGGCACCGGACGACATCGTAGCCGAGCCGGGCTATAACACCGAAAAGAGCAATGTAGAACTCATTCTAATTGTGGAAGATAACGAAGAAATGCTGGCTTTCATCGCCGATAAATTGCAGAAGCACTTCGCCGTGGCGAAAGCCCGCAACGGCGCGGAAGCCCTGAAATTCATTGAGGAGAAAAACGTGGATTTGCTCCTTTCCGACGTGATGATGCCGGAAATGGACGGCTTTGAACTCTGCCAAAGCATCAAAGGCAACCTCGACTACAGCCACATCCCCGTGGTGCTGCTGACCGCAAAGAACGATTTGGACAGCAAAATTCACGGCTTGGAAATGGGCGCAGACGCCTACGTGGAAAAACCGTTTTCGATGAGCCACCTGCTCACGCAACTCACCACGCTACTGAGCAACCGCCGCCGAGAAAAAGAAGCCTTTATGCGCAAACCGTTCCTCCCCATTCAAAACATCGGAATGAACAAAGCCGACGAAGAATTTATGGAAAAACTCATTGCAATCATCCAAGAGCACATCACCAACCCCAATTTCAGCGTAGAAACGCTCTCCGAAAAACTCTCCATGAGCCGCTCCAACCTGCACCGAAAAATCAAAGCCCTCACCGAACTCGCCCCCATAGACTTCATCCGCCTAATCCGCCTGAAAAAAGCCGCCGAACTAATCCAAAGCGGCAAATACCGCGTAGGCGAAATCTGCTACTTAGTAGGAATCAACTCCTCATCCTATTTCATCCGGCTGTTTCAAAAGCAGTTTGGGGTGACGCCGAAGGAGTTTGTGAAGCAAATAACTGCATAAATAATAAATTGTATATATACAAATTTGCATATATGCAAAACTTTATATATCTTTGCAGCCGAATTTAAATATAAAATAATATGGCATTAAAAAACATTACAGGTCAAGTTGCTGAAGGCAGTAACTTCTTTGGTCGGACAAAAGAGTTAAAACGTGCATTAGAATTGCTTGATGACGGCAATTCCCTGATTCTTGCTGCACCTCGTAGAGTAGGGAAAACATCTTTTGCACGAAAGATAAAAGACACAGTAATTGAAAAAGGCTGGAATGGTTTTTATATAGATTTACAAAAACCAACAACCGAATTTGATTTTATGAAGCAATTTTTGAAAGAAATAAAGGGCGAAAATTGGTTTGAAAAACATGTTCTTGGTGCTGTTGATGAGGTGACGGTTAAAGATGTTGCGTTAAAATTTAACGCACAAAAACAGGATTTTTATAGAAAAATTGAAGAAGCTCTGCCTTACGACGAGGATACTTTAATTATTTTTGACGAATTAACCGTTTTTCTTGACGATGTATTGCGAAAAAAAGATGATAGCCAAAATGAATTTAAAGATGTGTTACATTTTTTGAATTGGCTACGCGGTTTGCGTATCGCATCGGGCAGTAAAATAAGGTGGATTTTTTGCAGTTCAATAAGTATTGAAAGTTTTGCTCACAAGCATAGTCTGAGCAAAACAATCAATGATATAACGCCTTTCAAAATAGGCGAATTGAAGGATGATGAGCCATTATTGCTGGTAAAAGCATTAGCAGATTCTAAAAAAATGTCTTTTTCTGACGAACTCATTCACTATATGTTGGAAAAATTGAATTGGAATTTGCCCTATTTTATCCAAATTTTATTCAGAGAAATTGTTAATTTGCTTGAGGATGAACAGCCTTTGCTTCCAAAAACTATTGATGAAGCGTATCAAAATTTACTTGCGATTGATATTAATTTCAATACTTGGACGGAACGTCTGTCTTATTATGATGACGAAAAGCGATTTGCACGAATAATATTAAATAAATTGTCGAAATCGAAAAAAGCGGTAAAAAAGGATAACCTGTTCGATTTAGTATATATTGAACTGAATGACCATGAAAAGGCAGATGAAATTTTTCTCCCTTTATTAAAACAATTGGAAACAGACGGCTATATTGTGAGCGACAAAGACAAATATACATTTCGGTCTTCACTTTTAAAAGATTATTGGTATAACAATTTTGGAAAATAAACGATTATGAAAAAAGCAGTGAATTTGAGCCAAATAGGGCTATACAACCCGCGCCGTCAGAGCAGCGAATTGAGCGAACGATTGTTTGTGATACGGCAAAAGCAATTTGAAATGCTGATGGCGGCTATAAGCGATGAAGATAAAAACAGTATCCCCCAGCACCATATCATTATTGCTCAACGCGGTATGGGCAAAACCACCATGCTGCACCGGATAGCCATAGAGTTGCATAAATCGGCATATAAAGACAGGTTTATTCCGTTAGCATTTCCCGAAGAACAATACACCGTGACCAATCTTGGCAATTTTTGGCTCAATTGTTTGGATGCCTTAGCCGACTCATTGGAATTAGAACACTATGATGCAAATGAAGTGAAAAATATTGACAATCGCGTGAAAGAATTATCACTTTACAAAAATTCGGACGAAACAGCCTCGCAAGCCTATCGTTTTCTTATGGAATTTTGCAAAAAAATTAAACGGCGACCTGTTTTATTGGTTGATAATATCGGTCTAATATTTAACCGGTTAAGCAAAAATAGCCAACACAGTTTGCGAGCAGTGTTGAGTGAAAACGGTGCCCCTATTGTACTGGGTGCGGGTGTTGTTATTTTGCCTTCGCAAACCAACAATAAAGCGGATGTTGTAAAATCTATCACAACTTACGAAATGCCATTTTACGATTATTTCCAAATTCATTACCTTAAAAAACTGACTTTTGATGAGTTTTTAGATTTAATCAAAAATCTGGCTTCCGTTACAAATTCTGATATTTCAACCATAAATAAAGAATTGCCGCGCTTACAAACTTTACACCAACTCACAGGTGGAAATCCACGCACCGCCGTTATGCTATTCAAATTGATAGTGAACGGTTTTTCGACAGAAATTAACGACGATTTGGAAGCATTACTCGACGAAATAACACCTTTGTATAAAGCCCGATACGAAGAAATTTCGGAGCAATCGCAAAAAATCATTGCAACCATAGCATTGAATTGGGATGCCATAAGTTTGAAAAATTTATCCCAACAATCGGGTTATGCCAACAACCAACTCTCGCCACAACTGAAACGACTGATAGAAGAAGGCTGGGTAGAAACTACGCCTGCTTACAAAGCGAAAGGGAATGCGTATTTCATAAGCGAACGATTTTTCAATATATGGTTTATCATGCGAATGAGCACCCGAAGACAAAAACAGGAAATCTATTGTTTGTCGCAGTTTTTGGAATGTTTTTATGGAAAAGAACTTAAAAGAAAAAAAACAAACTACCTTAACAAAGCTATTTTGGAACTTTACAAACGGAATGAAGGAAATGCAAAAAAACAGTTAATAAAATTATTAACACCCAATTCCGAAATAACGAAAAACAATCAAGCTGAATGGTATCACTTTGCCTCAATATGTCTGAATTTGAATTATGGCGAATGGTTATTAAAAATTTTAGAAGAAAAGGGCTACGATAGTGCTTGGTCGCCATACAACACCGCCATAAAAGCCTTGGAAATCGAAAAGCAGGATAGCAAAAACGGTCAAAAAATTGCCGAAATCTATCTTAAAAATCGCGCCGTCGAAATCAGCGAACCGGCGAGAGTGATTATCGAAAAAATGAAGCAATATATGTTACATAATTCCAAAGACCCTAATCGGCATACCGCCTCCGATACTCCCGCGGCGTTATTTCCATCTCTTGCTTGAAACTTTTTGAGAAGTGGAACTGGTCGTAATAGCCCAGCCGGAATGCTATCTCCTTGATTTTCAGGTCGGAAAATTGCAATAGGGAGCAGGCGCGCTGTATTTTTAGCTGGTTGTAGTAGTCCATGGGGGAGTAGTGCGTGCGCTCGGTGAACAGGGCGGTGAAGCGGGAGGGGGAATAGCCTGCGTGGGCGGCTAAGTCTTTGAGGGTGATTTTGTCTTCGAGATGGGCTTTCATGTGGAGGATGCTTTTTTGGAGCAAATCGGATTCTTTTACATTTGTGTTGTTCACTTCCCGGTATTGATGCAGGTATTTGATGGAGGCGAGGAAGTGCATCAGGCAAAAACTCACGTATTCCAAGTTTTCGGGACTGTAGCCCATGGCAAGGTTTTGATACATCTCTTCAAACAGCAGGAAGCGGTCGCCATAGCGGCTATTGTCCGCCTGGGGCAGGTAAATCAGGCAGCCGATGATGCTTGCAAACATCCGCACATTGTTGCCCCGGAAGTGAAACCAATAAATCGACCACGGGTCGCTGTGGCTCGAACCGTAGGCATGAGCCTCTCCTGCGGGGATGATGAAGGCGTGGTGTGTCTGTAAGATATGCCTCTCGCCGGCATAGTCCACCCAGCCCGCGCCCTCTTTGCAGTAGATGAAGACGTATTCGTTGGTGCCCTTTGCCCGCTCCCGAAAGTGATATTTTGCCTTCGGATAGTAGCCTATGTGCGTGATATACAGCTGTTTAGTTATCTCGTTTTGCTGCTGCTCGGTGCGAATGTTGTACGGTGTAACTATCGCCTTTTCGCCCTTGAAGCCGTCTGCTAACTTTTCCATATATTCTTTTGTTTTTGACTGCAAAAATAGTAAGATTTTACATAACTTCAAAATAATTGTGCATAATTACCTTGATTTTTACCCGTAATTTTGCAGCGTCAAAATTCTATTACAACAAATGAAACAGACAACAAATACTTATTTATTGCTCATCTCGCTCGTTTCGGCGATGGGTGGGTTGCTTTTTGGTTACGACTGGGTCGTGATTGGCGGCGCAAAACCCTTTTACGAGGTATTTTTCAATATCGCTCATTTGCCCGCCATGCAGGGTTGGGTGATGGGAAGTGCTATTCTGGGGTGCCTGATTGGAGTGATGATTTCCGGCAGTTTGTCGGACAGGTATGGGCGCAAACTTTTGATGACCTGCGCGGCGTTTGTCTTCATCCTGGCGGCTGTGGGCACGGGATATGCCACTGACATCTATTGGTTCATCTTTTTTCGCATTTTTGGCGGGATTGGCATTGGCATTGCGTCCAACCTTTCGCCGATGTATATTGCCGAAGTAGCTCCGAGTGACAGTCGCGGTAAGTTTGTGTCTATCAATCAGTTAACGGTAGTGCTTGGGATTTTATTCGCACAAATAGCCAATTGGTTGATTGCCGACCCCGTTGCGCCGGGCGACGACATTCTGGCTTCGTGGAACGGGCAAATGGGCTGGCGTTGGATGTTTTGGGTGCAGACCGTGCCCGCATCTCTGTTTTTCATTTTAGTGTTTTTTATTCCGGAAAGTCCGCGTTGGCTCACCACGCGGCAGCGTTACGAGCAAGCCGATGGCATCCTCAGTCGCATTGGCGGCAAAGACTATGCGGCAAAAGAGATTGCAAGCATCAAAGCCGCCCTGAGTTCGGCGCAGGAACACGTCGGTTACAAAAATCTGTTGCAGGGCAAAATGCCTAAAATATTGCTGATTGGCATCGTTGTGGCGGTGTTTCAACAGTGGTGCGGCATCAATGTCATCTTCAACTATGCCCAAGAGATATTCTCTGCCGCGGGCTATGGCGTGTCCGACACCCTGTTTAATATCGTCATCACGGGTGTTACAAATGTTATTTTCACCTTTGTGGGTATGTACACGGTCGATAAACTCGGCAGGCGCGCCCTGTTGCTCTTCGGTGCAGCAGGATTGGCGGCTCTCTATGTGGTCTTGGGGGCGTGCTACTATTTTCAAATCACCGGCATAGCGGTGCTCGCGCTGGTGGTTTTGGCAATCGCCTGTTATGCAATGACTTTGGGTCCTATCGTGTGGGTGGTCATCTCGGAGATATTCCCCAACAGGATACGTGGCATGGCAATGGCTGTTGCAACTTTCTCCCTGTGGACGGGCTGCTTTGTCCTGACATACACTTTCCCGTTGCTCAACAATGGCTTGGGCGCATCGGGCACGTTCTGGGTCTATGGCATCATCTGCGTGGCAGGCTTCTGGTTCGTGAAAAAACAATTGCCCGAAACGAAAGGGAAGAGTTTGGAAGAAATAGAAAAAGAATTAACAAAATAAAAATCAAAACAATAAAAATCATAGTAAATCATTAAAATCACAAGAAAATCACAGTTCAGACAATGGAAAAAATAACAAAATATCTAATTAAGCCCACCGTCACCGAGAGCGGTGTGGTGCGTGTGTGGGAAGAAGAAATCCTCCTCCCCACCTATCCCATCGGGGAAGAAGAAAAAAATCCTATCTTCCTCGAAAAGCGTGTGTATCAAGGCAGTAGCGGCTCCGTATATCCTTATCCGGTGGTGGAAAAAATCTCCGATGAGAAGGTGGATAAGCCCTATCGTGCGTTTTTTCTTGAGAATGAATATCTGAAAATCATGATATTGCCCGAATTGGGCGGGCGCGTCCACATGGCTTATGATAAAATCAAGCAACGCCACTTTGTATATTACAATCAGGTGGTAAAACCAGCCTTGGTGGGCTTGACCGGTCCGTGGATTTCCGGCGGGATTGAGTTTAACTGGCCCCAACACCATCGCCCCAGCACGTTTTTGCCGGTTGATTGTTCGATTGAGGAAAATGCCGATGGCAGCAAAACTGTTTGGTGCAGCGAGGTGGAGCGGATGTTTCGCACCAAAGGGATGCAAGGGTTTACGCTGCATCCGGGCAAAGCCTATTTGGAAATTAAGGTGCAAATATATAATCGCACGCCTTTTCCGCAGACGTTCCTCTGGTGGGCAAACCCCGCTGTGGTGGTGCACGATGAATACAAATCGGTTTTTCCGCCCGATGTGCACGCCGTTTTCGACCATGGCAAGCGCGATGTGTCGAAGTTTCCGATTGCCACCGGCACCTATTATAAGCAGGATTATTCGGCGGGGGTGGATATTTCCAGATACAAAAACATCCCCGTGCCAACGTCCTACATGGCGATTGAGTCGAAATACGACTTTGTGGGCGGCTATGAAGACGACAAGCAGGCCGGTCTGCTGCACGTTGCCAACCACCACGTGTCGCCCGGCAAAAAGCAATGGACGTGGGGGCATGGCGATTTCGGACGGGCGTGGGACAGAAACCTGACGGACGAAGACGGTCCCTACATCGAACTCATGACCGGCGTTTATACCGACAATCAACCCGACTTTTCATGGCTTCAGCCCTACGAAGAAAAGTCGTGGACACAATATTTTATGCCCTATTCCGAAGTAGGCTATGTGAAAAATGCCACCAAAGAAGCCATCGTGAATGTGGAAACAAAGGACGGAAAAACAAATGTAATACTTTATACCACAGCCGTTTACAAAAATTTGCGTTTGTCTTTGACAGACAAAGCCGGCAAGGTTTATTTGGATAAAATAATTAACATATCTCCGTCTGAACCGTATAAAACAACGGTGGATACGACCGGACAATCCGATGATTTGCGTTTTGAATTACGCACCGAAGACGGTCGCCTGTTATTGGAATATCAACCCGAAACGCCCGACATCAAGCCTGTCCCCAACCCCGCCCGTGCAGCCAAAGACCCGAAAGACATGGCAAGCATCGAGCAACTCTACCTCACGGGCTTGCATCTGGAGCAATATCGCCACGCCACCTACAATCCTCTTGACTACTATTCGGAGGCATTGAGCCGTGAGCCGGGGGATGTGCGTTGCAACAATGCCGTGGGATTATTATACATGCGCAAGGGGCAATTTGCCAAAGCCGAGCCTTATTTTCGCAAGGCAATAGCCACCCTGACCGACCGCAATCCAAACCCCTACGATGGCGAGCCGCATCACAATCTGGGCTGGTGCCTCAAGATGCAGGGCAGAAACGATGAGGCTTACAAGGCGTTCTTCAAAGCCACCTGGAATGCCGCATGGCAGGATGCCGCCTATTTTGCCTTGGCGCAAATCGACTGCATCAATCAGCGTTGGGAAGATGCCTTGGACAAGGTAGAGCGCAGTTTGCTCAAAAATTGGCACAACCACAAAGCTCGCCATTTGAAAACAATTATTTTGCGCAAATTAGGAAGAAAAGAAGAAGCCCTGCAATGGATTGAGGACTCCTTGAAGATTGATAAATTCAACGTGGGCTGCCTGAGAGAAAAGGCATTATTAACAGGCAAATCCATCGACGACTTGGCAAAAGCCTGCGCATTGCAGTTGCGAAAATCGGAACACGACGACCTCGAATATGCCTTAGACTATGCTGCAGCCGGATTGTATGAGGAGGCGGGCACGTTGGCGTACAGCAATTTTCCGCACCGCATTGAGGAAGTAAACATCCTGCAAGAGGCGATTAAACGCAATCCCAAAGACGCGAAGGCTCTCTATTGTTTGGGCAATTTCTGGTATTCCAAGCGCGAATACGCGGATGCCATCGCCTGCTGGGAGCAGTCAATAAAGATTGACGACACCTTTCCAACGGCATTGCGCAATCTGGCTTTGGTGTATTACAACAAGTTGGACAGGAAGGCGGAGGCTACCACGCTGTTGGAAAAGGCTTTTGCATTAGACACAACCGATGCCCGCATCCTGATGGAACTTGACCAACTGTACAAAAAATTGGGTCGCCCGCACAGCGAGCGGCTGGCATTTTTGGAAAAACACCTCAAATTGGTGGAGCAACGCGACGACCTCTGCATCGAGCGCATCACCCTCTACAATCAACTTGGCAAATACGAAACGGCAAAAGACCTGATTGCATCGCGGCAATTCCACCCGTGGGAAGGCGGCGAGGGCAAAGTGACCGGACAATATGTGTTGTGCCGCGTGGAATTAGCCAAACAGGCAATCGCCGCCAAGCGTTTTCCCGAAGCGTTGCAACTGCTGGACGAAACGGAAACCTACCCGCCCAATTTGGGCGAAGGCAAACTCATCAACGCCGAAGAAAACGACATCGACTATTACAAAGGTTTATCTTATTTTGGGCTTGGCGACAAAGAAACGTCGTTGGACTGCCTCGAACGCGCCACCGGAGGCTCGTCTGAACCGCAACAGGCATTTTTCTACAACGACCAGCAGCCCGATAAGATATTCTATCAAGGATTGGCATGGGTGACGATTGGCGAAACAGACAAAGCCAAAAGTTGCTTCAACAAACTCATCGCCCACGGCGAAAAACACCTCTTCGACACCTGCAAGATAGATTATTTTGCAGTCTCACTGCCCGATTTAGCAATTTGGGAAGACGATTTGAATGTCCGCAACCAAATTCATTGCAACTATGTGATGGGATTGGGCTATTTGGGTTTTGGCAATGCCGACAAAGCAAAAGAATATTTGGGGAAAGTACAGGAATTAGACATCAATCATCAAGGAGCGCAAATACATTTAAAAATGATATGAAACACACATTATTTACATTACTATTGGTGGGCAGTTTGTCTGCACACGCCGCCGACCACACCGTGACCTCCCCCAACGGGCAACTCACGATGAAACTGTCAATCGACAAATATGCCGGCACGACCTACACCTTGCAGCACGGCAACACCGTGTTGTTGAACCCCTCCGCGATTGCGCTCCGCTTGGATGACGGGCGTGTAATCGGTCGCGGCATGACAAGCGGCGTTGTAGAGACGCGGCGCGCCACGTCTCTACCGGTAACATTTGGGAAAAATGCTGTCTTGGAAGATAATTACAGCGAACTGATTATCACTTATCAGGGCAATTACGACCTCGTTGTGCGTGCCTATAATGAAGGTGTAGCCTACCGTTTCGTTACTCACTTGGCAGGTGATATCATCATTCGGGATGAAGATGCGGTCTTTAATTTTGCCGGCAATCCGAGTGTTTATTATCCGCAATCGCCTGATTTGCGGAATTTTGAAAAAACTTATGTTATTTGCAAGACAATTAAAGATATTAATCCTGCCTCTTTTTCGGTGGGTCCCATTCTGTTTGCCTATCCGAATACGCCTTATAAATTGGTTATCACAGAGGCAGATACCTACGACTATCCGGGTTTGTATATCGAGCCGAATGGGGAAAATTCCGTGAAAGGGATGTGGGCGAGCGTTCCCAAAATCGTGGAGGCTCCGGAGAACACCTATTCCAATCACTTGCCGATAGTGCGCTACAATTATATTGCCAACACGAGCGGCACACGCACTTTCCCGTGGCGCGTGTTGGTGGTGTCGGATGATGATAAAAGTTTGTTAAACAACAATTTGGTTTATCTTTTGGCAGAGCCTTCCCGCTTGACCGACACCTCGTGGATAATACCCGGCAAAACGGCTTGGGAGTGGTGGCACAAGGCGATGCTGGATGGCGCAGACGTTCCCCCTTATGGCAATGACAATCTCGGCTTGAACTTGTATAAATATTATGTGGATTTCGCCTCCAAAAACAAGTTGGAATATATGACTTTGGATGCCGGTTGGAAAGAAAGTTATATACAGGAGTTGTGCGACTATGCCGCGAGCAAAAATGTGAAAATATTCGTTTGGACGTGGGCGAGCATGGCGGTGGAAGACCCCGCTTTCCTGCCTCGCATGAAAGAAAAGGGTGTATATGGCGTGAAAATTGATTTTTTTGAACGCAACGACCAGATTGCGATGACTTGGGGGCACAGCCTCGCGCAACGGTTAGCCGACCTGAAAATGGTGGCGCTCTACCACGGTTGCCCCGTGCCAACGGGCTTAAACCGCACCTATCCCAATATTTTGAATTTTGAAGCCGTGCGCGGTGCCGAATGCAATTTCTGGGACAGAGGCTCTAATCCGGAATATCATGTGCAATTTCCGTTTATCCGTTTGCTTGCCGGTCCTGTCGATTACACGCCCGGCTCGTTTCGCAACACGACGAAAGAGGCGTTTAAGCCTATCGACAAGCCCAATATCATCCCCTCCACGATGGGGACACGGGCGCATGAATTGGCGATGTATATCGTTTTCGACCATTGGCTGGCTTATTTGTGCGATGCGCCCACGGAATATGAAAAACATCCGGAATTGCTGAAATTCTTGTCCGCCGTGCCCACGGTTTGGGACAAAACTTTGCCCTTGGATGCGCAATTGGGCGAATACCTTGTGACAGCGAAGCAAAAAGGCAAAGACTGGTATGTTGGCGGAATGACCAATTGGACGGTGCGAACGCTCACTGTCGATTGTTCGTTCTTGCCCAAAGGCAAAAAATACAGTGCGATTATATATAAAGACGGCACCAATGCAAGCGCGGAGCCGACCGAATATGTGATTGAAACAATAAAAGTGGATTCAAAGAGTAAAATAAAGGTCAATTTAGCAGCCGGTGGAGGCTTTGTAGCGCACATTGCGACAAATGTGCTATAAATTGACGAGTTTGTAACTATTATGTATTAAAAAAAGTCGTATGTTTGCAGTCGAAATAACAAGAATAAATTTTAAAAAGATATGAAAAAGCACTTTTTGACACTTTTGAGTTTGTCGCTCGCCGCGACCGCTTTTGCCGGACAGTATATTACGGTGGCGACCGACAACACTTGCCTCGTTCTGAAAGAGAACGACAAACACCGTTTGGTGCAGACCTATTATGGTGCAAAACCCCTCCAAATGGACGAGTTGCAGCAGGTGGATTTGGCAAACTTCGCCGCTTATACCACTTTTGGTACCAATCACGTCTTTGAAGCCGCCCTGCGCGCGATTCAAGCCGATGGCAACACGAGTACCGAGTTGGCTTTCGTGTCCACAAAGACTGACAGGAAAAGCGACGACATTATTCATACGGTCATCTCCCTGAAAGACGATTTCTACGACCTCTTCGTGGATATACATTATAATGCCTACCAAAAGGACGACATCCTTGAGCAGTGGGTGGAAATTCGCAACGGTCAAAAGAAAGCGGTGCGCTTGGCTGAATTTGCCTCCTCCGACCTCGCTTTCAATGCCCGTCAATACTATGTGAGCCATTTTCACGGCGATTGGGCTAATGAGATGAATATTTCCGAACAACTGCTCACCGCAGGCAGCAAGGTGATTGATTCCAAATTGGGCGTGCGGGCGCATCAGTTCACGCATCCGAACTTTATTCTTTCGCTCAATGCACCCGCTCAAGAGAATGCGGGCGAGATAATCGGCGCGACACTGGCTTGGCCCGGCAGTTTCAAATTCAACTTTGAGGTGGACAATTCCAACAACTTGCGCGTGCTCTCCGGTGCCAATCCCTACGCTTCGGAATACACCCTGGCGCAGGGCGAAACATTCAAAACGCCGGAACTGCTCTTTACATACAGCAACGAAGGCACCGGCAAAATGACCCGCAACTTCCACCGCTGGGCACGCAAATACGGCATCAAAAACGGCAATGTGGAACGGAGCGTGCTGCTCAACAATTGGGAAGCCACCTATTTCGACTTCGACGAAGCCAAACTCACCCGCATCATCGACGATGCCGCCAAAATGGGCTTTGAACTCTTTCTGCTGGACGATGGCTGGTTTGGCAAAAAATATCCCCGCAATGGCGACAGAGCCGGGCTGGGCGATTGGCAAACCAACACCGACAAACTGCC
>BNTT01000063.1 GCA_025996815.1 Bacteroidia bacterium
CAATCTGTATCCGTTGGAAACTGTCTGTAAAAATTGATTGAGTTCACTCCCATAAATTTTATCCTTTCTTCCATGCTACAAAGGTAGCAAATTATTGGGGCGACCTAAACGCCTATACCAATTTTTTTTATTATAAATATTTGTTTATATCAAACTCACTAACAAAGTTCTTTTTCTAAAATTTGTCTGTATTGCTCAATTTTCCCGTTAGCGTAGAGATGCTGCGTTAGCCTCGACGGATTGGGAATATAGTAGATAGGAATATCCCCACGATAGGATTTTTTCATTTGAACATCTCCGAATTTCAACATCTCAACCGGCTTGTTCTTCAGGCAATTGAAAGGACCTGTCCCCATTGCCACAATCTGTTTTGGTTGAATATAGGTATCAACCAGCTCTCTTGTAAATTTCACACAGGCAGATTCTATTGACTTCGCCAAAGAAAGTTTTTCCAATTTTTCAACGCTTCCGGTATTGAAAAAGATAGTGTTCATACCAACGGCATTTTCTAACAACTGCCACAATTTTTCATTGGTGCCATAGCCAAACAGCGTGCAAATGGTCTCATTAAAATTGCAACTTGCTTCGGGGTTCTTTTTACAATCGGTGTACCAATTTGTCTCTCGCTCCAAGAAAGAAAATCCACCATCGTAATCACCTCCCGGATTAATGCCCACAAGGAGCAAATCGGGCTTAAACTTGTACTGAGTTTGGAAAACATAATAGCCGAGACCGCCCGCTTGCTGTTGAATGGGGTCTAACGTTTTCTTAATCTCTTCCCAATAAGATTGAATGTCTAAACTGTTCATATTTTTAAAATTTATCTTGTATAAAATATCGGCTGCAAAGTTACAACATAATTTATTGACACACAATAGATTAGTGTCCCTAATTTCACCACACAAGTGTAGTTGATTTCGCAACAGATGTGTAGTGAAATACACTACACATTTTCCGTAACAGATTGATTTTCAGCAAGCAAAGATGAGTAATGAGCAAAAAAGTCGTGATGCAGAATTTCCGCGAATTTGAGGAGCAACTCGGTGTCGATGTGTTGGTTTTTGAAAATCAGGTAGAGGCGGGAGCGGTCGCAGCCCATTTGCCGCGCCAGCCACGCCACCGTGCGCTCTTCTTCCTTCAACTTGCGCCGTATCAGTTTTCCAATATGTATTTCCTTTTCCATTTGCATTTGTCAATTTTTAGAAATGAAAAAAGCGTGAACAAAACTCTGAATTATCCGTTTTCGAGGTCTTAGGATACCAACAATCAAATAAAAGAGTAAAGTCCACACCGCAACGGTGTGAACGTCTTAACATTACTCTCTTGATTGTTTTTGAAAGTTCCTAAGCTTCGAAAACAAGATATGTACGCAAAACGCTTTTTCCAAAATGTCTTAATAATGAGCGAATTACCGCCTTTGTTTATGTCATAAAATTAAATTTTTATTTTTTTGTGTACTTCTCACTACAAAAGTACAGTTTTTTTTTGAATATGCAAATAATTGAAAAATTATTTGTAACTTTGCCCCTGACTAAAAAAATATGTATTTATGAAAAAGATAATTTATTTATTCGCAGCCGGGGCATTGTTATTGGCTGGTTGCAACGCAAAAGTTCCGGTGGAACTGAATGTGATGAGTTTCAATATCCGCTACGACAATCCGAGGGATAGTTTGAACAATTGGCAGTATCGCAAAGACATTGCGGCACAGACTGTTATGCTCTATGATGCCGATATTGTGGGGACGCAGGAGGTTTTGAACAATCAGTTGAACGACTTGGAGCTACGCCTGCCGGAGTATGGCTCCATTGGCGTGGGGCGTGCCGTCGGGCGCGCCGACGGTAAAACCGAAGGGGAATATTCTGCCATCCTGTATAAAAAAACGCGACTGGAATCGATTGAGGAGGGCACTTTTTGGCTGAGCGAAACGCCCGAAGTGCCAGGCTCCAAAGGCTGGGACGGTGCCTGTGAGCGCATTGCAACTTGGGCGATATTGGAAGACGTGCGCACCAAGCAGCAAGTTTTTGCCATCAACACCCACCTCGACCATGTGGGGACGGTTGCCCGTCAGGAGGGGGTTGCCCTGTTGCTCGAAAGGGCGGCACAACTCAGTCGTGGCTTGCCGGTGATTGTGACCGGCGACTTCAACGCGACACCCGAATCGGATGTCATCCAACACGTTCTAAACCCCGCCAACCCTCTGCTGCTGGTGCACACGAGGGATGTTGCCGCTGAGAAAAGTGGTCCGGAGTGGACTTTTCACGGCTTTGGGAAGGTGCCGCTCGAAAGCCGCCCGTTTATCGACTATATCTTTGTTAATCACGATGTTAAAGTGCTTAAACACACGGTGATAGAAGCAGAAGTTAAAGGAAAATTTATCTCCGACCATTCGGTCGTAACCGCTAAAATAGTATTGCCATGAAAAAAATAATTTCACTGATTTTCGCGGGTCTTTGCCTGTCGGCAGCCGCTTTTTCGCAGCCTTACAAAAACACGTATGTGAAGGAGGCTTTGGTGACGGAGAATGAGTTTCGCATCGCCAAACCGGCGGTCGTTGTGCCGAAAAGTTTTGCCGAAGCGAAGGCAATCCTGCCAAACCCCGTTTGGGCAGGGCACGACAAGGAAGTGGAGATGTATTGGAAGGCGTGGGAGTTTGCTGTCGGCAACATTCGGCAGGTGGACGAAGGCTCCGGCTTCGTGTCGCCCTACCTGGATGTGGCTTACAACGGCAATATCTTTATGTGGGATGCTTCCTTTATGATGATGTTTGCCCGCTACGGCTACCGTTTTTTCCCCTTTCAGCACACCTTAGACAATTTTTATGCGAAGCAGCACCCCGACGGCTTCATCTGTCGCGAGATTCGCGCCGATGGCACGGACTGTTTTGAACGCTACGACCCCGTGAGCACGGGTCCCAACCTCTTGCCGTGGAGCGAGATGCTCTATTACAGGCAGTATGGCGACGATGACCGATTGATGCAGATATTCCCCGCCCTCTGTGCCTATTATAAGTGGCTGAAACTCAACCGCACGTGGCAAAACGGAACGTATTGGTCGAGCGGGTGGGGGACAGGGATGGACAATATGCCGCGCGTGCAATCGCAGTACAGCATCATCTACAGTCACGGATATATGACGTGGCTGGATGCCTGCCTGCAACAGATATTGATGGCAAACGTGCTGCTGGAAATGGGCTTCTATCTCGAACGCTGGCAGGAAATCGAAGAGTTTGAAGATGAGATAAAACTGCTGACAAAATACGTGCACGACCATCTCTGGGACGAAAAAACAGGCTTCCTCTACGACCAATATGCCGACGGCAGCCTGAACACCACCAAAGGCATCGGCGCATTCTGGGCACTGCATACCAATGTGTTAGACAAAAATCAGTTAGACAGGATGGTGAAGGAGTTGGAAAACACAAACACCTTTAATCGCACCCACCGTGTGCCGTCCCTCTCGGCAGACAACCCCAAATACAACCCCAAGGGTCGCTATTGGCAGGGAGGCGTGTGGCCCGGCACCAACTATATGGTCATCACCGGCTTAGACAAGAAAGGTTATGCCCAACAGGCAAAGGATATTGCCCGAAATCACTACAACAATGTGTTGGAAGTCTATAAAAACACGGGCACATTCTGGGAATATTATGCCCCCGAAGCCATCGAGCAGGGCTTTATGGCGCGCAAAGACTTTGTGGGCTGGACAGGCTTGCCGCCCATCGCCGTTTTTATCGAATACATACTGGGCATCCGCTCCGATTATTCCACCCATTCGCTGGTGTGGGACGTTGGTCAGTTGGAGGCGCACGGCATTGAGCGTTATCCTTTCGGTCCCGACGGATTGGTGAACCTGAAAGTGAACAGGCGCAATTCGCAGGATGAGATGCCTGTGGTGACGGTAGACAGCAATGTGCCGTTTGAATTGACACTGTATTGGGGCAACGGCAAGAGAAAAAAAATAAGCGTGAAAGGAACTCAAATATGAAAATAGGCATAGACTTGGGCGGCACAAATGTCAGAATGGGCATTGTCGCGGATGGCAAAATAGTGGACAAATTGGCAGAATCGTGCAAAGCTGATGCTGCGGAGGAAGTCGTTGTCGATCAACTGAAAGCGATGATTCGCCGGTTGCTCAATCCGAGCGTGGAGAGCATCGGCATCGGCGTGCCGTCGGTCGTGGACGTGGAAAAAGGTATCGTGTATGATGTGGCAAACATCCCTTCGTGGAAAAAAGTGCATCTGAAAGACCTCCTCGAAGCGGAGTTTAAGGTGCCGGTGGCGGTGAACAACGACTGCAACTGCTTCGCGCTTGGCGAATACCATTTTGGCGCGGGCGCAGGAAGCAAAAACATCGTCTGCTTGGCTCTGGGCACGGGCGTGGGTGCTGGCATCATCATCAACGGCAAACTTTATGTGGGCAACAACGCCGGTGCGGGCGAAATAGGCTGCATACCCTACCTCGATGCCGATTACGAGTTCTATTGCGGCAGCCGCTTTTTCGCGGAAAAACACGCACTCACCGGCAAGGAGGCTTACGAGCGGGTGCGCGCGGGCGACATGCAAGCCCTCAGCCTGTGGCAAGAAGCGGGAGCGCATATCGGCAACTTGCTCAAAGCGGTGCTCTTCGCCTACGACCCCGAAATGATTATCCTCGGCGGCAGCATTTCCAATGCCTACGCTTATTTCGTGGACGCAATGCGCGAGTCGCTCAAAACGTTCCCTTATTCGGAAACGGTTGAGCGACTCAAAATTCGCGTATCGCAAAAAGAAGACATTGCCCTGCTGGGTGCGGCGATGCTAATATAAAGTGTATGGCTTGCGATATTGGTAGTTGTAAAGCCGGTGGTTTGCCGCTTCCGCGTCGTCGCCATAGCTGAGCGTTGCCGGATTCCACAATACAGGGCGTTGCAACTCGGTGGCGATGTTGGCATTCACGCACAGGATGTTGGTGCTGCAGCCTACTTCTACCGGAGCAATCGGATTTTTGCGCGAGCGCACGGCATCAATAAAATTCTGCATGTGCGGCGAACTTATCTCATATTCGCCCTGATTGACTTCCTGCTCAATTTTGGCAAGAAGATTCGCGTCGGAACATTCGATATAGCCTCTCGCCACTTTGAGCCAACCTTTGGTGGCGTTGAAGCGTATCCCGTTGCCACCCCCCTCGTGGAAGGGTTGTTCGGTCATCACGATGCCGTTCTGATATTTCATTGTGAGGTATTCTGCCCCCTTGTAGCCTTTGGGGATAAATTCGCTGGGACCTGAGCCGTCCATTCCGATGGCAGCCTGAGCGATGTCGAACATGTGCGCACCCCAATCGGCTGTATATCCGTTGCCCGTTTCGCGATACCATCGCCACGCACCCCACAACGCCTCGTTCTTTTCGGGTTTCAGAGAAACGGGCGGACATAAATCGGGATGATAATGTATCTTCGGGTCGTTCAAGGGACCCATCCACTGGTTCCAGTTCAAACTTGCCGGAACGGGCTGTTCGGGCAAATTCAGCGGGGTAGGGGGGTCGCCCACCTTGGCATAAATCGTTTCCACATGCCCCAGGGCACCGCTGCGAATCAGGGCGATAGCCTGCTGAAACTCTTCGGCGGAGCGTTGCTGACTGCCCACCTGCAACACCGCACCGTTTTCGCGCACGGCTTTCACCATCTGCAAACTTTCGGTAACAGTGAATGCCAAAGGTTTCTGCACATACACATCTTTTTTGGCGCGGCAAGCCTGAATAGTAATCAGCGCGTGCCAATGGTCGGGCGTAGCAATAGCCACGGCATCAATATCCTTGCGAGCCAGCAAATCCTCATAAAACTCATACGTGTCGCATCTCACAGGCACGTCCTGCTCCTTTTGCCAAGCCTCCACCCGCCTTTTGAAGCGTTCGCGCTTGATACTGTCCACATCGCAACAGGCAACGACCTGCACGCCCGGACACGACGTAAAACTTCTGAAATCGGAAAGCCCCTGCTGCCCTAATCCGATAAATCCCATCACAACCCTGTCGCTCGGAGCCAACCGCCCACCGGCGGCAAACACCCGACTCGGAAGAATTGTCAGCCCCGCCAAACCAAGGGCAGAATAGCCCAAAAAGCGACGCCGGCTCATTGTGTTCAAATCTTTTGCATTCATATTTTTAAAATTTTTATGTTATGTTTTCCGCTGCAAAGATACAAAAAAAATATGAACGAACAATTCATTTTATTCATGCGCTTCAGGGCGAACGCATCAAAATAAAGCCCTATTCTGCAATTTTTGTTTCGTCTGTTACGCCGGAAGGCGTTAAATTTTGATAACCCTGTACAAGCGAAGCGCAGTGCAGGGTAAGGCGCGAGGGTAAGGCGCAGGGTAGCTGGCTATCTCTTTTTTGTGCCGTTAGGCAAAATATATTGGTAGAAACCGGAATCCACCCGCCACAACCCACCGTCGCGTTAGCGACGGAATGTGATAGCAACGCCATTGATATTTCGTGCCTAACAAAAAAGAGATAGGAGGGACTGCCATCTACCCCGCACCTTACCCCCCCGTGCCTTACCCTGCACTGCGCTTCGCTTGTACAGGGTTATCAAAATTTAACGCCTTCCGGCGTAACAGACGAAACAAAATTGCAGAATATGGCTTTATTTTGATGCGTTTGACCTGCAATATATACTCAACAGACACCGCACAGATATCACAAGTTTGCTAAAAAAACTCTGCACCGAAGGCTATCTCGAATCGGACAATAACGGACGATGGACAAAGATGGAAAGTTGGGAAAACACTTCCCTTACACTCACAACCATCCCGAACAGGGATATAAAACAACTGACAAATATGCCATCGAATTATAAACCCATCGGCGATTATATCCGGTTAGTGGATGAACGGAATAAGGATTTGAAAGTGGAAACGCTTTGAGGGCTAACTATTTTCAAACAATTTATTCCTTCTGTTGCCAATATTATTGGGGCAGATATGGCAAAAACAAAAAAAATCTTCAAAATTATTTGCACAATTCCAAAATAAATTCATACCTTTGTCCCCTGAGATAAAAATACAAACAATGAAACAGAAAAATTAGAATTATAAAATATTGATAATAGGGCTTTTAGCTCTTATTCTCGTTTCCTGAAATCTTCCAAATTTCAAAAAATAGTAGAGAATATGTGCGAAAGTTCATGCCGGTCGGCGTGAATTGTTCGTGTCTATTTTACTACAAGGCTTTTGGAAGAGCCACAGGAAACAAATAAGCATTTAACGAGCACTTTCGCGCTTTTTGTTTGCCGATGAGATTAAGAGTTTAGGGCATAAACTCTTAAAACGATGCGAAACAAGATTTTTAAAGTTCATCCGAAGAACATATAGTTAGCCACATCAGGGTTATTTCCTTGGTGTGGCTTCTCGCGTGTGTTGCCATTGCGGGCTTGCCCCGCAATCCAATCAATAAAAATAAGTATAAAATTAAAAAATAAAAACAATAGTTATGGCAAAAAGATTTGTTATTAAAAAGAAAGGAACCGATAAATTTTATCATTTATCAGTTGCAAAAGGCAGTTACATAATCAGAGAGTATAGTTCTGCCGAACAACCTTCCCAAGAGATTGATAAAGGCGAAGAAGCGGGTTTAAAAGACGTTTGGAAAAAGTATGAAAAGCTAACTATAGCACCTTATCATTCTATTGAAGATACGGAGTTTTGGTATGGTATTCTTTCTCAAAAGGATAAGAATATGCTTGAAGCTTACAATACGGCTGGTACGATTAAATATCCTGCTATTTTAGCAACCGTTCTTGCCGTGTTAAGTAACGTAAACATTATTAACATAGAATCTATACAAATCAATGTAAAATCAATTGAAATGTTAGATTTTATTTTAAATGTGTTTCTTATAGGGGTGTTGATAGTGTTTATTATTCAACTTTCTAAACTGATAAAATTGTTTATCTTATCAAATAAAATTATTAAACAATGAAAAAAATTATCTTATCAACAGTTATCTGCTTGTTCACGGTTATGAGCAGTTTTGGACAGAGCGGCACAACCGGACAGTGCACATGGTCGCTTTCGGGTAGCACGCTCACCATTAGTGGCTCGGGGTTTATGGGGAGTTATAGTGAGTTATCCAATCCTGTGCCTTGGTATTATTCCCGTGATATGATTACAACGGTGGTCATCAACAGTGGGGTTACTACTATTGGAATTTCTGCTTTTGAAGATTGCAGTGCTCTTGTCTCCGTTACCATTCCTAACAGCGTGATAGACATTAAGTCGCATGCTTTTCAAGGTTGCAGCAAGCTTACCTCCGCCACTATTCCTAATAGCGTGAAAAACATTGAGTATGGTGCTTTTCAGGGTTGCAGCAGTCTCACCTCCGTTACCATTCTTAACGCCGACATTGGAGAAAGGGCTTTTAAAGATTGCACAGGTCTTACCTCCGTTACCATTGGTAATTCTACCAACAGCAATACAAACATTGGAGAAAGGGCTTTTGAAAATTGCAGTGCTCTTACCTCCGTTGCCATTGGTAAGAGCGTAACAGTCATTCCGTCATATACGTTTTCTGGTTGTAGCAGTCTTACTTCCGTTACCATTCCTAACATCCGGGGCATTGGGGCATCGGCTTTTGAAAATTGCAGCAGTCTAACCTCCGTTACCATTCCTAACGGCGTGACACGCATTGAGAGTGCGACTTTTTCTGGTTGCAGCAGTCTTACCTCCATTACCATTCCTAACAGCGTGACACGCATTGGGAATTCTGCTTTTGAAAAGTGTAACGGTCTTACCTCCGTTAATATTTCTAACAATGTGACAAGCATGGATGAGGCTTTTACAGATTGCACAGGTCTTACTGCAATTAATGTTGATGCTGCTAAGTATGCTATATAGTTCGATAGACGGTGTGCTTTACAACAAACCTCAAACTTCATTGGTTACATATCCTGCCGGAAAACAAGGCGCTTTTACCATTCCTAACAGCGTGACAAGCATTGGGAATGAGGCTTTTTACAATTGCAGCGGTCTTACTTCCGTTGCAATTCCTAACAGCGTGACAAGCATTGAGTATTCTGCTTTTTATGGTTGCCGCGGTCTTACCTCCGTTACCATACCTAACAGCGTTACAAGCATTAAAAATTATGCTTTTAAAAGTTGCAGCGGTCTTACCTCCGTTACTATTGGTAATAGCGTGACAAGCTTTGGATTTTCTGTTTTTGAGGGTTGCAGCGGTCTTATCTCCGTTACCATTGGTAATAACGTGACAAGCATTGGACCGTATGCTTTTAGTGGTTGCAATGGTCTTCGAGAGATACATAGTGAAAATCCAACCCCACCAACAGTTAACTATTTTGCTTTTGCTAGTATTTTAAAAAAAATCTGTAAACTATATGTACCGAAAGGTTCTCTTGCTGCCTATAAAGCAGCATCCGATTGGAAAGAGTTTGTTAATATCCTCGAAGAAGGAGATGCTACTGCGGATATTGCCGTAACGGGCGTGGGTTTGAACAAGCCAACAACCACTTTATTGGTTGGTAACACCGAACAACTAACTGCTACCGTTGTACCGACGGAGGCAACCAACAGGCAAGTAACTTGGACGAGCAGCAATGAAACCGTTGCAACCGTAAGCACAAGCGGCTTGGTAACGGCACAAGCAGTGGGCACAGCCACCATTACAGCCACCACAGTAGACGGTGGCAAAACGGCGACTTGTGCGGTAACGGTTAGTCAAGAAGCCACGCAAACTTATACAATTACCGCCTTTGCAGCAAGCAACGGAACTGTTTCGCCAAGCGGCGCAACATCGGTCAATCAAGGCGACAGTCAAACTTTCTATTTCAATCCCGATAGCGGCTACGAAATAGACCAAGTGTTGGTAGACGGCGTGAATGACCCTGCTGCTGTTGCGGCAGGCAGCTACACCTTTGCGAATGTAATTGCCAGTCACACAATTTCTGTGATGTTCAAGGTAAAAATTCCGGAGGTATCCGGAACTACGTGGAACATTGGCTACCCAACAGAAACCGATGTAATCGCTACGCTTAGCGACGACCAAAAGACCCTTGTCATTAGCGGCACGGGGGCAATGCGAGATTGGGATGGGCGATTTTACGCGCCATGGTATGACCCCCAAAACAGCACCATTACCACCGTGATAATACAAGATGGCGTAACAAGTATAGGATATAGCGCGTTTTCTTATTGCACCTCGTTGACATCCATAACTATTCCTAATTCCGTAACTTCAATTGGAACGCTGGCATTTTGGCAGTGTGGTGTTTTAACAGGAATTGTTATTCCGGATAATGTGACTTCGATTGGAAGTAATGCTTTTCAGAATTGCGCTGGCTTAACTTCGATTGTTATTCCGAATGGCGTTACTTCGATTGAGCATGATACTTTCAGAGGTTGTTCGGGGCTTACTTCGGTGACTATTGGAAATAGTGTAACTTCGATTGGATATTTCGCTTTTTCCGACTGTAGCGGCTTGACTTCGGTGATTATTCCAAATTCGGTTACTTCAATTGAAACCAACCCGTTTTTTAATTGTAGTGGCTTGACAGAAATACACTGTAATAATCCGACCCCGCCCAATATTGACAATACTTATCCTTTTCTTCTTGCCAACACAACAACCTGTAAACTATATGTGCCGGCAGGCTCTCTTGCAGCGTATAAAGCGGCATACGGTTGGATGGATTTTTTCAATATCATCGAAGAAGGAGGTGGCACTATTGCAATTCCTGTAACGGGCATAACGCTCAACAAGCTCACCACCACGCTTGCCGCAGGAGGCACAGAAACACTTACCGCCACTGTACTGCCTGCCGATGCCACCAATCAGCAAGTGATATGGAACAGTAGCAACACAAGCATTGCAACGGTAAATGATGCGGGTATGGTTATAGCCATTTCTGCGGGCACAACAATCATTACCGTCATAACTGCAGAGGGAAGTTATAGTGCGGCTTGCACGGTAACGGTGAATGCTGTGTGCACCGTCACGTTTAACTCTCGCGGTGGCAGCAGTGTGCCTGCGCAGAATGTGGCAAAGGGCGACCTGCTCACGGCTCCAACGCCACCCACCCGCGAGGGCTACGCCTTTGCCGGCTGGTTCTACGAGCTGTCCTACCAAAACGAGTGGTTTTTCAATGGCGACCCCGTAACCGGCGACATTATGCTGTATGCCAAGTGGACGGAAGCCACTGCCATAGAAACAACAGAGGAGGCAGACAAACTTGCGGTCTATCCCAACCCCGTCCGAGACAACCTCTTCATCAAAAGCGACACCCCCATCGAAAAAGTAGAAATCTTTGATATTTCCGGACGCACCGTAGAGACGTGGCGCGCCGCGTCTCTACAACAGGGTAATTCGCAAACAATCAATGTTTCACATCTGCCCAACGGCATTTATCTCGTGCGCGTGGCTTGCAGCGACGGCTCGGTGGTTACGAAGAAGATTGTGGTGAAATAGTCTGAACCATGATTTTTACAAGATTAAGGGGATTAACAGGATAAAAAAATCTTGTTAATCCCTAAATCTTGTTAATCCCCTTAATCTTGTAAAAATCATGGTTCAGACAATCACCCATAATTTTGGCGAAGAAGTCTTCGGCAAGGAGTATGTCCTTGACACCATTGACAAGTTTATTTCAACTCATTATTGAATACAGAAGGCGGGGACACAGCCGAATTCCCTAATAGCATGTGTCGCGAAGGCATGGAACGCCTCCTTCCAGTGGTACTCACTGTACTCCTCCCCATGGTACTCACTTAAATTACAATTGGAGCGGATAGTGCAAAAGCTGCTGTGGTATCTGTCAAGATCCCAATAATATCGCCAGCCGAGCCCGGGACCGGGCGCGGGCCCGGGCCACAAGTCTTGCGGAAGGCGTTCCCCATCCGGATTAACGATAAGGGGTGTGCTCAACCAATAATCGCCTTGAAGATTGTCTTTGTCGTATTTAATGCGCCTGTCATTATTTGTGTAGTACTCAAGCCGTGCCATAGGCAATTTTGCCTCCTCTTGCAGCGTCGTATGCAGGGGATACCAGTCGTCTCTGCCCGTTATTTCCGATACGGTGGGGAGCCAGAGTATATCCGCCGAGCTTCCTCCCTCCCCTATTGGCAACAGCAATTTGCGCGAGGGCGCCCAGAACATCTCGTCAGTAATGCCCCCCGCGGCCTCTTTCAGCCCCGGAAAGAAAGAATTGGCAAGAAAAGAACGCATCTCGCTTTGATAATACCCCCCGGCGTTGGTTGCAGAGGGATTCATGTTGCGGTCAAGCGGAGCATTCTGGAACTGGAACACCACATGGTTGGGGGCACCGGGATTATTGGCACTAATAGAAACCGCACTGGGAATATCGCGCTTAAATGAGTTGATACCCACCACGATATGGCGCAGGAGCCGGCCACGATCTAACTCCTTGTCGATTATCGTACTGTCATTGTCCTGCAGGGTCAATGACAGCAGGTCGATATAGTCGCCAAGCTCGACGAATGTGCTAAAATTCTCATTCGGAGCGGGACGAGAAATCATCCTGTGCAGGTCGGTATAGGTTTCATACACTATGCTTTGGGTGAGTACGTCGCTTGCTACGCGTTTGCCGAACTTTATGGTGAGGTCCGGGCTTGAGGGGTCGCGGGGTCCCCCTCTTGCCACTACCCACACTCTTGTGGGTAGCGTGGTAAAGGCAGATCCATGTATGGTGATTGTCTGACCCTCTCCTGCGATTTTCACCGAGTCCAAGCCGGTGATGGTGCACACCGTGGAGGAGGCGCGCCTCAATATGCCACCGTCCAGACTGACAACTCCGCGTGTTCCCCGTGTGGTGAGGGCGAATTGCGACATGGAGAGGCTCGTTGCCGGCGCAAATGTGCCGTTGGTAAGCGTTATTTCCAGCGTGTGGTTGCCGACGGAGGATGAGAATGGCTCCGACTCTATAAGGTAAGTGACCGTGACCACACAGGAATCGGTTAGTCCCGCCGCAGTGGTGGCAAAAATCTTTGTTTTTCCCTCTGATATGCCGAATATCACCCCAAATTCGTCTACCGCGGCGATGTCCGGATTTTCGGACGACAATGTATATGCGGCATCAGAACCATCCGGTGGCGTTATTTTAACTTCCAACTTGTTGTACCTCTCTCCAACGACAAGGAATAATGAGTCCGGCGTAACATCCATCTCTACGTTGGATTTCACGGTTACCACGCAATAGGCACCTCCACCCTTCGTGGCGTAAATCTTCACCTCACCCATTAATACGCCGGTTACCGTCCCTGCTTTTGCGTCCACGGTGGCGATGTCCTTATTTTCAGACCACCAGACCGGCGTTTCGTAGGGGTCGTTAAAGGGCGTTATCACGGCGAGCAAGGCATCGGATGTTTCGCCCATTTTAACGGTTAGGGTGGGGGGCTTCACGGTTACTGTTTCCGCCGACACCTCACACACGGCAGTCATGCCGTTGGCAATGGCGATAACGTTTGCTTTGCCCTCCTTGACGGCGGTAACCAGCCCGGTTTGGTCGACGGTCGCAATGTCCGGCTTTTCGGACACCCACACTACGTCGCAAGTGGCATCATCCGGCAAGACCTCTGCATGTAGCTGGTAGGTATCGCCGACGGGAAGTATTAATTCCGTCAATTCCTTCCCTCCCGAATGAGTTATGGTGTCATAGTCGGCATCATAGATAGCGACACTCTCTACCGGTATGTCTTCCGGATTCATGGGGAGCACCGTTACCGTGCAACTGGCAGGCCTGCTGTTGGCGATGGTAACCGTGACGGTCGTTTTGCCCTCTTCCACGCCGGTTACCGCGCCCGCCAATACCGTGGCAATTGTTTCGTCGTTGGATTTCCATGTCGCATCGATAAGGGTGGAACCGGGGGGAAACGTGGTGTATTTGAGCAACTTGGTTCTGCCCTTGTGCACCACTATATCCTCCAAAATGATGGCGGGGAACATTACTATGACCTCGCACACCGCACTTACACCGCCCGCACGGGCGATAATATAAGTCGTTCCCACACTGACGGCGGTTACCGTGCCGACAGAGTCCACCGTGGCAATAGTTTCATCGTCGCTAACCCAAACGACCGTGCGATATGTGGCATCGGGCGGCGTAACAGAGGCTTCCAGCCGGTCGTAAACTTCGCCGGGGTACATTTCCAGCATGGTTTTGTTTAGCGTAACTTTAGTCACCGCAGTGGCATCGGGGTCATTAGTAACCCTGACCGTGCAGCGTGCCAATTCCCTGCCCTCGAAACTGACGGAGATGATTGCCTCCCCTACGGATACGCCAACTGCCACCCCGTCTTTTACTGATGCAATATCCGGAATGGACGACATCCATTCAATACCGGCAAGGGAAATGTCGGACGGAATGGTCCTTATGCTCACCGGCTTGATTTCGCCAACGTATATATCCAAGTCGTCGAGGACGATAACCGCGTCTTCTTCGCCTCCCCACCACGCGGGGTCAACCCCTTTGACGTTGCCCATGTAAAACTCAAACAGTTTGCCGCGTGCTGCCGCAGGAGCGGAGTATTTGGGATTGGGCAATTCCGGATGCGAAGATGGCAGCGTGGCATCCTGCTGCAAGACATAGATGGGGCTTTCAAGCATCTTTTCGGTAGTAAGAAATTTGCCGTATTTGTTGATTTGTTTGGCTGAATCCGCTTTTGAATAACCGCCGGGGCGCGGAGGATACACTTCGGAGATGTCGTTACTGTTTGTGTAAACCCCTTCGTTGATAGTGACCCTGTCCTCGCCGCCGGCTTTGCCAACATAATTAGACCGCAGGTAGGTGTCCATTTCGTGCAGCAACAGCGTGGGTGCTTTTTGCTTGTCGGTATCGTCGAGCATGAGCGTTTCCGCCATGCTGCCGGAGAAAAAGAGTTTGTTTATGTCCAAATACGTGTGATAGTCGTAGCGAAAGCGGTCGATTTCCTGATACAATGTTTTATAGCCTGCCAGGCGCGTTTGTCCGGCGATTGAGGATTGCCATTTGGCTATATCTTTCAGTGCGTTGTCGGTTACCATTCCTCCCGTAGCATGTTCCCAGCCATCCGTGGGGGAGTAGTTCCAGTAGCGGTCGACCACTAATTTGACGCCGGCAGTTTCATGAGCCGGCTTCATTTTCCACGTTTTGTCGGTTTCGTCAAACCACCACCAGTCATAGACCACCTTCACATCATCCGTTTCGTAGTCCAGCGTCAAATCGGCGGCTTTGCGATAGATATAGGGGAGCGGTTCCATGCCATACTTCAAGGCATCCCATTGCTCTTGCCAGACTTGTTGCTGCCGCTCCTGTTCGGTCTGCGGATTGAGCACGCCGGGGGTGCCGCCCGGACCGATGGTTACGTCATTGCTTGCGCGCGTGGAGGCTGACTTCTTCGCTATCGTATCTATCCAATTGATGATAAGTCCGCCATTTTTGGTCAGGGCATCAATCGTGGCATCGTCCAACACCCACTGCGGCTTTCCTTCCGGCTTTTCTTCTTCGGGTGGCTTCGGCAGGTCGGGTTGCTCCTCCAATATGTGGGAGGCGCACGCCGAAAACATGAGCGCAAGGCTCAATGCAAAAACTCTATAACCCGTTGATTTGCAGCGAGTTGATACAGATGGTAAAGATAACGTAATCATATATTGTTTGTAAAAGTATTCATAACTCGCGACAAAGGTACAAAAAATTTTGGAATATGCAAGGTTTATGG
>BNTT01000064.1 GCA_025996815.1 Bacteroidia bacterium
TTGGCACTTATGACGGGCTGAATCTTTACAACGGGAAAGACATCACCGTTTTTCGTCCGGAGCCTGACAATCAGTCGTCGCTTTTGGGTAGCAGCATTTACAGTATTTTGGATGCGGAGCCTTCTTTTTTGTGGGTAACAACGCAGTTGGGTGTCAATAAATTTTCGATGAAAGAGCGCAAGGTGGTGGAATCGTTTCCCGATTACAAAAAGGCGGAATTGATTGTTGCCACCGCGCAGGGCGATGCTTGGCTGGTGGGCAAAGATGACCATCTGTCGTTCTACGACAGGCAGCAGAAGCGATTCGATGATATTTATATGCCCGGCATCAGCCCCGGCAGTGTCCGCGATATTTTTATTGGTGCCGCCGGCGAACTGAATATCATCAAGGCAGACGGCTCTCTCTGCCGAGTGTCGGTGGCGACGAAGGCGGGCAAGCACAGCCTGACGCTGGTGGAGGAGCGGATTCACGGGCAGGCGTTGGGCATCGCCATTTTTCAAGACGGCGTGCTCTATTGCGTGGATGCGGCAATGAACCTGTTTCAGTATGATGTGGCGGCGAAAACGAAATCGGCGGTGCGCAATATCGGGGATTTAATTCGGCGATACGGGCAATTTCAGAGCATTGCCCTTTTCCAAAACGACATTTATATTGCGTTCACACACAATGGTTTGGTGCGTTTGAATGCCTCGGAACGCTACCGTCCGGATTTGGTTAATATGGAGAATGGCATCTTTTGTATGCTGAAAGATAAGAATCAGGATGCCCTCTGGGTGGGTGGCGATGGCAACGGCGTGGAGTTACTGTATCGGGAAAAAGATAAATTCGGCAGTATCCTGCTCGAAAATCTGCCTTTTATGGCGAAAAAGCCTATCCGCACTTTTTTCACGGACAAAGAACATTCGCTGTGGTTTGGGACGAAAGGCGACGGGATTATTCGCGTCAAGGATTACGACCGCTTCAACCGGCTGCCGGTGCCTGCCGCCAATGTGCAACACTTTGTGGCGCATCAGGGGCTGTATGAAGACCCTGTGTTTTCCTTTGCGCAAAGCCGTTTCCGCGCCAAAGACCTCTGGATTGGCACCAACGGCGGCGTTTCGTACTATTCCTATTCGGAAAATAAAATCTACCAACTCGCGGGCATCAATGCCGGCAAACCGGTGGAGCACGTCCATTCCCTGTGCGAAACGAGCGACTCCACGCTGTGGGTGGCGACGGTGGGCGACGGCATCTGGCAGATTGTGATTGACAAAACGACACAACCCTACCGCGTCAAACAGAAGCACGTGTATGTTTTCAACAAGGACAACAACCTCTGCAACGAATTTTATTCGATGATTTACGATGGCGACTCCACCCTGATTGCCGGCAGCAGAGGCGGCTATGGCGTTATTTGCTTCAACATATACACGAAAACGCACCGATTCATTTCGATGAACAACGCCGAGAACAAGGCGATTGGCGATGTGCTGTGCGTCTATAAAAGCAGCGATTCCATCCTCTACATCGGCGCGAGTTCAGGCTTGACAATCATTCGACGGTCGCCCGCCGGCGAAAATGACATCAAACAGTTTAACCGCAAAAATGGCATCGCCAACGATATGATTCACGGTATTTTGGAAGACAATGCCGGTTTCATCTGGTTGAGCACCAACAAGGGCTTGGTCAAATACAACCCGCAAAACGATTCGTTTTACAACTATCAATCGCCCAAAATCGGGGTCGTCGAGTTTTCCGACGATGCCTATTGGCATTGTCCGCACACCGACCGTCTGTTTTTCGGCGGTGTCAACGGCTTGGTGTGGGTGGAATCGCAGGCGACCGACGACGGGGCGGACTATGAGCCGGATTTGTCGTTCTTTGAAGTAACGCTGCTGAATGGCGAAACGCGCCCGCTGTATGATTACAATGCCCACAACAGCAAGCCGTTGACCCTCTCCCACGAAAACAATTCATTCTCCGTTTCGTTTGCGGTGCTGGACTATATTGACGGTGCGCATTATGATTTTTCCTACCTGCTCGAAAACTACAATGCCGATTGGGTTTCGCTGCAAAAGAGCAATCGAATCAACCTGACAAATATCCCTGCAGGCGATTATACGCTGAAAGTGAGGTATAAAAACGATGTCGTGAATGCCGACGACAAGGTCTATGCCCTCCGGCTGAAAGTCCTGCCGCCGTGGTATCTGAGCGTGTGGGCGGTGGTGGCGTATGCCCTGCTGTGCGTGGCGGCGTTGCTGGCGGTCATCGTCTATATTCGCCGGCGGCTACTGCACAAGCAACAGATTGTGGCAGAGCGCATTAAAGAGGAGCAGCGCGAAAAACTGCTGGAATCCAAACTGCGCTTTTTCACGAACATCACGCACGAACTGTTGACACCACTGACGCTCATCAATGGCGCGTGCGAGCAAATTCTCCACCGAAAAGATGCTAACGGGGCGATTCGGAAACATTCGCAGATGCTGCAAAACAGCGTTGCCGGACTGAACGAATTGATTCAGGAAATCATTGATTTTCGAAAAATTGAGGAAGTGGGCGACATTCCGACGACGATTAAGCAATTGCCCGTGGCAGAGATTGTAAACACCCTGCTGGAGCAGTTTGAGAGCATTGTGGCGCAGAACAAAATCAAATTGGTAACCTCCATTCCGGCGAATTTGCATTGGAACACCGACCGCTCGTGTTTCAATAAAATCATCTCCAACCTGATTTCCAATGCCTTCAAATACACCAACGCGGGCGGTGAAATCCACATTACCTTGTCTGTGGAGAAAGCCGTTTTGAAAATCACCCTCCGAAACACCGGCAAAGGCATCGCGCCGGATGCGCTCCAATCGATTTTTGACCGCTACAAGATATTGGAAAACACGGATGTGAACACCTACAACCAGATGACGAGTCGCAACGGCTTGGGTCTGTTTATCTGTTACAGCACCACCAAACAGTTGCAGGGAGACATCGCCGTCACGAGCGAACAGAATCAGTACACCGAATTTGTGGTAACGCTGCCGAACTTGCCCCTCACGACCCCCACCCACTCACAAAGCGAACACAAAACATCCGGCGCGGGTAAGATTTTGGTCGTGGACGACAATAATGACATCGTGGAATTGATTTCAGACATCCTGTCGGACGACTACACGGTGATGAAAGCCTGCTCCGTGGACGAGGCTTTGGCGCAGATGCAGCAATACACGCCGTCGCTCATCATCACCGACATTATGATGCCGGACACCGACGGCTTGTCGTTTGTTCGCCAACTGCGGCACGACAAATATGCGAAGCACATTCCGGTGATTGTCATTTCCGCCAAAGTGGATGATGCCGACTTGGAGAGCGGCTACGACGTGGGGGCAGACGCCTACCTGACCAAACCCTTTTCGGCAAAAGTGCTGCTGTCCGTTGTCAATCGCCTGCTGACGGGCAAGGGCGAGATGAAAGACTACCTGCAAACGCCGGAGAGTGCCTACGAGCTGGCAGACGGTCGCCTGCTGCACCGCGAAGACAAAGAATTTTTATCCGCCATAGTCGCTATCATCAACCAAAATATAGCCGACGAATCGCTGCGAATGGAAGACATCGCCGAAAAAATGAAAATCTCATCGCGCAATCTGTATTTGCGCCTGAAGAGCATCACCACCGTCTCGTCGCGCGAATTTATCAAAGACTACAAACTCTCTTTCGCCGCAAATTTGCTGCTCACCACCGACCTGACCATCACAGAAATCATCTACCGCATCGGCATCACCAACAAATCCTATTTCTATCGCGAGTTTGCCAAGAAATATGGGATGCCGCCGAAGGATTATCGGCGGGGGAAACAAAATTCCGATTAGATTCCGCTTTTTTTTCATTACCTTTGTGGCAGAAAAAAGAAAGAGTTATGGAAACAAAAAAAATTAAGCGTTTGCCTACCGGCATCTCCAATTTTGAGAGCATGATGACCGAGAATTATGCCTATGTGGATAAGACGCGCTTCGTGGAACAACTTGAAAATGAGTCCAATCCCTATCAGTTCTTCATCCGTCCGCGCAAATTCGGCAAGAGTTTGTTCTTCACCTTGCTCGACCATTATTATGACATCAACAAGGCGAAGATGTTTGACGAACTGTTTGGCGGGTTGTATATAGGCAAACATCCGACACCCAAAAAGAATGCTTATGCCATACTGAAATTCGATTTTTCGGGTCTAAACACCTCCGAAGAAGACGGTTTCCGGCATTCTTTTTCTTGGAAAATAGAAAATGCCATTCGCCAGTTTCTGAATATGTATCGAAATATTTTCCCTGATGCCGATAATTGTATTCGACGGATTGATGAGGTCAAACCGGGCATTGAGTCCGTCCAAATAGCCATCACTGCTGCCGAATCAGCCGGAATAAAGCTCTTTATCATCATCGACGAATACGACCATTTTGCGAACGACCTCATCGCTATGGGCAGCCGGTTGGGCGAAGATGTTTATCACAACATGGTGCAAGCCAACGGTTTTGTGCGCGATTTCTACGAATCGTTGAAAGTGGGCACCAAATCGGTCATCGGGCGCATTTTCATCACCGGCATCTCGCCCGTGATGCTGGACGACCTCACAAGCGGTTTCAACATTGCCGTCAACCTCACGCTTAATCCACGGTACAACGAAATGATGGGCTTTACGCAACAGGAAGTGGAGGCATTGATGCTGGAAACCGGCGTTGACCCCAATCTGGTCAATGTGGATATGGAGGCATATTATGATGGCTATCTTTTTGACGAAGACGGAGAAAATCGGGTATATAATCCGTCGATGATTCTCTATTTCTTCAATCAGATATTAGTATCGCGGAAATCACCTAAAAATATCATCGACGACAACCTGAAAACGGATTACAACCGCCTGCGCCGTATGGTTCAAAACGAGGAAAATCGCAACACGTTGATGGAAATTGTTCAGAACAACGGCATTGTATCCGACATCATCAGCAAGTTTTCGATTGACCGGTTGGAAGACACCAAATATTTTATATCGCTGCTTTTTTATATGGGATTGCTCACGGTGGATAAGATTGAGGAAGGAAGTCTTCGGTTGAAAATCCCTAATTATTCCATCCGAACAGTTTATTGGGAATATTTGGAACAGTTGACGCTTGAATGGAATCAAGATGTAACAATTGATTTGAGGGAACAAAGTGCTGCGGTCAGGGAATTGGCATACAAAGGCAATCTGCGCCCTTACATCGAATATGTGAGCCAAAACATTTTCAGCCGCTTGTCTAACCGCGACTTGCAGCAGTTCAATGAAAAATACATCAAAATTATGTTGCTCAACGGCTTGTTTCAGAGCAAATTGTATGTGCCGCGCACAGAAAAGGAGGTTGAAGGCGGTTATATCGACATTTTTTTGCAGCGCAATCCGGCAGTTCCCGATACAAAATATGAATGGGTATGGGAAATTAAATACCTCAAAAAGGATAATGAAAAAGATTTCCAAGCCACACGCGATGCCGCCCGCGCACAATTGGATAAATACCGCAATGCGCATGAATTTGCGGAGCGCACCGATGTGCGGTTTGCGTCGATTATCTTCATTGGCAAAGACAAGTTTGAGATAGAAGAATATAAATACGGGGAGAAGAGATGATACTGTATCATGGAAGTAACGTGGCTGTCAAGCAGCCTGAAATTCGCCAACACAACAGGGCGGTGGATTTTGGTGGTGGGTTTTACACTACCACCAATCGCGTTCAGGCAGACCGCTGGGCGAGACGTGTGGCGCGGCTCAATGGCGGCTCTCCCACCGTTTCGGTCTATGAATTTGATGCCAATTTGGTGAAAAATCTGCGCGAATTAACCTTTCCGATGCCCAATGAAGCGTGGCTCCAATTTGTTTCAGCCAACCGCAATCAAATTCATCTTGCGCAGCCTTACGATTTGGTGATTGGTCCGGTGGCAAATGATGATGTTTTCACTACTTTGCAGGCTTATTTTGCAGGTGTTTTGGATGCCGAAGAAACGCTTAAACGCTTGAAAATAAAGGATTTATTCGACCAATATGTGTTCAAGACAACAAAAGCATTGGATTTTCTTAAATTTACGGAATACAGGGAGGTGAGCGATGATAGCAACTAAGACGTATTGGGCAATTCCCGCCAAGGTTGTTGAACTTATTGTGCGGAATTATGGCATTGCAGAGGCTGAGGCGGTAGATTTGTTCTACAATTCGCAGGTGTATGCCTGGTATGAGGATGAGGAAACAGGATTTTGGCATTTCGACCCGTTGTTGCTGTTTCAATTGTTTAATGAGGAAAAAACGACCGGCAAGATAACACTTCCGGAAATGATATTATGAACAGGGAAGTACGGTTTTTGGTGTATCTGATTGAGAACTACAAGCAGCAAAAAGGGCTGAATGGCAGGGCGGTGGCGGCGTTGTTCAAACAGCACAAGGTGTATGATTTTGTCATAGAGATGTATGATTTGCTTCACGTGGAGGGTCCGCGTGCCAATGAATACATTATTGATGAATACCTTGAACGTGCAGGCGTTACTCCTCCGAAGCGGGTCTTGACCGGCGAGGCGAGCTATCTTTAAGGGTAAAATTCGACAAAAAAATGGGTCATTTTTTGCAAAATGCGAAAAATGACCCTTTTTTTGTCAAAAAGTGGACTTTTTTTTTAATTTTTATTCGTAATATTGCACCGTGAATTGTGAAAGAAGACAATTCACGAAATAGTATTTTACAAATTTAATAAAAAAAACAATGTGTATGAAAAACAAATTCTTAAAAAACGGCTCACTTGCAGTGCTTATGTGCGTTGCAGCGGTCTGTACGGGGGGGGGGGGTACAGCATTTGCGGGCTGAAAATCCCCAGGAAACTAAAATCGCTGTAACAGGCGTGGTTAGTGATGCCGATGGTCCCATCATCGGCGCGAGTGTTATCGAAAAGGGAAATCCGGGCAATGGTGTCGCCACTGACGTGGACGGGCGATTTACGTTGCGGGTGTCCCCAAGTGCCACATTGGCAGTGTCTTATCTTGGTTATGCCACCCAGGAGGTAGCCGTGAACGGTAAGGCAAGTGTTGATGTACTATTGAGTGAAGACAGCAAATCCCTCGATGAGGTGGTTGTTGTCGGCTACGGAACGATGCGCAAGTCGGACATCACCGGCTCCATCTCTACCGCCAAGGGCAGCGACATCATCAAAGCCCAATCGTTTAATGCGCTTGACGGATTGAAAGGTAAGGCTGCCGGTGTAAACATCTTCTCTAACACGGGGCAGCCGGGTGGAGAAATGCGTGTCATCATCCGTGGTATTTCCACAATCAATGCCTCGGCAAACCCGTTGTATGTGGTCGATGGTGTGGTTATGGAAAATTTCCAGTTTCTTAACCCGAATGATATTGAATCTATCGAGGTTTTGAAAGACGCTTCATCTGCTGCCATCTATGGTGCTCGTGGTGCCAACGGTGTGATTTTGGTGACAACCAAACGCGGTGGCAATACCGGCAAACGCGCGCATATTTCTTATGATGGCTCGCTGTCTGTCAGTTCTATGGCGAGATATATGGACGTGATGAATTCCGCAGAATGGATGGGAGCATTTAAGCAGGGTTTGGAAAATGCCAACGCCTGGCAGGGCAAAAATTTTACGACGGATTTGTCGCAGATATTCACAGACCCGCGCTTGTTTAATGCCGACGGCTCACCCAAGTATGATACCGACTGGCAAAAAGAAGCCACGCGGACTTCTCTTTCGCACAATCATCAACTTAGCATCCAACGGGGCGACGGCACTTCGTCGGTGGGTGCGTTCTTGAACTATACCGACCAACAGGGGATTATGCTCAATTCGTATATGAAGCGCGTGAATGCGCGGTTGGCTTACGATGACAAACCAACAAACTGGTTGTCAACCGGTGTTAATTTGATGGTAAACCACACGTGGGGCAACAGAACATCTGATAATCCTTACGGACAAGGTGCTATGCGTACCGTAATAGAGCAATTGCCTTTCCTGCCGGTTATGATAGATGGTCATTATGCACAAACGAATGACATCCAAACATCCTCTATTCTCAATGATAAAAACAACCCTGACAGTGGCAGACAGGGATTTGGTCCCGAAGGTGTCGGCAGTCCGATTGAATTGCTTAAGCGAATGGAGGCAATGAAATATAAAACGCAGATTTTCGGTAATGCGGCTTTGACTTTTCATCTCACAAAAGACCTTGATTTACAAACACAATTGGGTGTTGATTATCAAAATAATCGTGATGTCAACTTTACTCCGGTTACCCCGCGCCCGCTAATTAATCAAAGCAGTGTGGGTTCGGCTTCCGCCAATAATTCAAGTACGCTGTATTGGCAGGAAGAGTCATTTCTGACCTACAATAAGGACTTCGACAAGCATCCTATCAATGCCATGGCGGGTCTCTCTTGGCAGGAACGCAATTATACCTCTTTCAGTGCCTCCGGCAGCAATTTCACCGACGATTTTTATGGATACTACAATTTGGGAAAAGGAATTGACCGTCCGTCTGTCAGCAATGATTACGATAAGTGGGCGATGAATTCGTATTTCTTGCGCGCGGCGTATTCTTATGACAGTAAGTACTTGGCTACCCTGACAGGGCGTTACGACGGCTCGTCCAAATTTGGAGAAAACAACAAATATGCTTTCTTCCCGTCCATCGGTTTGGGCTGGATGGCTTCCAACGAAGACTTCTTGAAAGATAATGAGATTATCAGCAAGTTAAAGCCGCATACGTCTTACGGTGTTACAGGTAACTCCGAAATAGGAACTTACGCTTCATTGGCAACTGTGAGCCAATCGAACACGATTCTCGGCAACGCATTGAAAGTTGTATCCTATTTGGACGGGATGCCTAACGCGAATCTGAAATGGGAAAAAACAGCCCAATGGGATTTGGGCGTTGATTTGGGATTATTCAATAATAAACTCAGTCTGGAAGCGTCCTATTATTCTAAATATACAACCGATTTGTTGCTTAGCCGCCCTGTTCCCGAATCAACAGGCTATACATCAATCACCGACAACATTGGCGAGGTTTCTAACCGCGGCGTGGACGTGCTGATTACCGCGCATCCGATTGAAGCTCCCGATTTTCGATGGACTTCTACGGTTAATTTAAGTTACAATAAAAGCCGCGTCGAAAAATTGGATGAAAGTTCATCGGTTGACGCGGTTACCGGCAAGCGTCAAATTCTTACAGATGGATTTGTTGGGTATGATATGCTAATCCGCGAGGGTGAAGAACTTTCTACATTCTATGGCTATAAACGGGCAGGTATTTATGACGGTATCCCTTCCAATTGGGATGCCACGACAATGAACATCCCCGGAACCATTGGAGAAAAGGTTACTTACAAGCAACGTGAGATTTTGGGTAATGGTTTGCCCGACTGGACGGGTTCTTTCATTAACACGTTCAACTACAAGGGATTTGATTTGACCCTGGATTTGCAATACACGTGGGGCGTAGACGTTATGCAAGAGTTTTTCCACTCAGCCGAGGGACGTTTCCTGACAAGTGGTCTTGACCGTATCTACCAAGACGCATGGCACCCTACACTGAATCCGACGGGCACGGCACAGGCTGTCCGCTTGTCAAACTTTGGACAGGGTAATAATGCTGATGCTGATGACACTTGGGTGGCTGACGGCTCTTATCTGCGTGTTAATCTGATTCAATTGGGTTATACATTCAAACCGGAAGTACTCAAAAAAGTGGGACTGTCGGCACTGCGCTTATATGCCAATGCCAACAATGCGTTCCTGTTCACGGCATCTGATTATTTGGGCTACGACCCGGATAACTCCTCCCGTTTGGATAACAACAAGTGGGGAGCCAATCGCCAGTTCTTTACCTATCCGCGTGCAAGAACATTTACGTGCGGTCTCAATTTAACATTTTAATTCGTATCAATGATTAATAATAATAAAATAATGAATAATATGAAATCATATAAAATATATAGAGCCATCTTCTGCATGGTTACGGCATCATTAGTGATGACTTCGTGCGATGATTTTTTGGCAGAAAAGCCGCTGGATGCAAAAACATCCAATCAATTTTGGGCTACCGAAGCGGATGCAGTATCGGCTGTGAACGCCCTTTATTTTGGCGGAGTTCCCTATCTGAATAATACGGATGTTGACGGCGGTTGGACGCCTAAAGCCACTATGTGGGGAGGTGTTATGTCAGGCTTATTTGTGGACAAGCGCAAAGACAGACAATTCACCAATGCCTCCGAAGGCTGTAATTTTAACATCGAATCGTTTGATGCCACAGCATTGAAGTTATGGCATGAGTTCTACAAGGGGATTTCCCGTGCCAACTTTGTTATTGCCAATATTCCGTCAATGACCGGAGTATTAAGCGATGCCCAGATAAAGAATTTTACGGCACAGGGTAAATTCTTCCGCGCGTATGCCTATTTCTACTTGGTAAAAGAATTTGGCGATGTCCCCTACATAGATGCTCCTTATGAATCTACGGACGGTATGTACAAAGAGCGTATTTCTGCGGCAACAGTATATCAGAACATCGAAACTGATTTGCTCAGCACCCTTGAAGGAGATGCCTTGCCCAACAAAGCATTCTATGACAATGGCTGCTATGTAACAAAGGCAATGGCGCAAACCTTGTTGGCACAAGTGTATTTGCAACGGGCAGGCGCACCGCTCAATGGTGGAAGCGACTACTACACCAAAGCCGCCAATATGGCTGTAAACGTTATCAACGGGGGTGCACATGCGCTTGAACAGGCTGCCGGCAGCAGTGATGATATTGAGTCGGCGTTTAACGTCATTAAGACAACAAAATCATCGAACGAAATTATCTTTGCCAAAGAATACAACCAAACAAGTTTCAATGTGGGCAATTCGTATGCCTGTCGCTCAATTGGGATAGATGCTTTTGCATGGGGCGTTTTCCATCCGGGAGGCGATGTTTTGTATAATGCCTACCTGCCTTGCAATGTGTTGATTGACAGTTATGAGCCGGCTGATATTCGCGGACACGAAAAGCAATTTTTCTTCCGAAATTATACCGCTGCCGACGGCACTCCCTACACATTGGACAATCTTGGGAACTGGGCGTGGTTTGATGAAGCGGCTTTAATTGCCGGTAAAGATGGCGATAACAATATGCCGACCATGCGCTACGCCGAAGTGTTGCTGATTGCAGCCGAAGGCTTTGCGCGTACAGGCAGGGAAGGCGATGCCAAGACCTACCTTAATCAGGTGCGCAAGCGTGCCGGATTAAGCGACGAAACGGCAACCGGCGATGCTTTGATACAGTCTATCTTGACCGAGCGTTTCCACGAGTTCCCATTAGAATTTAAGATTTGGGACGACATTCGCCGCACGCGCCTGTATCCGGAAGCAGATGGAGCAGGGTCGGGCAAATTGAAATGGACTGCACTCGCATCGGCAGCCATTCAAAACAAACCGGACGGGAGCACCAGAATTGGCGCAATTCCGGAACACGCCCTATTATGGCCCATCCCATTGAGAGAGATGCAAGCCAATCCGGCTCTGAAAGGGCATCAAAACCCGGACTGGAACTAAACGAGAACTTAGTTTTTTTCTTCATAAATTATTAGTTGGGAGCGAGCCACCCGTTAGGGCAGCTCGCTCTGTTTTTTGCATTTGCAAGATAAAAATAAAGTTCTTTACACGGATTCCCAACCGCAAAATCTATTGCTAATTAACAACGAGCCGGCATCTCGACGATTTAGGATGTGGGTTGCTTTTCCGGGTGCCGCGCAGATGGTATGACTTTATGACAGGAATTTTTGGAGGATTACCGGGGACTTACGGTTTAGTCGCAAACAGCAGCATGATTTTATGTATTTTGATGCTCGGTCTGTCTGTTTTGGTATGCGAGAAGACCAAAATTCCCCGCCGCTATTCGCTGCTCATATTAGCAGACGCACTGATTGTGGTGTCAATGATTTTTGCCATACTATACCTGACATACACGCCGGTCGGCGCAAATATCGTCCACGGAGGTGCCGGGCGATATTTCATTCCGGTTATCATTCTCGCACTGTCTGCGATTAGTGCACTGATGCAGCGATTTAAGCCGGCAGAGAGTCGATGCTACGAAGTGGCACCAAGATTATTTCTTTATGGCACAACGCTAAGTCTTTCGCTGACTGCATTTAATTTTGTTTATTTTGTGGCACATAGTTCATAATTTGCATTTTTTCGCTTGCCAATCAAAATATTTTGCGTACATTTGCAGCCATAAAATTCACAGATGGAACAATTGTCATTGATAGTGTTGCTGCTGTACGCCTTGTATGAAGGGTTGCTTCATGCTTTTGAAGCCGACCATATATTGGCTGTGACGAATATCGTGTCGCAGCGAAACAAAATCTTTCCGGCTCTGAAAGACGGTATCTTTTGGGGATTGGGGCATACGTCAACGATTTTTCTGATTGGGATTCTCATGATATTGTTCAAGGTGAATATTCCCGACAGTTCGTTTGCCTACTTTGAAGCCGCCGTAGGGTTGATGCTGGTTGTTGTGGCTTCATACCGCCTCTGTGTCTTCCTGCGGGACGAGCAAACCCTGATTCACACGCACCGCCATGAACATGCAGGAGCGAATAAACAGCCTCATGTTCACGTTCACGTTCCTCTGAAAGGGAAAAACCTGCATAAGACGTCGTACGGAATCGGTATTGTCCACGGGCTGGCAGGTAGCGGAGCATTGGTGGTGCTGGTGATGACGCAGATTGAAACCATTGCCAACAGTTTGTTGTATCTGCTGATTTTCGGTATCGGCTCCATCGTTGGAATGACGATTGTAGCCGGAGTGTTCAGCATTCCGTTTTCAAAAAAACTGATTCATTCCAAAGGATTGCGGACAGTCCTGGTGCTGCTTTCGTCTTCCCTGTGTTTTGTGTATGGATGTTATGTGATATATGAAAATTTACTTGCTTGATTATTGAAAATGGAGAAGTTGGAAAATCTTAAAAAGGAGCTTGCGGCTTACGGAAAATTGTGCGTAGCCTATTCCGGAGGAGTAGATTCGTCGTTTCTCCTGCACGTGGCGTATGGTGTATTGGGCGACAACGCCATGGCGGTGCTGGTTGACTCTCCGGTATTGGCGCGGCGCGACAAAGCGACGGCTATTGATATCCTCGAACGCCTCGGCGTACGCTATGAAGTGGTCGAGGAGAACCCTTTTGAATCAAAAGAGTTTGCCGAAAACAGCCGGATGCGGTGTTATTTCTGTAAACGGAATAATTACACCCTGATATTGGAGGCAGCACAGCGGTACGGAATCACCTGTATGGCTGACGGGCAGAATGCCGACGACGCACAATCGGCGCATCGTCCCGGAATAAAAGCCGGTCGGGAAATGGGCGTTGTCAGCCCGCTGATAGATTGCGGACTGACCAAAGACGATATCCGCAGATACAGCCGGCAATTAGGCGTAACCACATGGGACAAACCGGCGAATGCATGCCTCTCGTCGAGGATTCCGTATGGCGTGGAGATTACAAAGGAACGGCTGGCAGCTGTGGAAGCAGCCGAAGAAACGCTGCGTAAGCGGGGAATGGAAGGTTGTCGGGTACGCTGGCACGAAACCATCGCCCGCATCGAAGCCCCACGCGAATATTTTGATACAATCCTGAACTTGCCGGAGATTGTCGAAGAAATCAAGTCGCTTGGATTCAAGTATGTTACACTTGATTTGGAAGGATTCCGGAGCGGAAGCATGAATTAAAAGCGAATACGATGGAGATAAAGAAATTGCTGGAGGAAGTGAAAACCGGACACCTGTCGGTCGACGAAGCGGAGAGGAGGCTGAAAACAAAGCCTTTCGACGACTTGGGCTATGCCGTCATCGACCATCACCGGCAGATACGTAACGGCTGTCCGGAAGTGATTTACTGCGCCGGAAAAACGATTGCTCAAATTGAGGGAATCGTTCAAAACATGCTCGAATCGGGCAACTGCAACATTTTGGCGACCAGAGCTTCGGAAGAAGCAGCGCAAGCCGTTCTGAAGCTGTATCCGAATGCGGAGTGGAATCCTTCGGCGCGTACCATCGTCATCCGCCGCCAACCGGTGGAGAAAACCGGCGGCGGAAAGATACTGGTCATCACGGCAGGTACGTCCGACATTCCGGTGGCAGACGAGGCAGTCGTTACGGCAACGTTTCTCGGCAACGAAGTTGAACGGCTTTGCGACGTTGGCGTGGCAGGGCTTCATCGCCTGCTTGCCAAGCTCGACATCATCGCTTCGGCGAACGTCATTATCGTGATTGCCGGGATGGAAGGTGCCCTGGCAAGTGTGGTGGGCGGACTGACGGACAAGCCCGTGATTGCCGTGCCCACAAGTGTGGGCTACGGCGCAAGTTTCGGCGGCGTGGCCGCTCTGCTCTCAATGCTCAATTCGTGCGCCAACGGCGTGGCAACGGTAAATATCGACAACGGCTTCGGCGCAGCATACATGGCAAACAGCATCAATAAAATAAATTGTTAAAAATTCAAACTTGTGCGTATGAAAATTCTCTATTTCGACTGCTTTGCGGGCATCAGCGGCGACATGACGCTTTCTGCGCTGCTTGACCTGGGCGTGAATCCGGAACAACTCACCGGAGAACTGAAAAAACTCAATCTGGACGGCTGGGAGCTTCGCGTGTCGGAGGTGTCGAAGCATGGGATTGGTGCCAAACATGTGGACGTACTTGTTGAAAAAGAAGAACATACTCACTCCCACAAAGGGCTGCACCTCTTTCATCATCACCACCATCACCCGCATGCTCACCGTACAATGACCGACATTGCACGTATCATCGATGGAAGCGGTATCTCCGCAGGTGCCAAAGAACTGGCGAAACGAATCTTCATGCGGCTGGCTGTGGCGGAGGCAAAAATACATGGTTCTACGCCGGAAGAAGTGCATTTTCACGAAGTGGGAGCCGTCGATTCCATTATCGACATTGTGGGAACGGCTATCTGTGTGGATATGCTCGCGCCGGACAAAATCTGCGCTTCCGTGTTGCACGATGGGCACGGATTTGTCAAATGTCAGCACGGTACAATACCCGTGCCGGTGCCCGCTGTGACGGAAGTGCTGGCTGCCAGAGGAGCAGAATTTAAACAGTTAGACATCGAAGGAGAACTGATGACGCCGACCGGAGCCGCTATTATAGCCGAACTGTCCGAAAGCTTCGGTCCGATGCCGGAAATGTCGGTGCTAAAAACCGGCTATGGCTCGGGAACAAAAGAGTTCGCCATTCCCAACCTCCTGCGAGTGGCCGGGCGGCATTTCTTCATGTATATCGGCGAAAAGAATACATC
>BNTT01000065.1 GCA_025996815.1 Bacteroidia bacterium
CGTCAGAAGTCCAATAGTTATCGTTTTGTAAATTTTCAATTGTACTTTTTCTATTGTAGATGTTCTTCAGTTCACTTCCGGTTGGTAAACGCCAAGTAGTATAACCTCCGTCAGTAGAATTTTTGCATGCGTTTGCGGCATCGGTGCGGCTCATTTTACCAAGGTCTGTCGTTTGCACTGCTACCGCACCTGCAAGAGGAGTCGTTGTAATAAAACTGTTTTCTGCTCCATAGGCTACACCTTTGGCATTGATAGCATAAGCACGCACATAGTACATTGTGCCTGCGTCCAAACCTATAATTTCTTTGTTGAATGTTCCTGCTTCATCCGCTGTTAGAGCAGTTTTATTGAGTTCTATGATTGGGTTTGGTGTTGTCGAATAGGTTATTCCGCACTCACTGTAAACGGGGTATCCTTCATAAGCGATTAATCCGCCCATTGTTGCACTATTATTGTTAACGTTGCTGAATGAGGTAACCACCGCCGGCGGCAGTAGGTTTAGATCCAATACCACTTCATTGCCATACGCCGTCCATTTATCATTTCCGGCATAAGCCCGTGCATAATAGATGCTACCTGCTGCTAATCCGCTGATAGTTGCCGTTTTTCTGCCAACACCTGTCCCTTGTATTGGAATATTATCGCCGGTTATATCGGTTATATTTGGGTCTTTCGATGTAGAATAATAGCATATTCCGCGGTTAGTATATGGAGGAACGCCAACATCCACAATATTCAATTCTACGTCCAATGTGGTATAAGTAATTTCTGTGGGCACATGCGTGGAAAGAATAGCCCGTTTGGGGGTGATAAAAGTTACTTCGTTGCCATATATAGTTGTATCCGGTGTCATGGCATAAGTTCTTACATAATAGGGAATGCCTTCGGATAAATTGGTGATTTCTAAACGATATGTTTCTGTTGTTACTGCTTTCCCATTGACAGTGGTTGGATGGGGAGTGGTTGCATAACAAAATCCCCGCTCGGTATAGGCAGGATTGCCATCTTTTACAACCGACCCCGTGAGCGTTGCCGAAGTAAAGGTAAAGTTCTCTACACCATGTGTCGTAAGTTCCGGCAGTTCGGCTTTTGTTGTAAACACTATTTCTTCGCTATATTTCAAATTGTCGCCGTTGGTGATATAGGCACAAACATGGTAAGTTGTTTTTGGGCTTAGTTGTGTAGCGGTATAGCTATACAGCATTTCTTTGCCTTGCACCGGCTTTTTATTACTATCGTCAGGGTTGGAAGTTATGAAATATACAAAACCACGCTCAGTGTATGCCGGTGTTCCAGTGTTAGTAATTGCTGCGGAAAAGGTTGCAGTGCGGCTTGTGGCAGTAACACTTGGCATACCGACAGCGGGTGGAGTGGAGGTCGTAGTAAATTCAATTACCTTGTTGCCCCAATAATAGTGTTTTGCCGCTGCATTGTAGGCGTATGCTATTGCCCAGTAGTGTGTATTAGCTTTTAGGTTTAAGTCAACGCTGTAACTGGAGCCATTAACCTCCGCCTTTTGTCGGGTATCGTTGTCGTCCGGATGTGGATTGGTGGAGGAGTAGATGACACCTACTTCGTAGCCATTCTGCTTTATATCCAAATTTAAAATTTCGCACGGTATGTTGACATAGGTGGGCTGCACGCTTATTTTTTCTTCCTGTATGACAAGATTTGCCAAGTTTACGCCGTTCCCTGTTTCGGTGACGGTAAGTAGCAATTTGTCGTAAGAATTACCGGTAGTTGAAGCCACCGTAATTGCCGCATAGTTGTATTTACGGTTGATGTCTATTTTGCTCCGGTCAATTTCAACGATTATCGTTCTTTCGCCTTTTCCGGTCTTCGGTTCAATGGATTTGAGCCAAGTGCGGTTGTTGTCGGGTTTTATTTCCCATTCCAAGTCGTTGTTGCCACCGGTCAGGACACCGAAAGCCGTGATGTTGGAGGCTGTGATGGCACCCATATCAATGTAGGGCACATCAAAGGTGATGGCACCCTTATAGGCATTTATCGGATACTCATTATTGCCGCCGTTTGGAACCGATACTTGTATGTTGTCCAGCTTGATAAACCCTTTGGCGTATATGGATAACTCATAATTGCCATAATCAATGTTATCGAATTGAAAATTTCCATTCTTGTCGGTTGCTTTATACTGCTTCCCGGAATTTTCTGAGAATAGCACGATGTAGGCACCCTCAAATTTTTGTGGACTGTCGGCGACTATCGTGCCCTTAATTTCTCCTATTGTCGGCGGTTTCTGTGTCAGCATCAGATTGCATTGTTGCACCTTTTTTGAAAATTCCACTTGTATTGTCGTGTCGCGGAACCCATCTTTACGCGCATGGATAATATACGAACCAACTTTTAAGCTGTCAAAAACATAATAGCCAACTTCATTGGTCATTGTGCTTTCAGTGGTTTCAGAGAGTGTCACAAAAACGTTGTCAAGTGGGTTTTTGCCATCCGTGATAGTCCCCTCCAATTTGCCCAATGTTTCACGCGGCTTGGATTCTTCTGTGCAGGAGCACATTACTACCGACAAAATAGCAACCAAAATAATCAATGCATTTAAATGTTTCATATCCTTTAAAAATTATAGATTAAACATATTTCATTGTATCGTGGGCTGATTATAGGTGACAGCACAAATTTTTGTCCTTTGACGCTTTTACAAAAAACAAAATTATCCAATACATTTAGCCCGTAAGAACCTGCCATCACGCCAACGCAAATCCAGAAACCATCCTGATATTTTTTTATATCCGCATCGTATCGAGCATTTTCGCTGTTCATTTCCTCCAGAAAAGGCGATGTAGCAGGTTTGTCACAAGTCGCCCACTTATATCCATATCCGGCAGCACCGATAAAGCCACCGACTGTTCCCAGTGCATAAATGCTGCCCCGCACGATGTCCCAAGGACGCTCTGTTTGAAATTGTTTGATGCCAAGCGGCGTGAGAATGCTCTGTTTTTTGTAGAGCGGCTCACCGTGGTATAGCACCGGGCTATTGGGCACCAACGTCACCATGATTTCCCCTTCCCGTATGCTATCTCTAAAAGAAATAGATGGTTTCCCCGGTATGAAATCGGCTGTTGCTGTCGCTTGTCTGCTCTTTACCTTATCGGTGCGCACAATGCCGGCATCGGCATAAATTACCGAAGTTACCAGCGACAGGTTGTGGTAATGCTTCTCGATATTGTTTTCGATGGTTTCTTCTATCAATTTTGCCCCCCTTTTGTCCTTTTTCAAGCGGGTTTTCGCACGCGCCCCCTCCACAAGTGATTCTTTGTGCACGCTCAACAATCCAACACTATCACCTTTTATATCGCTTTGTTTCAAAACCACATCAATTATTTCAGGTAATTTGGGGTTGAGACTCGTGTTGTCGCTTGCCTCTTTTCGGCTATAAGATGGCAAATTCTCAATCATCGTCTTAGAAATAATTGCAGTATCATCAAGATGTTGAAAAACAATACTTCGCGGAACAAAAATGTCTACTATCTCCCCCTTTTTATCAGCCGCAACAATGCAACCAACCTCTACGGAACCCTTATGCATAGGAAATACCGGTTGATAGTAATCCGATTGCGCCAAACATGCAAACAGCATCGGACATAATAGCAAACAAATGGCTGTTTTTAGAAAAAATGCTTTAAAATTGCGTTGTAACTTACTGATAATCAATAAGTTGGGGGGGGGGGAGGGGGGTAAATTTCTCATAGGGGCGACCCTTGCGGTCGCCCGCATCCAATGAGGCAAATCGGTCGCTGCTATGTGCTAACTTTTTCATCATTTTCGTTTCGCTTTATGGATTTGCGGGTAAACCCACAATGACAATTTTAGCGACAAAGGTATGTAATTATTTTGAGATACGCAAGCGTTTTTGAAAAAAAATCAAAAATAATTTTCAAATTTGTTTGGCGAATTGAAAAAAATGTTGTACTTTTGCGGTGATTATTTAGTCAGAACGATTAAATATACCAAGAACTTTTATTTTTTTAATTATGAGAAGAGGGTTACAGGCAACTTACATCAATCCGTTGACGGATTTTGGGTTCAAAAAATTATTTGGAACCGAACACAACAAAGAGTTGTTGATTGATTTCTTAAACGAAATCATTAAGGAAGAAGGGTGTATCACCGACATTAGCTACCTCCCAACGGAGCAGTTGGGAGCAGAAGAAGAAGACCGAAGGGCGGTGTTTGACATTTATTGCACGAATGAACGTGGCGAGCATTTCATCGTGGAGATGCAGAACGCACGGGAGCCGTATTTTGTGGAGCGAAGTCTGTTTTATGCAGCATTTCCGCTTCGCAAGCAGGCAGAGAGGGGGAATTGGAAGTTTGATTTGAAGGCTGTCTATTTTGTCGGAATACTGAATTTTGACTGTTTCGACGGCGATGATTATATAGAGCGAGCCCATTTGGTGCGCGACAAGAATGGAGAGCGGTTTACCGACAAGTTGAATTTCGTGTATGTGATTTTGCCGAAATTCAAAAAGACGATTGAACAATTAGAGACGAACGCCGACCGTTGGCTATATTGTCTAAAAAACATGGCGACGTTGGCTTCGCGACCGGCTGAAGTGCAGGGTAGAGTGTTTGAGATGCTGTTTAGAGCGGCAAAGATTGATAAATTGACAAAAGAAGATATGGAAACTTACAAAAGAAGTGTTTTAGAATACGCAGATGTGCGCCGATGCACCGATTTTGCTCATGAGCAAGGATTTGAAAAAGGCGTGGAAAAAGGCGTGCAGCAAGGCATTTATGAAATAGCCCAGAAATGCGTTCAGGAAGGGATGTCTTTTGATTTGATTGTGAGATTGACCGGGCTTTCTGCGGAGGAAATCAGGGATATTGATGCTCTTAAAGCCTTCGGTTAATCATAAATAAACTTCATATAATAGTGAAAAAAGTCATGAAAACAATTCAAAAAAATCTGATGGCTGCCTTATTTGCAGCATCACTGAGTTTTAATTTCGGGTCGCTCTCCGTTTTGCAGGCGCAGACACAGTTTTTGCCGACAAATTACGACGAGCCGTACCGCGGACAGTTTCATTTCAGTCAGCAATCGGGCTGGATGAACGATGTCAATGGGGTTTGGTATTTAGACGGTGTCTATCACCTTACCTATCAGTCCTATCCTTACAGTTTGGACGGCAATCCCAAATATTGGGGGCACGCCACCAGCACGGATTTGGTGCATTGGACACAACAGCCCACCATTCTTGACCCCGACATCAATGTGCCCGGAGCCTGCTGGTCTGGCTCTACGGTGATTGATTTCGATAACACATCGGGGTTCGGGACAAAGGAAAACCCTCCTTTGGTGACCATCTACACGGCAACATCCAAAGGCACCTGCCTTGCATACAGTCTGGATAAAGGCTTTACATGGCTGCCCTATGCCGGTAATCCGGTGAATGTGGCAGGACCAAACGAGCAAACGCGCGACCCGCACGTGTTTTGGTACGAGCCGACCAGGAGATGGGTTTGCGTGATTTTTGAAGACGGATTCACCTTTTACAACTCGCCCGACCTCAAAACATGGACGAAGACAAGCAGTTTTGGCAACGGCTGGGGCTGGGAATGCCCCGATATGTTTGAATTGGCGGTGGACGGCGGCGCGGCTAAAAAATTTGTGCTGCTAAGGGCAGACGGTCAATATTATGTAGGCGATTTTGACGGCAGCACGTTCACTCCGGATGCCGGAGGTCCGCACCTGATGACTTACAACGAAGGTTTCGGAGGTGGCTTTTACGCCTCACAAACTTTTTTTCAAAAGAATTTTCCCAAGGGCAAAACAGTGCAAATGGCATGGATGCTGGGCTTGGAAACCGGAAGCACTGCCCCCTGGACGCACAACGCCACTTTCCCCGTGGAAGTGAAGCTAAAAACCTTCCCCGAAGGCATCCGGGTAACGCGAAATCCGGTTGAGGAAATCCAAACGCTCTACGAATCAATGGACGTCTGGCGCAACAAGACATTGCGGGCAGGACAAAACCTGTTCGCAGGCAAATCCTCAAAAACTTTCGACCTGGAGGTGGTGCTGAATGTGGCAAAAACAAAGGCAAGTGAGGTAACATTCCAATTTGCCAACAGGCAAATCAAGTACAACCTTGCGGACAACACGCTGCTCGGCAAACCGCTCAAGCCGGTTAAAAATCAGGTGAAAATAAGATTTTTGGTAGATTGGGGCGAATTGGAGATTTTCGGAAATGACGGTGCTTTTTCGTGGACTGAAAACTTCAAATTTACGCCCTCTGACCGTTCTATTTCAATGAGCGCAAACGGCGACATAACCATTGTGTCGGCGCGGCTGAGTAATCTGAAGCGGATTTGGGAAGTCAAAACAACTGAAATCAACGACCTCCGCGTAGAATATCTGAAAAATCCGGTGGGAATAGACGTCCCACACCCTCGTTTCAGTTGGAAAATGAAATCCAATGAACGCGGAGCCGCGCAAACGGCTTATGAAATCGTCGTTTCTTCCAACCCATCCGGCAAAGATGTGGTTTGGACTTCCGGGCAGGTTGCCTCCGACAAGTCGGTGCACATTCCTTACGGAGGGGCTGCTCTGTCGCCCACCACCCGCTATTATTGGACGGTGAATGTGTGGAATCAGCAGAATGAGAAACTCACCTCATCGGAGCCGGCTTTTTTTGAAACCGGCTTGATGGATTCCGGCTGGAGCAACGCCCAATGGCTTAAATATCCCGAACTGCCTGTCGATGGCATTCCTCAGTTTCGCACGGAGTTTACGCTGAACAAAGCCATCCGCAAGGCAAGGATTTACTCGTCCGCGTTGGGAGTCTATGACCTGTTTATCAATGGCAAGCGGGTAGGCACTCCCGTTCGCGGCAAGGTTATCTACGATGAATTAAAACCGGGCAGCACCGATTTTCACAAGACTGTATTTTACACCACCTATGACGTAACCGATTGGGTGAAGCAAGGCGCGAATGCCCTCGGCGCGCAGGTATCCTCCGGCTGGTGGAACGGCGACATCGCTCACGGGGAATTTGGAAACGGGGCATTGGGTTTTATTGCCAAATTGGTGGTGGAGTATGCCGACGGGACTTCGACAGTGGTGGTTACAGACCCCAAAACGTGGAAGACTTCCACCGACAGTCCCGTCAGAATGGGTGACATCTATCACGGCGAAACCTACGATGCACGCAAAGAAAGCAATTGGGCAAGTGCCGGATTTGACGACTTAACATGGCTACCAGCCGCTATAAACACCGACTTCAAAGGTGCCATCAAAGCGTTCACAGCACCTCCCGTTCAAGTGCGACCGGAGTTGGAAAGAAAGCCGGTGAGCATTACCAAATATGACGGCGTGAAAGCCACTGCCACTGCTCACGGGATGGTTAATGTGACGGAAACGAAAAACGGACCGGCGGCAATGAAACTGCGCAAAGGCGAAACCTTAGTCTATGATTTCGGTCAAAATATGGTCGGCTGGGTACATTTCAAGGTGAAAGGGGCTGCCGGCAGTGCCCTGAAAATCCGCTTCGCCGAAATGCTCAATGACGACGGTGATGCTGCCCGAGGCAACGACGGACCGGGCGGAAGCCTCTACAGAATAAGCCTGCGCAGTGCCAAAACCACCCTTCAATACACCCTGAAAGGGGAGGCGAAGGGCGAAGAATTTCATCCCTCCACCACTTTCTTTGGCTTCCGCTACTGCGATGTGACCGCCACACAAGACGTGGAAATCGAATCGTTGGTAGGGCAAGTCGTCGGAACGGTGGCACAAGAAGGCTCATCGTTTTCAACGAGCGATGCCTCTGTGAACCGGCTCTACAGCAATGTGATGTGGGGGCAGAGGGGTAACTTTCTGAGTGTCCCCACCGACTGCCCGCAGCGCGATGAGCGGCTCGGATGGACGGGCGACATTCAAATTTTCAGTCGTGCAGCCACCTATAACGCGGATTTGTCCTCTTTCTTCCAAAAATGGATGGGCGATATGCGCGACAGCCAACACGAAAACGGTGCCTATCCAAACGTCGCACCTTACTCGTGGAATGTGGGATTCGGAGCAGCCGCATGGGCAGAAGCCGGTTTGGTTATCCCGTGGAACACCTACCTGATGTATGGAAACACCGACATCCTGTCAGAAAACTACACCTCGATGGAGAAATACATGGCTTACCTCGCCAATCAGAAAGGGGACGGCTTCCTCTACAACGGTCCCGCCACCACTTATGGCGATTGGGTGGCTTATGTCCCCACCGACCACCGCTATATCAGCGTATGCTACTATGCGTATGCCGCCCTGCTGATGGAAAAAATATCCAATACGCTGAACAAAGAGCAAAAAGCAGCGGCATATAAAACGCTTTACGACAACATCAAAGCGGAATTTCAAACGCGCTATGTGAATGCCGATGGCACCTTGAAGGTGAATACGCAAACCGCCCATTTATTAGCCCTCCGCATGGGACTGTTCCCCGACGAGGCAGCCCGCACAAAAGGGATTGCACAGTTGAATCAATTAATTGCCGACAACGGCGACAGACTCAACACCGGATTTGTGGGCACCGGCATCCTGAACCAAACATTGAGTGATGCAGGTTTGGTGAATACGGCTTACAATTTATTGCAGCAACGCAAAAATCCCTCGTGGCTATACAGCGTTGACCAGGGTGCTACAACGATTTGGGAGCGTTGGAACTCTTATACCAAGGACAATGGCTTTGGCGATATAGGTATGAATTCGTTCAATCACTATGCCTACGGAGCCGTTTCGGAGTGGATGTTTCGCTACATGGCGGGCATCAATGTCGATGAAAGCAATCCCGGCTTCAAGCATATCATCATCACCCCGATGCCTGATTTCCGCCCCACCCGTCCGGCAGGTCAAGAGCAAATAACAACGGTAAATGCCGTCTATAATTCATACTACGGCGAAGTGAAAAGCGCGTGGAACATAGACAGCAAAGGCAATGTGAAATACAATGTGACCATCCCCGCCAACACCACCGCCACGCTTGCCTTGCCATCAGGCAGTGATGGCAAAGCGGAAAAGATTATTTACGAACTTCAATCAGGCAGTTATCAGTTTGAAGTGAAATAACGGTCGTTTATCGAAAAAAAGCCTCTGTTCACCGAATTAGTGTTGGACAGAGGTTTTTTTTCATCTACCTTTGCACCATAATTCATAAAAAAAAATAAAAGACATGAAAAAAATTGTATCAGGTATTATTATTGTGTTGGTTGGTATCTTCTTGATTGCCAACAATTTGGGGTACATCCCCGCGTGTGTGTATGATATGGTCATCAGTTGGCAGGCGTTGCTGATTGCGATGGGCATTACGCTTTTGTTTGACAGAGAGCCATACCACAACCATTATATAAGCGGGTTTGGGCTTATATTTATTGGCAGCATTTTTCTGCTGGGCGATTATTTTGACCTTTCCATGAAGGGTTTTATTCTTCCCGTGCTGCTGATTTTTCTGGGTTGCCTGTTTATTATTCGTCCCAAGAATAGGAGATGGCACTATCATAAAAACTATTTTTCTGCACACGGGCATTTTGCCGACCAGTCTTTTAAGGAAACACCGATAGAAAAGGGCGGCGTGGTGAAGCGCGATTATGTCTTTACGGGCGCGAAGGAAAAATGGACGTATGGAGCGTTGCGCAACGTGGAAATCACGTCGGTGTTCAGCGGCGTGGAGTTGGATTTTACGCAGGCGGAATTGGCGACCGATGTGAAGGTGGCGGTGCGGATTAAGGTAGAGGCTGTCTTCGGCGGCGTAACGCTCTACATGCCGGAAGATTGGCATATCATCATCCAAAAGGAGTGCGTTTTTGGCGGTTTCGTGGATAGCCGACCCGCCCAAGTGGTTGCCGCAGCCAACAACGACAAGTTAGTAATCCTCGAAGTGGAAGCCGTGTTTGGCGGCGGCGAAATCAAATGCTATGAATAATCCGTTCTTGAAAAATGTGCGCCGGCAGCTGGGCTACTTGTGTGGCTGGGCTGCCATCGCGTGGCTAACCGGTTGCCTATCAGATTATTGGCAAATCGCAAGCGACCACATCGTGCTGCGAAGTGCGCTACAGGCAGCCTACGTGCTGATGGTTTGGTACCCCATCCGCTACGTCCGCAACACATTGAGCGTGCCGCTGTTCGTGCTGTTCCACGTGCTGCTGCTCTCGGTGGTCGTGGCAATTTGGTGGGGGCAAGGACTGTTAATCATTTTTGAGTCAATGCTTTACATCATTCTCGTATTGCTCTATTATCTGTTTTTTGCCGCGGCGGAAATTAAAGCGCAGCAGGAAAAATTAGAGACGGAGGAAAGCGCATCGAAGCCCGTGCCCACCGAAAAATTGACGCGGATAAGTGTAAAAAAGCACCGTGAACTATTCTTCATCCCCGTCACCGAAATCATCTGCATTGAGGCAAACGGCGACTATGTAATGCTCCACACCGCAAAGGCTAAATACCTGAAAGACAAGTCAATGAAGCATTGGGAAGCCATGCTCCCCGAAGATTTATTCATCCGCATCCACCGCTCCTTCATCCTCAACATCGAGCAAATCGCAAAAATCGAATTATACGAAAAAGAAACCTACCGCGTGCAAATGAAAAACGGCGCAAGCCTCAAAGCAAGCACCGCAGGGTATAAATTGCTGAAGCAAAAAATGAATTTGTAGGTGATTTTTCGGCTAATGGAAAAAATTCAGGCTGGAGCCTTGCTTTTATCTCCAACGCAGGCAGAGCCTACGCTGAATTGGGGTAAAAATCAATAAAGAGATATTATAGTTCGAAAAGTTTCTATATCAACAACTTTTACCTGTGGAAAATCGATGAATTTCAAGATGTTAAAATGTTTGTCATTCGTAACAATGTAGTCAACGCCTGCATTGAGGGCACAATCTACAAATTTATTATCATCGGCATCGTCAGCAATCAAATTCCACTTGTAATACGGTGTAACTTGTTCTAAATTAGCAGCATTCAGAATAGTGCTTATTACACTTTCGCTGATTTCAACAGAATAAAAGTGTGTCAGCAATTCTTCATATTCCTGTATAATATCCGTTGAGCAACACAACGTGTATCGAGCTTCGCAAAAAGCCTCCCAAACCCAATGATAAGGAGATTTAGAAAAGATGGACGGCAATAAACAATTGGTATCTAAAACAATTTTCATTGGATTGAAAATCGGTTGTGTCCACGCATAATTGCTTCCATTTTGGTGCTATCCAAATGGTTGTTTTCCCAAAATTCATCAGTCTGCGTTGTTACTTTGTTTTTATAGTATTCAAACAACACCGACTGCAATTCTTTTAAGTCGTCCTCTCTTTTCGTAACCGAAAACATTTTCAACAAATGCTGTTGAACGGGATTAAATGGCACATTTAAAACAGCTGCTTCCATAAATTGCTATATATTTATTTTTCGCTGCAAAGGTACAACATTTTCCTGAATAACAACATCATTCCCCACCAGCAACGAAAAAAGCGCAAGCAAACGCCTGCGCTTTCTGCTTGATGTGCTTTTTCAATTTTCAATCATTTGCTGAAACAGATAGCTGCACGGCAACTCCCCGCGTAGTTCGAACTGCACTGTGTCGCTTTTTATGTAGTAAGCCACAGGATAGCGGTCGGTGAGTTCCAACAACTTTTCTCTTGGAAAGTTGTTTATGGGGAAGTTGGGGTGAAAAATGCTGTCAAACTTTTCTTCTTGCTCCTTGGATGGGTCAAGCCCCAGCGCAATCACTTTGTCCACTACGCCTGATGCCTCTTGCGAATGAACACACCTATGGGCGGCAAATTGAGCATGTCGAATGCCCCAAAACAGCCGCAGTCGGTAACGTTGTTGAACAAATAACCGTAGAGATAAACGAGCGTGACACCAATAAGCAGAATATTAGCTGCAAGCGACACATCTTTGGTGCGAATTTGCAATCCGTCCTTTAAGCGGATATTAAATAAAAAACTCATTTCCTACTCTAATTCGGCTTCGTAGGTGTCCGGCTCCCTTACCTACTCTTATTAATACTCATATTCATATTCAAAAATGTGCAGAGGTTGTTCATCCTTTATTTCTCCCCTAAAAAAAATCACTTTAGCAAGTTCTCCCTTGCCATTAAGCGTTATCTCGTGGGTGTACAGAGATTCGCTGCCACCTGGGGATTTATCAAACGAATAATGCCTTGAATAAATACCAAGTGGACTAAAAACTTCATACTCAAATATTTTAATCGTTGCAAGAGCACGATTGTAGCCTTTCGTTTTTTTATCATACGGTGATTGCTCGTATTTAAACTCAAAAATATAGTCTCTCTTTGAATAATCCGCAATCCAACCATCTCCCTCCTTGGTATATTTATCATTGGATTGTTTCCAATAGTTCCCATTATTATTAGCCCTGTCAGCACCTATGTACTGAACAGAGGCAATAAAGTTTTTATAGCTGAGTTCTCCTGTGCTAGTATAAGTGGTTATCTCCACAATGCGATCGGCATCCCATTTTAGCCTTTTGTGTAGTCCTGCCCCGTCCAATGCAGTCAAACGTCCTTGCCCGTCATACGAAGCAATAGGAAGAACACTCATAGTGTTTTCTTCTTTGTTTATTTCACCAAATGACACCTTAGCCGAGTATCGCTTTATTTTTATTTTTTTTACACCCTGACTTGTATAAAGCGGTATCTTTGATCCTACAATAGGGTAATGATCTATCCAGACACCATCTTTCACATTTGTCAAATATGTATGAATAACTACATAGTCATACAACGACATTTGACGTATTTGCTGCGCATGTACATTAAAGCCCAAACAGGCTGTTGCTACTAAAATCATTAAGTACTTTTTCATTTTAAAAATTGTTTTACATCCGTCCTTTAAGCGGATATTAAATTAATAAAAAACTTATTTCCTACTCTAATTCGGCTTCGTAGGTGTCTTGCCCCATTTTTGAAAGGGTGTCTGGCTCCCTATACCTACTCTTACAGTTTTCGGTGCCCCTGTCCTTACTTTCTTATTTGGTGTCGGTGTTCAGGCGTTTGTTCCGACTTTGGGTGGTCAGCCCGCTTTTGACCGTTTTTGTCTATTACTCCTTATTTGAGGATACTTTCCCATTCATCGTGGTAAATTCTACCGTATTGCCATAAAATATTTTGTCGTATCCTCCTCTTCCATTATAGGTATCATAATCTAATCTTGCAAAAGCCCGCACGTAATACTTAGTGTTTGGCTTCAGATTCTCGGCAGACGCCTTAAAAACACCTCTTGTCTTTCCGGAGGATATTGTCTTTGGATTGGAAAAATGAACATTCTCACTCAGTTCAAATCCTGTTGATACAATTTCACAGTCTGTTTTACTACTTTCGTGAAGAATTTCCAAACTTCCATTCAATATTGCCAAAGCAATATCAATTTCCGTCGCATCAAAGGTGTTCACACGACCTTCCATATAATACTCTTCTTCGATACACCCACAAAGTGTGAAAGCCACTAAAAATAAAATAATTGTTTTTTTCATTTTAATTTTCCTCCCATTCCTAAAATTATACCAATTATTGGTTGCCACGATTTCATAAAAGCATCGTAACCCATGCCTGCGTTGAAAGATATAAACAAACTCCCCGCATTTAAATCATATCCTGCCGATATTTTTATTCCTTCACTTTGCCGATACCCATCTGTTCCCCATCGCCCATCACTCTCGTTAAATTCTGTTATTTTTTTCACCCCAAGTGTACCGTAACCAAGAGATAGAAACAGATTGTTGTATGGGTAAAGCCTGAAACCCAAATCGTAACCAAAAGGTCGGGCATCATCTTCTATTTCCATACCAGCTGAAACTCTAAAGCCAACACCAAATATACCACCAGAGCGACCTGAAAGCCCCGTCCCAAAATAGTCCGGATAGCTGAACTCAACTCCATTCCAAAACAGGTAACTGTTGCCTTTGAACAATGTAGATGCTGTTTGTTTTCGTTTCTCTTGCTTCTTTTCTTTGTCTGCCGTCTTTGTTCGTGCATACAACTGTTTTTTCCTGTCTTCGTGCTGTTTTTCAACCGTAGCCTGCAATTTTTTTCGCAGCCCATCCACATCGGCACTAAGTTCGGCTTCCACGTAATAACTACTGCCGTCCCAACGCTCACTAATGATTTTTGTTTCCACCAATCCTGCTGTGAAACTCGAAACATCGCGACTGTACTCTTTCGTTATCCCCTTTTCGTCCTCGGCAAGGTGCATATCAAGCAATGTTGAAACCAATGCGCCCACTTCTTCTTCCAAAAATTCGACCCGCATTTGCGTGAGGGCTTTTTCTTTGGCGGCAACCTTGCTGTCGTGTTCGCTAGCTTTGTAGGTATATTCACGCACAAAGGTTTCCTTTGCAGCGTAAACATTACCTACCCAGAGCGACGATAATGCAAGTGCACAAATTATTTGTTTTTTCATTGCCGCTGTTACTGTTGTTTATCCTCCTCGTCTATCTTTTTTTGATAGGCGTTCGCACCCTCTTTCATTTTGTCGCGAAATTGCTGCTGCGAAAGGTTTACTTTGGAGCGTAGTTTGTCGTAAAGTGTCTGTGATTGGTCGCTCAGTTCCACGCAAACAACAACGGTATAGACACCCTTCTCCTTTTTTGTTTTGGGGTTTTTTACCTGTTTGTGATACGGCGACGAGCAGATTACCTTTGAGCCACGCACCACTTCCGACACAAATTGGCTCACGTCTTGCCCCGCAGAGCGTAGCAATTCGCCTTCCACATCGCTTGTGCGCATCTCATCGTTATACACGTTGAGCGCACTGAGCAGTCCGGCTCGCATAGAGCCTGCCAATTCGTTTCGCGCCAGCGCAACGGCTTGGTCTTTGGCAAACTGTTGGTCGCCGCTTGTTGCCTGCGCCGTTGCCCGAAGACCGTTAGTTTCTGCATTTGCCATCGCCTCACACTTGTCCTCGATGATGGCTGTGCCACGAGGGTCAAATTGTTTACTACTCCCGCAGCCCGTCATCATCGTGCCTGCGAACGCTGCCGTAGCAGCCAAAATCATCATTTTTTTCATCACTCTAAAAAATTTAAATTGTATATATTATTGAAAAATTTCCGATTATTGATGGGATTACGGGTCAAGCCCGCAATGACAACGCAACAAAAGCCGCCTTTTTTTGAAGACAGCATTTGCTTTTTTATTTGAAAAAAAATGATTATATTCCGCGCGAGAGGTTTAAACCTTGTGTGTGTGTGTGTTTAACAAAATAATCCAAACCACCAAACATTTGGCAGTTAAACTTTGTTAAACTTCCACTATTTTTTGTGCACACATTCATAATATTTTTCTTTTTCGGC
>BNTT01000066.1 GCA_025996815.1 Bacteroidia bacterium
CGGTGACAACTCCCGATACTTCCCATGCTGTATTCACAGGCAAAAGTATCTTCTCTAATATCTGACTTCCCGTATATTTTTCCATGCCGCAAAATTACTACTTTCCACACAATTCCCAGTAGAACCATAAATATAGTGGTAGTGATGCGCTTAATGACGTGGCTTGGTATAAAGACAACAGTGTTGGCTTTGTCACTGATGTAGGCAAAAAAAAAGCCGAACGAGTTAGGCATTTATGATATGAGCGGAAATGTGTGGGAATGGTGCAGTGATTGGTATGGTGAGTATAGCAGCAGTGCGCAGACCAACCCAAAAGGTGCTGCATCCGGGTCGGAGCGTGTGCTTCGTGGTGGTCACTGGGGCACCTTTGAAACGGATTGCCACCTGTCGCTTCGTCTCCAGGTTCCCCCCGACACTTACACCGATGGGATAGGCTTCCGCCTGGTGCTTCCGCTGTAATTTTTCCCAACAACGGCAACAGACTATGTAGAAACGCGGTATGCTACGTTTCTACTTTTTTATGATGGGCTTTCAGGGCAACCGCATCAAATTTTAAGGATTTTTTTCAAATAGCCAATATCCAAGGCTGCCTTATACTGTCTTTTTTTCAAACTATGCCTGTCTGTGATGGAGAGTATCTGCAAGGCAAATTTTCGCACGGTCGACAGATTCTGGGGCGCATATCCCGTTCTTGCCCGACAAGCATCTTCCTTGAAAGTTACATCCAAATGCCAGTGCAAGTGATTCTCAATGCCCCAATGTCCTCTTGCTAAAGCATTGTAATACGAAGGGTTAGATATCTGTTCGTCACTGATATAATAGCGCATTTCTTGATGTAATTCGCCCTTTATTTTTCGACTTGCCTCTATTTTGACTAACGTGAAAACATCTTTCCATGCCGATAAATTTTCTTCCAACAGAAAATCTTTTGCCGGTAAAATACTACATTTACGTGTTTCTATGCGACCATGGTCAGATGTCGCCCTGAAAACAGCTCCCTCTTTTGCATTTGAAAGCATACTCTAAGTCGTCTAATAAACCTTGCTGGTTGCCTTTGACCGAAAGAAAATAGTGCCCTCCTTTGGCTACTATTTTTTCGGCTATCTTCGTTTGTGTCCCGATGGCATCTATGGACACGACCGCTGTTGCCCTTGCTGGTGGGCGAAACTCCTTTCAGTTTTTTACCATCCAACACGATTTGTTTTTCTGCCAGCACACTTAAGATTTCTTTACCGTAAGTTTCCAAACAAGTTTGCATTGCTGTGGGCTTGATGAGTCTAAAAACCCGTTCAAAAGTATCCGGAGATGGTGCGCCATGGGGCAGTCGTAATATCTCCGGCAACAGATGCCCCCGCTCCTTAGCAAACAAATGCATGTCCTGATAATCAACACCGCCGGTCAAATAGGTGCACACTGCGGTTACCAAAATGTCCAACAACAAGTGCAAGCAACGTCCCTGCACGCGAGGGTCTTCTACCCCCGCCATGTAATAATCTATGCTATGTTCCATGGAGGTGCAAAGGTAAGCCTTTTTAGAGAAATTTTGATGCGGTTGCCCTTGACCCGAGTAAGGAGAATATAGTAGTGCCGGATGTCTGGCATAATTTAGTCGTGTCGATTAATCTTGGTATAACAAATGGTCCTAGGAATGGTGGAAATAATCCATTAGATAATGGTCAAGTGCCTAGTGTTAAAGTGTTCATAGATGGCGAATACTACTATGCCGGAAATTATGATGATCCAGATGCCCGAGGAGCCCTTGAAGCAACCTTTTTATTCCTTGCCGGTAGACCGGAGCATGAAACTGATTGGGATGTAGCCGAGTTAGCGCTTTGGGATGTGGCGTTAACTCCTGCCCAAGTGAAAGCTGTGCAAGTAGAGATAGATGCTAGATAAATAATACTAAAAATTTAAAAACATAAAGACAAAGAATGAAAAAGGATATGTAACCTCCAATGTGGACGGGAGTTTTAAACTGAACATCCTGCCGGTGTGCCACATTGAACTGACACGCAGCAAATAAACAAACCGGCGTATGGCAATCAGATTAGAGGGTCAGTTACAGATTATGTCTTCACATTTTGCGCCGTCGCCTCGTTCGGTGTAGCTTCCGCGCTACGCCACAAGTTTCACGATTGCCGGGCTTGTGCCAATCATTTGGCAACCAATTGATTAAACAAATCCTGCATACGCGCATGGGGAATCTCGGTATAAGCGGATTTTTCTATCATTTTGCCAATGTTTTTTGCTCGATTATCTGTTGAGGGGTGGTCTAAAATCAATTCGGGGATGTGGCTCAGTGTGTTGCCCTCTTTTTCCTGCAAGCGGTCGAAGAGGCGCAACATTCCGGTTGGGTTGATATTGTTTTGGAGCATCAGAGTGGTGCCGTGTTCGTCTGCTTCCTGTTCAAATTTGCGCGAATACGACAGGCTGTGCAGGTTTTGGGCATTTTCGGCGATGACTGCCATGATGCCATTCACGTCTGTGAATACGATGGATATGAGGAGGTAGCCTGCCAAATTGCGGCAGAGCATTTTGACCGAATGTCGCCCGTTGATGTGCGAAACTTCGTGCCCAAGCAGTCCGGCAAGTTCGTCGTAATTTTGCAATTGGTCTAAAAGTCCGGTATAAACCACGATATTGCCGTCCGGAAGGGCAAATGCGTTGACGGTGGGCGCGTTTACTACCCAAAAATGCAAGTCTTTCGTATTGTTCAGTTGCATTTCTTCGGCAAATTTGTTCAGCAGCACCGACCGGTCGTGGTCTTCCGCATTTTTGAGCAGGAAATTGGTGATAAACGTGTCGCCGAGGTAAGAATCGAATTGTTCGGGAATCAGCACAACCGCTTTTTCGGCAATATAGGGCAAGACCACAAAATAGCTGAGCGCAATCAATCCCACGATGCCTGCCGCAAGAGCCACGTGGATTTTAAATCCCCATTCCACCATCCTGTGATACCAACTCAGATGGTTTTTCTGCTTCAGATGGCTTAGGAATGCACGTTTGAATGCGGCATCTTCTATTTTCAACAAACACATCGGGTCGTTTTTGGGGCGAATTTCGACTAATTTGCCAAAAATTTCCACACCAATCTCATCATAACGCCAGGCGATTTGTCCCTCCGGCGTTGTGAATGCTATTTCGTTCAAACGCTCGGCGAGTGCTATTTCCGCCGGTTGCGGCGTGGACGTTTTGCCGTCAAAAAAGACCCCGTTGAAGATTTCCATCAAAATAAATCAAAATCGAAGAAGTCGGCGGCATCGGCGCCTGTGGCATCGCTGTAATTATCTTCGGTTTGCTGCAAAGTCAATAAATCAATATCGCCTTCCAGATGAATGTTGTTGAGGAGAAATCTCATTTGGCGTATTTCCGCCCAGGCAAAGCCAATGCCCAAGGTCAGAACGACGATGAGGAAATTGCCCACTGCCAAATTGAACACTTTTCCGGCAGTTGCCGTTGAGGAAAACCGAATGCACCGGTCGCCTTTTTGGAGTGTTATTCCATCAATATAATAGTCGAATAAATCGCGATACCACCAAAAACTGTAAATACCCAAAGTGATAATTGTCAGGAAATAGCCTTTCAAACAGAGCCAGAAAAAATCATAGCCATCGCCATTATATTTCGCTTCCACATCGCCCATACGGATATTCCCAATCAGGTATTTGCGCATATTGATGGTCATCCACGCATTATAAATGCCGAAAGTAATCACGGTGAGACCTATCCATTTGAGGCATTTCCACAAAAATTCGTTCCGGTTGCCGCGATAGCCAAAGCGAATGCCCCGCCACGAAGTCCGCGACATACGATAGCGGTAAGCCCCGTGGATGGCTAAAGGCATCAAAGCAAATATCCCTAAATACAAAATAATGATGCCCACATAGGGATGTTTCAGAGCCGTAAACAAGCCAACTATGAAGAAGAAAACAAAAATCAGGGCATACAATTTCAGCATCCCGATAAACATTTCTTTGCCTGTGCCGTGAAAAGCAAACCGGTCGCCGGCAAAAGAAGTGGAGCCGTACATATATTTTCGTGTTCGTGCTCTTGCCCAAGGGTAGTAAATGCCTAAGGTGCAAATAGTTAACAACCAATTGACGATGACAATACCGAAATATTCACTGCCTGTGCCGTGAAATTCCAGCGCGTAATTGTCCGATGCCGTTTCCGCCACCGCTGCCTGCACGTTCGGCAATTCATAGCCGCAGGCAGTGCAATACTTGTTGTGCGCTTTGCTTTCTGCGCCGCATTGAGAGCAAATAATTTTATCCATGATGTAAAGTGTTTTTATTCGGATGCAAAGATAATGATTTTTTTTCGGATTACGCCAATTTTTCTTTCAAAAAAGGAGCCGTAACAGACTTTTTATTGCCCACAACCTCTTCCGGCGTGCCAACCGCCACAAGATGTCCGCCCAATTCTCCCCCCACGGGACCAAGGTCAATCACATAGTCAGCCATTTTTATCACATCGAGATTGTGCTCAATCACCACGATGGTGTGCCCGCGCTCAATCAGGGCATCGAAGGCGCGCATCAGCGTTTTTATGTCGTGAAAATGCAGTCCTGTCGTTGGTTCATCGAAGATGAAGAGGGTGGGTTGCGCCTTTTCTTCGCTGAGGTGGAATGCCAATTTCACGCGCTGATTTTCGCCGCCGGAGAGGGTGGACGAACTCTGTCCGAGTTTCACGTAGCCCAAACCCACGTCTTGCAGTGTCTTGAGTTTTTTGGCGATTTTGCGGGTGGTGGGCGATTGTTCGCACGTTGCGGAGAAGAATGCAACTGCCTCATCGACAGTCATTTCGAGCACGTCGTAGATATTTTTGTCGTGGTATTTGACTTCCAGAACGTCTTTTTTGAATCGCTGACCGTGGCACGCCTCGCATTCGAGCACCACGTCTGCCATAAATTGCATCTCCACCGTGATGGTGCCGTCGCCCTTGCACTCCTCGCAGCGACCGCCGTCGGTGTTGAACGAGAAAAAGGCGGGGGAGAAATTCAGTTGTTTGGCGAGCGGCAGGTCGGCAAAAAGTTTGCGGATTTCGTCGTAAGCCTTGATGTAAGACACTGCATTAGAGCGCGATGAGCGACCAATCGGGTTTTGGTCAACAAATTCCACCCCGCGCAGCAGCATCAAATCGCCCGAAAGTGCAGTGGCTGCCATCGCAAGTGTCTTGTGTCCGTCAAAATGCTGTTTCAATGCCTTGTAGAGCACATCGCGCACGAGCGATGACTTGCCCGAGCCGCTCACGCCGGTTACCACCGTCATCACATTGAGCGGAAAATGCACATTCACATTCTTCAAATTATGTTCGCGCGCACCCTCAATATAAATGGAATTGTTCCACTTGCGGCGGTGTTTCGGCACGTCTATTCGCGCCTTGCCGGTGAGATAATCGGCTGTATGACTGTTAGTTGCAGCATCCAATTGTTGGGGCACGCCCTGAAAAACCACCTCGCCGCCCAACTGTCCGGCATCGGGACCAATGTCTATGATATAATCCGCCGCCCGCATAATTTCTTCGTCGTGCTCCACCACCACCACCGTGTTGCCAAGGGATTGCAGTTGTCGCAACACTTTGATTAGCAGCCCCGTATCGCGTGAGTGCAGCCCGATACTCGGCTCGTCGAGGATATACAGCGACCCCACCAGACTGCTCCCCAGCGAGGTGGCGAGGTTGATGCGCTGACTTTCGCCGCCCGACAATGTGGACGACAGGCGGTCGAGCGTTAGATAGCCCAGCCCCACATCGTTCAAGAATTGCAGGCGGTTGTTGATTTCCGTCAGTAGCCGTTTGGCAATTTGGGCATCCTGATTGTCTAATTTCAGGTCTGCAAACCACGTTTTCAGTGTGCTGATGGGCTGCACGACCAGTTCGGAGATATTTTTGCCGCCCACTTTCACGTAGAGAGCGGGCTGTTTCAGGCGCGTGCCGCCACAGGTTGGGCAGGTGGTTTTGCCCCGATAGCGCGCCAGCATCACCCGAAATTGTATCTTGTATTGATTTTCTTCCACAAACCGGAAAAACGCATTGATGCCCGCCACCTGCTTGTTGCCGTGCCACAGCAGGTCTTTTTGCGCTTGCGTGAGTTCGGAATAGGCGCGATGAATCGGGAAATTCTGCTTTCCTGCCACGCGGATAAACTCCTTTTTCCACTCGCTCATCACCTCACTCTTCCAGCAGGTGACGGCATCCTCAAACACCGACAGCGTGGGGTTGGGAATCACCAACTCCTCCGCAATGCCCACCGCCCGACCGAAGCCTTCGCACGTGGAACAAGCCCCCACAGGGCTGTTGAAATTAAACATCAGGTCGCTCGGCTCCTCAAACACAATGCCGTCTGCCTCATATTTATTGGAAAATTCGCGCACGACAACGCCCTTTTCGGTGTAAACCTTCAGCAGACATTGCCCCTGCCCCTCAAAAAAAGCCGTGCCCACCGAATCGGCGAAGCGATTGGCAACAGCCGGCTCCTTGGAGGCGGTGATGCGGTCGATTAACAAAAACATGTCATTGCGGGCTTGACCCGCAATCCCCCCGTTTTTAATAACCTCCTCAATACTAAGCGTTTCTCCATCAATTTCAACGCGCGAAAGCCCCTCTTTGAGGTACGTCGCCAACTGTTCGGTCAGAGTGCTGTCGGCAGTCGGGGCTATCCGCGTCATCAACGCCACCCGCGTGCCCTCCGGCTCGCTCTGCATCGCTTTTATCACATCGCCCACCTGATGCTTCTGCACCACGTCGCCGGAAACGGGCGAAACGGTCTTGCCAACCCGCGCGAAAAGCATCCGCAGGTAGTCGTAGAGTTCAGTGGAAGTGCCCACCGTCGAGCGCGAATTGCGCGTGTTCACCTTCTGCTCAATCGCGATGGCGGGCGGGATGCCCTTGATGAAGTCCGTTTCGGGCTTTTTCATCCGCCCGAGGAACATACGCGCGTAGGACGAGAGGCTTTCGACATACCGCCGCTGTCCTTCGGCGTAGAGGGTGTCGAACGCGAGCGACGACTTGCCGGAGCCGGACAAACCCGTCACGACAATCAGTTTGTTGCGCGGAATTTCGATGTCAATATTCTTCAGATTATTGACCCGTGCGCCGTGTACTTGAATATTTGTTTCTGCCATTGTCTCTTTTTTGTGGGGTACAAAGGTACGCTTTTTATTTAAAAAAAGAATAGGTTGTCTCACGACAACCTCAATCTCATTGTTAACCTTAAATCTAATACCATGAAAAACACAGTGCAAAGGTAAGCATAAATATGTTATAAAACATCCTTTTTCAGCAGGTTTTTCGAGAAATCCCGCATTTTTAACAAAGTTTAACCTCTGAAAGCCGCGAAAACGGGATTGTAAACTTTTTTTATGTTTTTATTCGAAGGCTTTTTTCATGGCAAACGCATCAAATTACGGTCAGTTACGATACCGAAAAGTAACAGCCCCGCTCCGGAATTTCATCTCAGTTGAAAACTCAGCGTGATATTCGGCGTGAAGCCCAGCAGATTGATGTTGGTTTCCACCACTCCGGCGATGTTGTCGTAGGCATATTCGCGATACCAGACGTTGGTGTGGTCGTAAACATTGAATAGCGACAGGCTCAGGCTTGATTTTACGGACTTGATGAACGACAAATCGTATTTGAGCAGCAAGTCCATACGATGGTAATCGGGGTAGCGGGCGTTGTTTTTGGCATCGGCGACGATGAAACTCATATTTCCGCCGTTGGGCACGTTGAGCGTGTATGCCCCAATCGGTGCCGTGTAGGGCTTTCCCGTTGCGAAAATCCACGAGGCGGTGCACGTGAGGTCGCGCAGGGGTTTATACGTCGCCACCACCTTAAATTCGTTTGTAACATCCTGATTGGCAGGGAAATAGCCGTCGCCATAAACCGGAAAACTGTAGCGGCTTTCGCCCAGCGTGTAACCCAGCCAGCCGGTTAGTTTGCCGTATTTCTTTTGCAACAAAAAATCGATGCCGCGCGAATAGCCTTTTCCGTTGTAGAAAAACTGCTGATACGACGTGTTGTCGATGAATGAGGGCGCAAACCGCAGGGTGTATTCGCTCAGGTTGTGCAATTTTTTGTAATACGCCTCCACGTCGAACAGGTAGCCGCCTGTTTCGTAGCTTCCGCCCACCACAAAGTGCGTGGCACTGCTCACGGGGATGCCCTTGTCGTCCGACAAGAGCCAAATATCGCGACTGCCGGCGGAAATATCTTCGCGCACGATGCGGTTCACAAATTGGTAATAATAGCCGACAGAGGCTTTCAGGTTGATTTGCTTATCGACTTTGTAAAACGTTTGAAAGCGCGGCTCAAAATACGGACGCGCAGTAACATCGTAATACGAGAGGCGAATGCCCGGATGAATGGTCAGGTCGTTGTCCAGCGTCCACTTGTCCTGCACGTATGCCGACACCAGATTGCCCTGATTTTTCATATTCAGGATGTCCACCGAATCGCTGCGTGAATAGCGGTAGTCCACCTTGTATTTTGAATAATTGATGCCAAATTCCAACTTGTTCGTGCGGCTGATTTTATATTCGTTGTCAAATTTCACGGAATAGTCCCACAGATTGTTGCTTTCGCCGGTGTTTTGGTCAAACATCACCGCTACGGCTCGCGAGGAGTTGGTGCTGCTGCTCTCGGTGGAGTTGTTTTGCCTGTCGCGCAGGCTGTAGTAGTTGGAAAAAGATGCTAACAGATTGGAATAGAAGCGGTTGTTCCAATTTCTTGACCATTTCAAACTGCCTCCTACATTGCCCCAGTCGGTCTTGTCGGTGATGCTGCCGCTCATAAACGAGTTGCCGAAACCGTCGCGCGAATTGTCCAAGTCGTCTTCGCCGTTGAAAAAACTGAGCGACACGATGTCTTTTTTCGTCGGGTTGTAGGTGAGTTTGGCGTTGAGGTCGTAGAAATAGGAGTTCGGTTTTTCCTGATTGCGCTGACTGAATCCGCCGCCCGGACCGCCTCCGCCCGTCATTCCGGTGGTCGAAGAATTGGAATAAACGTCGGTGAATTTGTCGTACATAAAACTCTGAAACGAGCGGCGTCCGGCAACGAAAAACGAGCCTTTTTCGTTTTTGAACGGCACCTCCATAAACGCATTGAAGCCCAGAAAGCCGACATCGCCGCCCAGATTGAACTGCTTGTCGTTGCCCGTTTTCCCGACAATTTCCATCACGCTCGACAGCCGCCCGCCATATTTGGCATCGAAACCGCCCTTGTGCAACTGCACATCCTTGATGGCATTGGTGTTGAACGCGCTGAACACGCCCATCAGGTGCTCCTGATGATAGATGGTGAAGCCGTCGTACAAAACCAGATTTTGGTCGGGCGTGCCTCCGCGCACATACAAGCCCGCCGAAGACTCGTTGCTGCCCGAAATGCCCGGCATCAGTTGGAACGTGCGGAAGAGGTCTTTTTCGCCCAGAGCGGGCAAATCGGCTATTTTGGCAGCGGTGGTTTGGATGACGCCGATGGACAGTTCCGGGATTTTCAAAACGTCTTCCCGCTCCGTCACAATGACTACTTCGTCCAATATATTGCTCGCCGGCAGCAGTTCCACAAACAAATTGCCGAGATTGACTTCCGGCGAGAGATAAAAATACTGCGTTTCGTAGCCCAAGTATTTGAACACCAGCGTTTCCTTGTCTGTCGGCACGTTGTAGAGCGTGAAATAGCCGTCCGTATTGGTGCTTGCGGCGATAGTTGTGCCGTCCACATAGACCGTGGCGAAGGGCAGCGGCTCGCCGTTGGTCTGGTCTTTGATGCGTCCGGTAACCGTCAAATTCCGGTGCTCGGCATCCCCCTGATAACGCTTATTTTCAAGTTTCGTCCGATTTTTGGGCAAATTTTTAGTCAAAACGATGCAATAAACGCCGTTGTCATCGGTATAATAAGCAATATCTTTGATTTCCCGAAAAATGCCGTCAAAGGCAACCTGAGGCGGCGCACCCAGATACAGCCGGTCGAATGTGTAATTGGCAATCAAAGCAGAATCATATTTCAGGTGCATCCCATATTTCACCTCAAAATCATTCAACACCTTCAACAGCGGAGCCCCAAAATAGTTCTCCTTGACCAAAAGCGTATCGCTCGTCTGCGAAAACCCCTCCACAACAGTCGCAAAGACCATAAACAGGCATAATATCAGGCTTTTTTTCATATCGGCACGTTCATTTTTTGAAAGAAATCACGGCTATAAGCCCTGCCGATTGGGATTTGGATTTTATCTGTGGTCACTTTTTCGCGATTGAACGATTTTATTCTTTGGATGGGGATGATGTAGGAGTTGTGGACGCGGATGAAGCGGGGGGCGGGGAGTAGTTTTTGTATGCTTTTCATGCTCATTGCGGGCATGTAGGTTGCTTCCGGGGTTATGATTTTGATGTAGTTGTCGCACGCCTCGATGTAAAGGATGGTGTTGAGTGGTAGTTGCACGGTTTGGTAGCGGCATTTGAACGACAGGATTTCATCGGGCGCGGTTTGTTGCGGTGTCGCCTGAATTGAGGCGGAGCGGAGTCGCTCTTCCGCTTTGGTGTAGGCTTTCAGAAAACGCTCAAAATCAAACGGTTTTAGGAGATAATCTACCACGTCCAATTCAAAGCCGGCGATGGCGTATTGCTCATAAGCCGTGGTGAAGATGACTAATGGCTTTTTGTTCAGCGACTTGGCTATTTGTATGCCGGACAAATCCGGCATCTGAATGTCCAGAAAAATCAAATCAGGCTCCATATTTTTGATGTAGCACAAGCCCTCCACCGAGTCGCTATAGGCTCCGAGCAGGTTGAGCGACGGCACTTGACTGCAATATTGGGTCAGCAGTTTCAACGCCAGCGGCTCGTCATCAATGGCAATGCAACGTATCATGAGGCTAAATTTATTTTGAGATGAACACTATAGGTCTGTCTGTCGCTTTCAATCGCCAGCGTGTGGCGGTCGGGATAGGCAAGTTCCAGCCGTTTTTTGATGTTTTCCAAGCCGATGCCCGACGAACTCATAATGTCTTTTTGTCCCTGAAAGATGGCGTTTTCGATGGTAAATTCCAACGTGCCATCCGCCATTTCGATGTTCAGGTGGATGAAGCAATCGACGTGGGCACTTATCCCGTATTTGAACGCATTTTCCACAAAGGGGATAAACACCAGCGGCATAATCTTCCAAAAACTGAAATCGCCCTTCATATTCACCTGTAAATCAAACTTTTCGGAGGCGCGCAGACTTTGAAGATTCAGATATTCGTTGAGCATTTTGATTTCCTTTTCCAGCGGGATAAGATTTTTATCACTCTCGATGGTTACGAATCGCAGAAAATCGGACAGCGACAGGATGGCTTGGGGAGCTTTATCGTCCTTGCTGAGAGCCAGATAGTAAATGCTGTTGAGGCTGTTGAACAAAAAATGCGGGTGAATTTGCGATTTGAGAAACGACAGTTCGGCTTCCACCTTGGAATTTTCCAATTCCGTGAGCCGCCGCTTTTCGTCGTACCATTGCGTGAGTACTTTCAGACCGCTGCTGATGGTGAATACGATAAGAAATTGCGTCAGGCGGGTGTATAGTTTCAACTGCTGCATCATATCACCCCTCGAAAATGGCTCCGGTCGGTGGTGAGGCGGCATATCCGGTCGATGAAACGGCATATCCGGTCGGTGATGCGGCATCTCGGCGAAGAAATGTTGGGGCACAAGCCGCATAATCACGAAATAAAGCAGCAGACCGCCGAGCGTGATTCCGATGAAAGCGAGGATTTTCTTCTTCGACAAAAAGTGGGGGACAAACACATTCAGATTCAGATAAAAATAGGCGAGCAAAAACAGATTACTCACAATAAAAACCCCCGGATGCCGCGAAATCGCCGCCAACATATTCGTATCGTTGATAATCGGAGAGGCAATAAAGATAATCCACCCAACTGAATGCGCGAAAATCAAAATTGCCTTCTCTTTTGAAACCTGTAACATAGTGCCTCTATTTCACTGTAAATGATTGACTTGTGCCGCCGGAATAGCTGCCGCCAAGGTTGTAGCCGTTCACGGTGGTGCCACCGGTGATTGTGCCGCCGCTATAAAGTGAGTAGGACGTGCCTTTTGCAAATTGTGCCGTTGAAAGTAGCAATACAAAGCCGCTTCTTCCGCCTGTGGTTGCCGGAACTTGATAGAGCAAAACCCATTCGCCTGCCGCATTCTTAACGCCAAGTTGCGTGGATGCGGGCACCGATGTCAGCGTGATAAATCCTTGTGTTGAAGTGGTTGAAGGACTGCCCATAGATTGCGAACCGACACCGATAACCGTTCCGCCTTTGATTAAGAAGGTGTTGTTGTCGCAGTCGAGACCTTCTTCTAAGGCTTGCGAAATAATCGTTCCGCCTGTAATTGTAATGGTGCCGTTGCTGTCGATGCCGTCGTTGCCCGTTGCTTTGCAGTAGAGGCTTCCGCCGTTGATTTGGATGTGTTTTGTCGCGTTCAGGCAATCGTCAACGGTGCTGACTTCGATGTTGCCGCCGTTGACGGTCAGGGTTGCTTTGCTTTCCAGCCCTTCGCCGCCGTCTGTTGTGCCGGTCAGGCGAAGTGTGCCGCTATTGACCGTCATATTGCCCTCGCTTTTGATGACTTTGGGATTGGCATAATTGCCGTTATTCATTCCGCCGCCTTGTCCGGGGCGACCGCCGCCGCTTGTTGTGCCTGTAACGGTAAACTTTGCGCCGGAGGTTCTTGCCGTGATAGTGAGCGCACTGTTGCTTGCGCCCTCCCTGCCGATAGTCATTGTGCCGTCAGCCGAAATGCCTTTGCCGGCAGTGCCCGAACTGCTGACGGTGATGGTGCCGCCCAAGAGCGATATGTTGGCATCGCTTTTGATGCAAGCCGCCGAATAGGAATCTTTTGCGCCCGTTTCGGTGGTGTAAACTGCGCCATCGCCTGCTGTTGCGATGTTGATTTCGCCGCCTGTGATGGTAATATCGCCATCTGCCGACATACCCTTGCCGCCGTTGGCTGCTTTGAGGCTGTTGATGGTGATGGTGCCGCTACTGACGGTGATGGTGCCGTCGGCTTTGATAGCCGTGCAATAGGACGGGTCGAAGCCGCTGCCGATTGGTTCGAGGAAGGTTGCGCCGGAGGTTTCTATTGAGATATTTCCGCCGTTTATGGCTACATCTGCCTTGCTGCTGATGCCTTTTGACTGCGCACCGGACTCCTTTATCGTGACGGTGCCGCCGTTCACCGTTACGCCCGCGTCGCCTTTGATGCCTTTCACATCCTCTGCGGTGGATGTAATATTGATATTGCCGCCGCTAATAACCGCCGTGCCCGTGCCGGCATCAATGCCATCGCCCGAAGCGGAAATATTCAGCGAGCCGCCTGACTGCAAAAATCCAACTTCGGCGTGGAAGCCATCGGACGCCGCCGATTGAACGGTAATATCGCCGTCACGCACCGTAATGCTCTTTTTGCTGCTTGCAATGGCGTGTTTCGCCACGCCGCTGATGCGGAGTTTGCCATAGCCCTCAAATTCGAGCGAGCCGCTTTTGCTGATGAGCGTGGCGTTCTCTTCGTTAGTCGCATGGTCGGACAGGATGCTGTTTCCTTTCAGTTCGACAATGGTCGCGCCCTCGTTTTTCGTAATCTGAATGGGCGGAAGTTTCGATGCAGAGGCGATTACCGCGCTATTCAACGTCAGACGGAGCGTGTTGGGATTGATTGCATTGTTTTGAATTTTGAGCGAGCCGTTGGATGTTGCGCCGGAAATATCAAACTCAACCACTCCCGTTGCAGAGGACGCAATCGTAACGTCCGCGCCGCTTATTTCCGCTGTAACGCTGCCACCCGTTGGAAGATTGCGGACAGTTGCCTCATTACCGGCATAAACAATAGTTATGGCACTGCCGCTTATCGTAATGGGCTGCAACGTAAGATTTGGCACCGTAAGATTGGCGTTATTAACCGCGACATCGGTAAGTACTCCCGTTTCGTATCCGTCAAGCGTAAAGATGATGTTGTATGTGCCTGCGGGAATATCGGTGAGCGTATATGCACCGTTGGCATCGGTCGTTGCAGCCTGCCCAACGCCGGTATTGTCGCTCGCCTTGCGGATTTGCACGGATGCGCCCGCCGCCGTGCCACCGCCCGACAGACTTGCCACACCGCTAATCGCGTAAGTCGGCACAACGATTTTCTGCAAAACAGCATCTTTACCGCTCACGTTGCCGTTTAACTGAAAGTCGGCAATGGTTTCCGTTTCATAACCATTAAAGGTTACAACAATTTTGTACTCACCCGCCGGAATGCCCGAAAAGGTGTACGCCCCCGCCGCATCGGTGGCAGTTTGTCCGATATTGCTGCCGGTAGCATTTTGAAGTTGCACGGATGCGCCGGAAGCCGCGCCGCCATCGGATTTCGTAATCGTTCCGCCGATGCTGTATGCCGGCGTGTTGTTTTCCCCCGGCTGCTCATCGTTTTTCACTATCGGCTCGTCGGAACTGCAGCCGAAACTTAACACTAAAATAGTCCCTGCGCACAGCGCGAAGACAGCCTTCGCCGTCTTTTCAATCCTAATTGATAATCTTTTTGTTTTCATAATGAATTTTATTTTGGGTGCAAAGTAACAAAAAATAGTTGAAACCCCGCTCAAAGATTGGGTAAAAAGCCCAAACAAAATGATTTTCGGCACCGCGATGTTTGGTGTAGCAGGGATGCGGGATTTTATTAAGTATATTTTTATGCCTTTGTGTGTGAAAATTAACATACGGGGCGAGAGCGAGTTTGGTACGAGCTTGGTACGACTTTGGTACGAACTTGGTATGGAGGAGGTATGGAGGAGGTCCCTCCCCAAAAAATGTCGGAAAATCTTGATTTTCGGTGAAATTTCGGTAAAAATTGGGGTTTTTTAACTGTTTCTTTAACGTTTCTTTTGATATTGGTGTTGTGTGCCGAATTCTATGTTAACTTCCAAATAAAATCATAAAAAAATTCATTAATTTAACTTTTTTTAAGCTGCCACTTGTTTTGCAGGACGAATATAATCTTTTTTATAAAACTCCTTGCTGTTGACA
>BNTT01000067.1 GCA_025996815.1 Bacteroidia bacterium
GGATTTTGAACCCCATCAGTACGGGTGAATTTTGCCGACAAATTGTGGAGAAATACCCCCGTCTGCATTTCGATTATCACGCCCACAACGACTATGATTTAGCCATTGGGAACACCTTTGCAGCCGTTGATGGCAAACGATTCGGCGCGGGCGGTGGCATTGTTGGTGATTTTTTGATTTTGCAAATCAACCGTCAGCGTCATTGTGGGGTCGTTGGCGACACTCGCGAAAATTTCCGCCAGAAAAGCATCCGACACCACGACGGGCAACACAAAGTTGTTCATCGCATTATTCTTAAAGATGTCGGCAAAAAAACTTGACACAACAACCTTAAAACCATAGCCTCCAATAGCCCACGCAGCGTGTTCGCGGCTCGAACCACTGCCGAAATTCTTCCCGCCCACCAGAATAGAGCCTTTGTAGGTGGGGTTGTTCAGCACAAAATCGGCAATCGGCTGATTATTTTTGTCATACCGCCAATCGCGAAACAGATTGTCGCCAAAGCCCTCCTTGGAGGTGGCTTTCAGAAATCGCGCCGGAATAATCTGGTCTGTATCGACGTTCTCGACAGGCAGAGGCACTATTGTGCTCGTTAATGTTATAAACTTTTCCATCACATATTTGTATTTCGCGACAAAATTACAAAATATTTTCATACAAAGCGACGACTTACATCTGTTCTAACGATAATTTTTTATATTCAACCGTAAAATTAGGATATTTTTTGACAATTTCGCTTGCTTTTCGCTCTAAAACAGACAGATTTATGCGTTTTTCGTTTCGTTTCACTTCATAAAAAACGAGCCGCTTTTCCAATTCATTTTCGGCGATAATATCTATTTCGTTCTCGCCCCGCCTGTTCCAATAACTGCCAATCGCTGAAAATTGCTTTGTTTCAATGAGTTGCGTCCGAAAATATTTTTCCAAAATCAGTCCGCTGTATGTTTCGTAATCGCGCTCAACGATGTTGCGGACATAATCCAAATTTCCAATTTCCACCGCACTGCGATATTTGTAGATAAACCGAAACCAAAAATTCAAAAAATTGTCCTCAATCGAATATTTGTTAAATCGACTGCCCTCTTTCGCCCCAAAAGGACGGTTGCGCGTAACAAGCCCGTAATCTTTTTCCAATTTATCCAAAAAGCCCCCCACGGCAATCTGCAACGTGCTTTCCATATCGCCCCTGTCGGTTTTTGATGAAGCAATAAGCGACAAAATGGAAAAATAGTTGCCATAATCCCTGCCAAATTCATCTATCAAAACCGCCCGACCTTCGTCGAGGAAAAACGAGCCTTCGCTGAAAATCGTATCAAATATCTTCTTTTTTGTAAATGCCTTGTTTTGAACAAGTTGCTCAATATATTTGGCAACTCCGCCCGTTACCATATAGAATGCCAGCAAATCCTCGCTTGTATAGTTGGGATGCATCTCCCGAAGGATTTGCTTAATGGTTTGTATGTCAAATGGTTTTAGCATAATTTTTGCCGTCAAACGCCCGAAAAGTGGCTCTTTGCTGTTTTCAAAAATCCGCTTCATCATCGAATAAATGGAGCCGCAAAAAACAATGTTTATTTTGCTATTGTCTTTGTAGGTGTCCCAAATGTTCTGAATATCACTGAAAACGGAAGGATTTATATTGGCAAACTCTTGAAATTCATCCACGAGCAGCGTAAAATTTCGCGTCTGCGACACGCCCATCAATGCTTTGAAAAGCGAAGCAAAACTCTGAAAACGGCCGAGCGAAACACCAAGTTTTTCCTCTGTTTCACGAGTAAACTCATCACACAGAAGCGCTTCATTCTTCTTTGCAACAAAAAAATAGAGTGCCGTGTTCGCGGCAAAAGCATTTTTCACCAAAGTGGTTTTGCCAACCCTTCGTCGTCCCAAAAGCATTGTCATTTGAGCAGAACTTTGAGCGATTTCTTCAAATTTTATCAAAGTAGCTGTTTCACTTTCTCTGTCATAAAACTTCATAACTAATTAAAAATAAGCGTTTTACAAATTGTATTTTAATTAGCGCAACCACGGTTGCTGTAATGGCGGTTGCTGTAATGGCGGTTGCGCTAATTTTCTGCAAAAGTACAATATTTATTTCAATTGTGCAAATATTCAAAAGAAAATATTACCTTTGCAGCAAAAATAAAGATAATATAAATGTCAGAAAAATGGAATTATCACTCTCCTACACCCGAACAACTACTTAGGCAGCAGCAATTTGCCACAGATTTTCGGTTGCATCCGGCGGTCTGCCTTTTGCTGGCGCAGAGGGGGTTTTCGACGAAGGAGGAGGTGCAGCAATTTTTGTATCCCGGTCTTCGAGATTTGCACGACCCGTTTGGATATGCGGATATGGCGATTGCCGTGGAGCGGTTGGAAAACGCCTTGGGCAACAAAGAGAAAATTCTCATCTATGGGGATTATGACGTGGATGGCACCACTGCCACCGCGCTTGTGTATAAGTTTTTGGTGCAATTCGCGGTGGCTTCACAGTTGGACTACTACATTCCCGACCGCTCCGACGAGGAGCCGGGGATTTCAAAGCAGGGCATTGACTATGCGCAGGCGAAGGGTGCGACGCTGATTATTGCCGTAGATTGTGGCATAAAGTCCAATGACGCAATTGCTTACGCCCAAACGCTTGGCATCGACGTGATTATTTGCGACCACCACACGCCGGACGATGAATTGCCGCCCGCATTGGCTATCCTGAACGCCAAATTGGAGCAATCGACCTACCCCTATCCGCATCTGTCGGGCTGTGGCGTGGCTTTTAAACTGATGCACGCCTTTGCGCAAAACAACGGTATGGAATTGAGCCATGTGCGCCACCTGCTGGATTTGTGCGCCGTGAGCATCGCGTCAGACATCGTGCCGCTGACAGGCGAAAATCGTGTTATGACGGTGCTCGGCTTGCGGCAACTCAGCCAAAATCCGAGCAAGGGGCTGCGCGGCATCATCGACGTGTGCGGCTTAACGGGGCGGCGGGTAACGATTGGCGACATCATCTTCAAAATCGGTCCGCGCATCAATGCCTCCGGACGGATGATGAACGGCAGGGAAACGGTCGATTTGCTGCTGTCGAAAGACGCGCAAACGGCGAAAGAAAAAAGTGCCAACATCGACCAATACAACGACGACCGGCGCGAATTAGACAAAAAGACGACCGAAGAAGCCTACACAATGCTGGAAGCCCACCCCGAACGCTTTGCCGACAAAATAGTGGTGCTTTTTGAACCCTCGTGGCACAAGGGCGTGATTGGCATTGTGGCATCGCGGCTGGCAGAAAAACTGTATAAGCCGACCATCATCCTGACGGAATCTAACGGTATGATTTGCGGCTCTGCACGCTCCGTGACGGGGTTTGACCTCTACGCGGCGGTGGAATCAACGGCAGACATTCTGGTCAATTTCGGCGGACACACCTCCGCCGTGGGCATCACGATTGAGGAGAAAAACCTCGAAGCATTCAAAAAAAATCTGGAAGCCTACGCCGAAAAAAATATGATTCAGGAACAGATGACGCAGACCTTAGATATTGACCTCGTGCTGCAACTCAACGAAATCACCGACAAACTGTTGACCGATTTGAACGCGATGCAACCCCACGGAGAGGGCAACCAAAAGCCCGTTTTCTGCTCCCTCGCCGTGCACGATGCCGGCAACAGCAAGCTGGTGGGCAAAGACTGCGACCATATCAAATTAGACCTCGCGGACGACTCCTCCCCCACCCCCGTGCCGGCAATAGCCTTCGGAATGTGTGAAAAATACAGCATCGTGAAGTCGGGGCAGCCTTTCGACGTGTGCTACACGGTGGAGGAGAATAATTATGGCGGAGCAACCTCTTTGCAGTTGCTGGTGAAGGATATTAGGGTGCATTAGATGCCCCGCCGTAGATGCCCCACCGTAAATTTGCAAATTAAAGATATTTGTCTTACCTTTGTCGCATCAAATTACACACGGGAATAATGAAAGTATTAAATAAAGCCTTGTTGGATAGATTTGCAACGAAACACGCCGATTCGCTTAACGCTATTGAACGTTGGATTGGCGTATTGGAATTGTCTGATGTTGCAAATCACAATGAACTTAAAGAGTTATTTCCAAGTGTTGATTATGTGGGAAAAAACCGGTATGTTTTCAATATTAAAGGAAATGATTACAGGCTGGTTGCTCTTGTTTTGTTTGTAGGTGGTAGGGCAACTGTTTGTTTTATAGGAACTCATGCCGAATATGACAAAATAGATTGTTTAAACGTTTTACAAAAATAGGATATGGAAAAAGTATTTGAAAACACTGTAGAGTTAATGAATCGGGAAGATTATGACAGGGCATTGGCTTATGTAATCAATTTGATTAACGAGGCAACGGCAAATGGGGCGTTGGATGAGCAGGATGCAGACAATGAATATACGCGCGAAATCAGCCGTGTAGGAGGTTTGTGTGCCGATTATGAAAATGCAAAGATGCAGTTTCAAACGATTACCGTGCATGGTCGCTCGCCTTTCAGGTCATCTGCGCGGAAGCTCTACCGCAAGTTAAACACCGAGCCCAAACGTATTTTGGAATATGCTTGAGCCTGCGGGACAAGGTGCGAAGGTAAGGTGCGAGATAGCCATCTGCCCTGCACTGCCCTGCACCACCCTGCACTGCGCTTCGCTTGTACAGGGTTATCAAAATTTAACGCCTTCCGGCGTAACAGATGGAATCAGACGCGCAGAATATGGTAGCGCATATTCACTTCATTACGGCTCTTCTATCGTAGACTATTGTGGTGCCTTCGGGATATTTTTCCCAAAACTCCGTGAATTTTGATTTCCGCACTTGCGCGGGATTGCTCTGCCCTGTGCTCGCTTCTTTTGTTGCTTTTGCTGCTGTTGTTGCCATAATTTTATATTTTTACGTTATTAAATTTTTGCAAAGGTACGACATATTTTTCGTATTTGCAAACGTTTTGGCAATTATTTTTATGATTATCCGCAATCATACCACTTAAATAGGCTAAGTTCCGGATAAGGTTTAGCCCGTTAGGGCTTTCATATCAATAGAAAAACCGCCCTACCCCACCCATTATTGCCCGTAGGGCATTCACGGTGAAAGCCCTACGGGCTATGGGGGGGTGACAAATACGGTTTTTTTCTATTGATATGAATGCCCTAACGGGCAAAGTAATGTCTGAACCACGATTTTAGTAAGATTTTGAAGATTAGCAGGATTACAAAAAAATCCCGCCAATCCTCCATCCTGTTAATCTTCAAAATCTTACTAAAATCGTGGTTCAGACTACACTTAGCCCGTTAGGGCTTCCATATCAATAGAAAAACCGCCCTACCCCACCCATTATTGCCCGTAGGGCATTCACGGTGAAAGCCCTACGGGCTATGGGGGGGTGACAAATACGGTTTTTTTCTATTGATATGAATGCCCTACGGGCAAAGGAATGTCTGAACCACGATTTTAGTAAGATTTTCAAGATTCGCAGGATTACAAAAAAATCCTGCCAATCCTCCATCCTGCCAATCCTCCATCCTGTTAATCCTCCATCCTGTTAATCTTGAAAATCTTACTAAAATCGTGGTTCAGACTACACTTAGCCCGTAGGGCTTTCATATCAATAGAAAATATGAAAATAGTCGTTTTCAACAAAATTTCAACAAATGGGGAAAATATTTTTTTGTTAAAAAAAACATATATACCTTTGCAGCCGTATTGATACGAATGTGCCGTTGTAGGGCTCCTCGCCGATATACACCCATAAAGGAAGACGCCGAAAATCCTGTAAAGAGTAAGCAAACGTTAAATTATAATAGATATGAAACATTCATTCTCTAATTTCTTGATGACTTCGGTCATCGCTTTGTTAGGCTTCGGAAATATCCAAGCCCAAACTGCTCCAGTTTATGTTATCACTGGCCCTAGTAACAGCCAGTTCTCGTTTACTAACGGTACGCTGATAACTTCTATCACATTTGCAGTTACACCTGCTGGTGCAACTAATTGGGTATACACAGGGTTACCGCTAGGTATAACGCCGAATACTACTAATCCTCAAACTCTTGCAGGTACCCCATTAGAATCAGGGGTCTTCACTGTAACCGTGCAAGCTAACGATGGCACAGATTACTCAAACGTATTAACTTACTACATGACAGTTAAACCTCAGATTCCAACCCTCACTTGGCCTTTATTACCAACTTCACTTACTTACGGCAACCCTTCTTATCAGATTTATGCCCATAGTTCAGCAAGTGCAATAATAACTTACGATACAAGCGAAGCTACCATCGCTAACGTAACAGATAGTGTTTCAACAAGTTCAGGTGCAACGATACATACACTTAAGATTAACGGTGCAGGGACAGTAAATATAACAGCAAGGTCTCATTCTACAACTACGTCTGACGTTCGCGACACTACGTATACATTCACAATAGCGCCTAAAAAAATAACAGCAGTTAATGGAGTAAAGGCACAGACTAAAATTTATGACGGAACATCAGTTGCAGCGATAGAGCCATTCACAGCATCCTCACTCCAATTTATAGGTAGAGTTGGAACAGATGCTCTAGATCTAGACACAACAGCTGCAACAGCAAAATTTGTCGAGGATGATACTATTACTCTAATATCAAATGTCGGATTTCACAAGCAGAAGTTTACGGGATTTGTCTTGGCTGGCGCAGCCGCATGGAAATACACAATGAACGTACAGCCAACAAGCAATGACCGTGTAGCTATAACACGAAGACCAGTGACAATTGAGGGCTTGAGAGCAAACGACAAAACCTATGACGGAAATAATAAAGTAACAAGTATTGACACGACTTTTGCATCAATGAATCCAAACATCGACAGCCATGCTGATCTATGGTTTAATGTAGGAACAGGAGAATTTGATTCCGAGACAGCAGGTGACAAAACAGTAACCTCCTATACAGGGTTTACCCTTACAGGAAATAAGAGCAATAACTATACGCTCAGTGCTCTGCCTTCATTTGATGCCGTCAACAACCATCCAAGAATCCTTCCAAAAGATATTTATGTTAAGAACAATTCTTTATTAGTTAAAGATAAGAATTTTGACGGCACTGATCCCGCGACTTATAAGAGTACGCCTGAACTCAATGGCAGAGTTGGCTTAGATGATGTATTTATTATGTCGGCTACAGGCATACCGACATTCAGTGATATACATGTAAGTGACGATTCCATTCCCATTAACTTTACACAGTTTGCTCTTGATGGAACTAAAAAAGATAATTATATACTACAACAACCTGACACTGTCATAAAGGCTAATATCAACCCTATGCCCGTTATCATCACAGGTTTAACGGCAAACTCCAAAGTTTACGACGGTACAACTAAGGCAAATATAACCGGAACTCCGAAAGTTGTAGGTATTCCAGACAACACTACAACTCGAGATGCCATCCTAAAGTTCTCCCCAACGATAAATTACGGTGATACCGCTCGCTTCTACACTGCAAGTGCAGGTGATGATAGAGGAGTTAAATTTGATGATTTTAAGATTGGTGGCGGTTACGTTAAGGATTATGAGCTTGCCCGTCAACCTGTGATGATAACGGGCATAGGGTTGATATTAGCCTTTATGACAGTGTCAGGTTGTTGTAGTATATAATTATCTTTTTTAGTTCCATCAAGAGCAAACTGTGTAAAGTTAATGGGAATGGAATCGTCACTTACATGTATATCACTGAATGTCGGTATGCCTGTAGCCGACATAATAAATACATCATCTAAGCCAACTCTGCCATTGAGTTCAGGCGTACTCTTATAAGTCGCGGGATCAGTGCCGTCAAAATTCTTATCTTTAACTAATAAAGAATTGTTCTTAACATAAATATCTTTTGGCAGGATTCTTGGATGGTTGTTGACGGCATCAAATGAAGGCTGAGCACTCAGCGTATAGTTATTGCTCTTATTTCCTGTAAGGGTAAACCCTGTATAGGAGGTTACTGTTTTGTCACCTGCTGTCTCGGAATCAAATTCTCCTGTTCCTACATTAAACCATAGATCAGCATGGCTGTCGATGTTTGGATTCATTGATGCAAAAGTCGTGTCAATACTTGTTACTTTATTATTTCCGTCATAGGTTTTGTCGTTTGCTCTCAAGCCCTCAATTGTCACTGGTCTTCGTGTTATAGCTACACGGTCATTGCTTGTTGGCTGTACGTTCATTGTGTATTTCCATGCGGCTGCGCCAGCCAAGACAAATCCCGTAAACTTCTGCTTGTGAAATCCGACATTTGATATTAGAGTAATAGTATCATCCTCGACAAATTTTGCTGTTGCAGCTGTTGTGTCTAGATCTAGAGCATCTGTTCCAACTCTACCTATAAATTGGAGTGAGGATGCTGTGAATGGCTCTATCGCTGCAACTGATGTTCCGTCATAAATTTTAGTCTGTGCCTTTACTCCATTAACTGCTGTTATTTTTTTAGGCGCTATTGTGAATGTATACGTAGTGTCGCGAACGTCAGACGTAGTTGTAGAATGAGACCTTGCTGTTATATTTACTGTCCCTGCACCGTTAATCTTAAGTGTATGTATCGTTGCACCTGAACTTGTTGAAACACTATCTGTTACGTTAGCGATGGTAGCTTCGCTTGTATCGTAAGTTATTATTGCACTTGCTGAACTATGGGCATAAATCTGATAAGAAGGGTTGCCGTAAGTAAGTGAAGTTGGTAATAAAGGCCAAGTGAGGGTTGGAATCTGAGGTTTAACTGTCATGTAGTAAGTTAATACGTTTGAGTAATCTGTGCCATCGTTAGCTTGCACGGTTACAGTGAAGACCCCTGATTCTAATGGGGTACCTGCAAGAGTTTGAGGATTAGTAGTATTCGGCGTTATACCTAGCGGTAACCCTGTGTATACCCAATTAGTTGCACCAGCAGGTGTAACTGCAAATGTGATAGAAGTTATCAGCGTACCGTTAGTAAACGAGAACTGGCTGTTACTAGGGCCAGTGATAACATAAACTGGAGCAGTTTGGGCTTGGATATTTCCGAAGCCTAACAAAGCGATGACCGAAGTCATCAAGAAATTAGAGAATGAATGTTTCATATCTATTATAATTTAACGTTTGCTTACTCTTTACAGGATTTTCGGCGTCTTCCTTTATGGGTGTATATCGGCGAGGAGCCCTACAACGGCACATTCGTATCAATACGGCTGCAAAGGTATATATGTTTTTTTTAACAAAAAAATATTTTCCCCATTTGTTGAAATTTTGTTGAAAACGACTATTTTCATATTTTCTATTGATATGAAAGCCCTACGGGCTAAGTGTAGTCTGAACCACGATTTTAGTAAGATTTTCAAGATTAACAGGATGGAGGATTAACAGGATGGAGGATTGGCAGGATGGAGGATTGGCAGGATTTTTTTGTAATCCTGCGAATCTTGAAAATCTTACTAAAATCGTGGTTCAGACATTCCTTTGCCCGTAGGGCATTCATATCAATAGAAAAAAACCGTATTTGTCACCCCCCCATAGCCCGTAGGGCTTTCACCGTGAATGCCCTACGGGCAATAATGGGTGGGGTAGGGCGGTTTTTCTATTGATATGGAAGCCCTAACGGGCTAAGTGTAGTCTGAACCACGATTTTAGTAAGATTTTGAAGATTAACAGGATGGAGGATTGGCGGGATTTTTTTGTAATCCTGCTAATCTTCAAAATCTTACTAAAATCGTGGTTCAGACATTACTTTGCCCGTTAGGGCATTCATATCAATAGAAAAAAACCGTATTTGTCACCCCCCCATAGCCCGTAGGGCTTTCACCGTGAATGCCCTACGGGCAATAATGGGTGGGGTAGGGCGGTTTTTCTATTGATATGAAAGCCCTAACGGGCTAAACCTTATCCGGAACTTAGCCTATTTAAGTGGTATGATTGCGGATAATCATAAAAATAATTGCCAAAACGTTTGCAAATACGAAAAATATGTCGTACCTTTGCAAAAATTTAATAACGTAAAAATATAAAATTATGGCAACAACAGCAGCAAAAGCAACAAAAGAAGCGAGCACAGGGCAGAGCAATCCCGCGCAAGTGCGGAAATCAAAATTCACGGAGTTTTGGGAAAAATATCCCGAAGGCACCACAATAGTCTACGATAGAAGAGCCGTAATGAAGTGAATATGCGCTACCATATTCTGCGCGTCTGATTCCATCTGTTACGCCGGAAGGCGTTAAATTTTGATAACCCTGTACAAGCGAAGCGCAGTGCAGGGTGGTGCAGGGCAGTGCAGGGCAGATGGCTATCTCGCACCTTACCTTCGCACCTTGTCCCGCAGGCTCAAGCATATTCCAAAATACGTTTGGGCTCGGTGTTTAACTTGCGGTAGAGCTTCCGCGCAGATGACCTGAAAGGCGAGCGACCATGCACGGTAATCGTTTGAAACTGCATCTTTGCATTTTCATAATCGGCACACAAACCTCCTACACGGCTGATTTCGCGCGTATATTCATTGTCTGCATCCTGCTCATCCAACGCCCCATTTGCCGTTGCCTCGTTAATCAAATTGATTACATAAGCCAATGCCCTGTCATAATCTTCCCGATTCATTAACTCTACAGTGTTTTCAAATACTTTTTCCATATCCTATTTTTGTAAAACGTTTAAACAATCTATTTTGTCATATTCGGCATGAGTTCCTATAAAACAAACAGTTGCCCTACCACCTACAAACAAAACAAGAGCAACCAGCCTGTAATCATTTCCTTTAATATTGAAAACATACCGGTTTTTTCCCACATAATCAACACTTGGAAATAACTCTTTAAGTTCATTGTGATTTGCAACATCAGACAATTCCAATACGCCAATCCAACGTTCAATAGCGTTAAGCGAATCGGCGTGTTTCGTTGCAAATCTATCCAACAAGGCTTTATTTAATACTTTCATTATTCCCGTGTGTAATTTGATGCGACAAAGGTAAGACAAATATCTTTAATTTGCAAATTTACGGTGGGGCATCTACGGCGGGGCATCTAATGCACCCTAATATCCTTCACCAGCAACTGCAAAGAGGTTGCTCCGCCATAATTATTCTCCTCCACCGTGTAGCACACGTCGAAAGGCTGCCCCGACTTCACGATGCTGTATTTTTCACACATTCCGAAGGCTATTGCCGGCACGGGGGTGGGGGAGGAGTCGTCCGCGAGGTCTAATTTGATATGGTCGCAGTCTTTGCCCACCAGCTTGCTGTTGCCGGCATCGTGCACGGCGAGGGAGCAGAAAACGGGCTTTTGGTTGCCCTCTCCGTGGGGTTGCATCGCGTTCAAATCGGTCAACAGTTTGTCGGTGATTTCGTTGAGTTGCAGCACGAGGTCAATATCTAAGGTCTGCGTCATCTGTTCCTGAATCATATTTTTTTCGGCGTAGGCTTCCAGATTTTTTTTGAATGCTTCGAGGTTTTTCTCCTCAATCGTGATGCCCACGGCGGAGGTGTGTCCGCCGAAATTGACCAGAATGTCTGCCGTTGATTCCACCGCCGCGTAGAGGTCAAACCCCGTCACGGAGCGTGCAGAGCCGCAAATCATACCGTTAGATTCCGTCAGGATGATGGTCGGCTTATACAGTTTTTCTGCCAGCCGCGATGCCACAATGCCAATCACGCCCTTGTGCCACGAGGGTTCAAAAAGCACCACTATTTTGTCGGCAAAGCGTTCGGGGTGGGCTTCCAGCATTGTGTAGGCTTCTTCGGTCGTCTTTTTGTCTAATTCGCGCCGGTCGTCGTTGTATTGGTCGATGTTGGCACTTTTTTCTTTCGCCGTTTGCGCGTCTTTCGACAGCAGCAAATCGACCGTTTCCCTGCCGTTCATCATCCGTCCGGAGGCATTGATGCGCGGACCGATTTTGAAGATGATGTCGCCAATCGTTACCCGCCGCCCCGTTAAGCCGCACACGTCGATGATGCCGCGCAGCCCCTTGCTCGGATTTTGGCTGAGTTGCCGCAAGCCGAGCACCGTCATAACACGATTTTCGCCTGTCAGCGGCACGATGTCTGACGCGATGCTCACGGCGCACAAATCCAGCAGGTGGCGCACATGGCTCAATTCCATACCGTTGTTTTGCGCAAAGGCGTGCATCAGTTTAAAAGCCACGCCACAGCCCGACAGATGCGGATAGGGGTAGGTCGATTGCTCCAATTTGGCGTTCAGGATAGCCAATGCGGGCGGCAATTCATCGTCCGGCGTGTGGTGGTCGCAAATAATCACGTCGATGCCAAGCGTTTGGGCGTAAGCAATTGCGTCATTGGACTTTATGCCACAATCTACGGCAATAATCAGCGTCGCACCCTTCGCCTGCGCATAGTCAATGCCCTGCTTTGAAATCCCCGGCTCCTCGTCGGAGCGGTCGGGAATGTAGTAGTCCAACTGTGAAGCCACCGCGAATTGCACCAAAAACTTATACACAAGCGCGGTGGCAGTGGTGCCATCCACGTCATAATCCCCATAGATGAGAATTTTCTCTTTGTTGCCCAAGGCGTTTTCCAACCGCTCCACGGCAATCGCCATATCCGCATATCCAAACGGGTCGTGCAAATCTCGAAGACCGGGATACAAAAATTGCTGCACCTCCTCCTTCGTCGAAAACCCCCTCTGCGCCAGCAAAAGGCAGACCGCCGGATGCAACCGAAAATCTGTGGCAAATTGCTGCTGCCTAAGTAGTTGTTCGGGTGTAGGAGAGTGATAATTCCATTTTTCTGACATTTATATTATCTTTATTTTTGCTGCAAAGGTAATATTTTCTTTTGAATATTTGCACAATTGAAATAAATATTGTACTTTTGCAGAAAATTAGCGCAACCGCCATTACAGCAACCGCCATTACAGCAACCGTGGTTGCGCTAATTAAAATACAATTTGTAAAACGCTTATTTTTAATTAGTTATGAAGTTTTATGACAGAGAAAGTGAAACAGCTACTTTGATAAAATTTGAAGAAATCGCTCAAAGTTCTGCTCAAATGACAATGCTTTTGGGACGACGAAGGGTTGGCAAAACCACTTTGGTGAAAAATGCTTTTGCCGCGAACACGGCACTCTATTTTTTTGTTGCAAAGAAGAATGAAGCGCTTCTGTGTGATGAGTTTACTCGTGAAACAGAGGAAAAACTTGGTGTTTCGCTCGGCCGTTTTCAGAGTTTTGCTTCGCTTTTCAAAGCATTGATGGGCGTGTCGCAGACGCGAAATTTTACGCTGCTCGTGGATGAATTTCAAGAGTTTGCCAATATAAATCCTTCCGTTTTCAGTGATATTCAGAACATTTGGGACACCTACAAAGACAATAGCAAAATAAACATTGTTTTTTGCGGCTCCATTTATTCGATGATGAAGCGGATTTTTGAAAACAGCAAAGAGCCACTTTTCGGGCGTTTGACGGCAAAAATTATGCTAAAACCATTTGACATACAAACCATTAAGCAAATCCTTCGGGAGATGCATCCCAACTATACAAGCGAGGATTTGCTGGCATTCTATATGGTAACGGGCGGAGTTGCCAAATATATTGAGCAACTTGTTCAAAACAAGGCATTTACAAAAAAGAAGATATTTGATACGATTTTCAGCGAAGGCTCGTTTTTCCTCGACGAAGGTCGGGCGGTTTTGATAGATGAATTTGGCAGGGATTATGGCAACTATTTTTCCATTTTGTCGCTTATTGCTTCATCAAAAACCGACAGGGGCGATATGGAAAGCACGTTGCAGATTGCCGTGGGGGGCTTTTTGGATAAATTGGAAAAAGATTACGGGCTTGTTACGCGCAACCGTCCTTTTGGGGCGAAAGAGGGCAGTCGATTTAACAAATATTCGATTGAGGACAATTTTTTGAATTTTTGGTTTCGGTTTATCTACAAATATCGCAGTGCGGTGGAAATTGGAAATTTGGATTATGTCCGCAACATCGTTGAGCGCGATTACGAAACATACAGCGGACTGATTTTGGAAAAATATTTTCGGACGCAACTCATTGAAACAAAGCAATTTTCAGCGATTGGCAGTTATTGGAACAGGCGGGGCGAGAACGAAATAGATATTATCGCCGAAAATGAATTGGAAAAGCGGCTCGTTTTTTATGAAGTGAAACGAAACGAAAAACGCATAAATCTGTCTGTTTTAGAGCGAAAAGCAAGCGAAATTGTCAAAAAATATCCTAATTTTACGGTTGAATATAAAAAATTATCGTTAGAACAGATGTAAGTCGTCGCTTTGTATGAAAATATTTTGTAATTTTGTCGCGAAATACAAATATGTGATGGAAAAGTTTATAACATTAACGAGCACAATAGTGCCTCTGCCTGTCGAGAACGTCGATACAGACCAGATTATTCCGGCGCGATTTCTGAAAGCCACCTCCAAGGAGGGCTTTGGCGACAATCTGTTTCGCGATTGGCGGTATGACAAAAATAATCAGCCGATTGCCGATTTTGTGCTGAACAACCCCACCTACAAAGGCTCTATTCTGGTGGGCGGGAAGAATTTCGGCAGTGGTTCGAGCCGCGAACACGCTGCGTGGGCTATTGGAGGCTATGGTTTTAAGGTTGTTGTGTCAAGTTTTTTTGCCGACATCTTTAAGAATAATGCGATGAACAACTTTGTGTTGCCCGTCGTGGTGTCGGATGCTTTTCTGGCGGAAATTTTCGCGAGTGTCGCCAACGACCCCACAATGACGCTGACGGTTGATTTGCAAAATCAAAAAATCACCAACAATGCCACCGCCCGCGCCGAATCGTTTGCCATCAACGGCTGCAAAGGTGTTCCCAATGGCTAAATCATAGTCGTTGTGGGCGTGATAATCGAAATGCAGACGGGGGTATTTCTCCACAATTTGTCGGCAAAATTCACCCGTACTGATGGGGTTCAAAATCC
>BNTT01000068.1 GCA_025996815.1 Bacteroidia bacterium
TTTTGTAGGGTCTGCTTTGCCGAGGGCATCTAACTGTTGCCGCCAGCGGTATATTTGGTCTGCCAAATCGACTTTTGCGGGGCATACATTGTTACAGGAATAGCACAGCGAACACGCCGACACGTTATCGAAGTATTGCCCCGGCGACCGGAGCATACCGAGGTTGATGCCGATTGGTCCCGGAATGAAATAGGTATAAGAATACCCGCCACTTCGGCGATACACCGGGCAGGTGTTCATACAGGCACCGCAACGGATACATTTCAGGGTCTGATTGTGCTCCTCGTTGCCCAACGACGTGCTGCGACCGTTATCCACCAACACAATGTGCATTTCGCAGCCCTTGCGGGGGGTGCGATAGTGCGAGGTGTAGGTGGTGGACGGCTGACCGGTGGCGGAACGGGCTAATAATCGGGTGAATACGCTCAATGCCTGATAGTTTGGCACCAATTTTTCTATTCCCATCGACACGATGTGCAGTTTGGGGAAGGAGGTGCCCATATCGGCATTCCCTTCGTTGGTGCAGACCACCACATCGCCCGTTTCGGCTACGCCGAAGTTGGCTCCGGTCATGGCGGCATCCGCCGTCAAAAATTCGTTGCGCAGATGCAGGCGTGCCGCGTGTGTGAGGTAGGTTGGGTCGCTATTATCCTTTTCTGTGTGCAATTTTTCTTCAAAGAGTTTGCCCACTTCCTGCCGTTTGAGGTGGATTGCCGGAAGCACGATGTGGCTTGGCAGTTGGTTTTTCAGTTGCAGGATGCGCTCGCCGAGGTCGCTCTCTACCACGTCAATCCCGCGTTCTATCAGGTAAGCATTCAGATGGCATTCTTCTGTGAGCATCGATTTGCTCTTCACAAGTTTTTTTGCCTTGTGCTCCGTCAGGAGTGCGTGCACGATTTCGTTGTGCTCTTGGGCATCCTTTGCCCAATGCACCACGACCCCGTTTGCCTCCGCCTGTTCCACAAACCGGACGAGGTATTCGTCCAGATGCGAAAGGGTGTGGCGTTTGATTTGGCTCGCCAATTCGCGCAGTTCTTCCCACTCCGGAAGGGATTGGGAAAGTCTGTCGCGCTTCTCGCGCACCATCCAAAGGGTTTCATTGTGCCATTGCGCTTGCTGCGTATTCCGAATAAAGCGTTCGGCGGCTTGTGTGTGTTTTGTGCTCATAATCCGGCTGATAAAATTTGAACGATGTGAATAAATTGAATGGGCAATTTTTCCCGTTTTACAATCCCCTGCAAGTGCATCAGACACGAACTGTCTGCCCCCGTGATGTATTCTGCGCCCGTGGCAATGTGGTTGCGCAATTTATCTTGCCCCATACACACCGACATTGCCGGCTCTTCGATGGAAAACATCCCGCCGAAGCCGCAGCATTCATCCACTTTTTGCGGCTCAAACACTTCGATGCCCTCCACCAGCGACAAAAGATTTTTCAGTTTGGAAAAACGCGGGATATTCAGTTCGCTTGCCGATGAAAGATGCAACTCACGCACGCCGTGGCAACTGTTATGCACGCTCACTTTATGCGGAAATTTCCCCGGCAGTTTATTCACCTTTATTATATCGTGGAGAAATTCGCAGATGTCGTATATTTTGCCGCTCGTTTGACAAAGATGCGCGGACGGCTTCAGGATGCGCGGATAATTTTCCTTCACAAAGGCAACGCAACTCGCTGAGGGTGCCACCACATAGTCATATTGTGCAAAAAGTGCCTCGAAATGCCTTGCCAGCGACAAAGTATCTCGCTCAAAGCCTGCATTAGCCATCGGCTGACCGCAGCAGGTTTGAGCGAGTGGATAGTCGGTGTCTATCCCCAAGGAACACAGCAGTTTATACGTTGCAACTCCCACTTCGGGGTAAACCGCATTGACGTAACAGGGGATAAATAATCCTACTTTCATTATGATTATCCTTTTGTTTCCAAATAGACCATCTGCGTTTGGAGGTATTCCTCCAAGCCGTGTTTGCCATCGGCACCGCCAATGCCCGACTTGCGGAATCCGGCGTGGAAGCCCTGCATCGCCTCAAAGTTTTCGCGATTGACATAAGTTTCCCCAAACTTCAAGGAACGAATCAACTTAAAGGCAGCATCCAAATTTTGGGTATATATCGACGATGTCAAGCCATATTCGCAATCATTTGCCCAGGCAATGGCATCGTTCAGGTCGGTATATTCCACAATCGGCAACACCGGTCCAAAGGTTTCTTCCTGAATGATGTCCATTTTTTGCGTACAATTGTCCAAAACAGTCGCCTCAAAGAAGTAGCCTTTTGTGCCGATGCGCTTGCCGCCGCAAAGCAGTTTGGCACCCTGTTGGATGGCTTTTGCCACTTTTTCTTCCACCGATTTCAGCGCATTGGCTTCCACCAGCGGTCCCATATCCAAATCGGCGACTTCGGCGGGGTTGCCCACTTTGGTGGCTTTCATTCCGGCAACGACCTTCTCAACGAACTTCGCTTTGATGCTTGAATGCACATACACGCGCTCGCAGCAGTTGCAAACCTGTCCGGTGTTGATAACCCGCGAAGCAATAATGGATTTAACCGCCAAATCGAGGTCGGCATCCGGCAACACAATCGCAGGAGCCTTACCGCCTAATTCCAAAGACACCTTGATGACATTAGCAGAAGCCGCACGCATCGTTTCCACGCCGGCACCCACGCTACCGGTGAGGCTCACCATACCCACTTTCGGATTGCTTGCCAACTCTTGTCCGATAACGGAGCCGCGACCGTTCACGATGTTGAACACGCCCTTAGGCACGCCCACCTCATCCACGATTTGTGCAAACACATACGCATTTTCCGGCGTAATCTGGCTGGGCTTAATCACAATCGTGTTCCCCGTGACCAACGCAGGAGCGGCTTTACGGGCAATCAGGAAGAACGGAAAATTCCAAGGCAGGATACCGGTGGTTACGCCAATAGGCTTTTTGAACAGGAAAATGTTCTCATTGGGACGGTCGCTGGGGATAATCTCACCCTCGTAGCGACGCGCCCAACCCGCCATATACTCCAAATAATCGGCGGTAAACAGCACCTCCACATTAGCCAAGCCCTGCGTCTTGCCCCCTTCGCGAACAATAATGTCCGTCAACTCCTTTTCCCGCTTGCGAATGCCGGCAGCAATCTTGAGCAAATAACTCGCCCGCTCCACAGCAGGAACACGCTCCCAAGCCACTTGAGCCTTTTCGGCAGCCGCAATAGCAGTTTTCACTTCTTCAACCGTGCCATCGGGCATGAGTGAAGTAACCTCCTCAGTAGAAGGGTTTAACACATTAATCCATTTACCGGATTTGTTTTCGACGAACTTCCCGTCGATGTACATTTTTAACTCTTTCATGATACATTTATTTTAATAAATTCATTTTTTCCCCATTTCTCTGTCAAAAATCAAACCACAAAATCTGACAGTCGCTTGCCAATCTCTATTTCTGACGGCAGATATTTTGCATATTCATCCGGCAAATCGCGGTATTTGTTGAAAGTTGCCACGCCCATCGGGTCTTTTGCAAGTTCAAGCATATATTCAACTTCCAACCGATTTTTGTCGCGACACACAATTAAGCCAATGGTCGGATTGTGGTAAGGCTGTTTCAATTGCTTGTTAATCAACTGCATATACAATTGCACCTGCCCAAAATCCTTCGGCTGAAATTCTCTTGCTTTGAGTTCAAAAACCACATAGCAATTCAAATTGATATTGAAAAAGAGCAAATCGGCAAAATACTCCTTGTCATCAAGCGTAAGGCGGTATTGTCTGCCCACAAAAGCAAATTTTCCGCCCATTGCCTGCAAAAATTTCACGATATTTTCCACAATGGCATTTTCGAGTGCTTTTTCGGAAAACGGCAGGTCAGGATTGATAAGTTCCACATTATAATCATCTAAAAATTCCCACGCCACCTGTGCTTTCAGTGCTTCGGGCACGACACTGTCAAAATTGTTCTGTGCCAACGAGTGATTTTCAAAATAATTGGTGCTGATTTTTTCGAGCAAATCAAGTTTTGACCAACCTTTGGCTTTGGTCATTCGCAAATAGAACTCTATCTGTTTCAGATTTTTACACTTTTCGATGATTATGCAATTTTGTACCCAGCCAATTTCTGCCACCAGTGGTGGCAGTAATTCTGCAACCGGTGGTTGCAGTTTTTCAATTTCTGCCACCGCGGTGGCAGAAATTTCTGCTTCTGTTGTTTCTGGTAATTCTGCAACCACTGGTTGCAGAATTACATTATTGGTATAAAACTCGTAAAATTTCTTCATATTCCAGATATTCCGCGCCGAAAAACCGCGCACTCCCGGAAATTCGATTTGCAAATCTTTTGAGAGTTGTTCCACAACAGATTGTCCCCAATCGGCATTTTGCACATTTTTGCTCACAGACTTGCCTATGTCCCAATAGAGCAAAAGCGTTTGTTTGCTCACGGTTTTGAGCATTTCGTACCGCCCCATTTGAATTTTCATGAGGATTTCCCGCAAAAAATCCTTATATTCAACTGCCAATACCGAACTGACTTTATCCAATTTGTTATTTCCCATTTCTCAAATTTTTCCCAAAGGTAGCATTATTTTTTTTCATCCGGGCAAATTAAATGCTATCTGCATCTCTTTCATTTGCTCTTGCGACATTCCATCGGGTGCGAAGCCCATGGATTTTGCCGTGAGATAGATTTGTGCCGATTTGGAGAGGGTGTCTACCATATCGAATGCCTCCATGATGTTTTCTGCGACTGAGCAGACACCGTGTTTTTCCCACATCACTACGTCGTATTCGTCCAATTCTTTGATGGTGGCATCTGCCAATTCGGTGGAACTGGGCATCTTGTAGGGGATAATTCCCAAGCCTCGCGGACAAAATGCGCGCGTTTCGGGAATCATGCTCCAAAGGATATTGGTGAGCACGTCCTTTTTCAAAAACGGCGCGTGGTGGGTCATCGCCACCAAATCAATCGGATGGGTGTGCAGGGCGGCTTTGTAGTTGGAGCCTTTGCCAATCAGATAGTTGTGCATAGACAGGTGCGACACGAGTTCCGATGTTGGTTTTACGGGATTGTCGGCGATGATTTCGTAGTGGCTGCCATCGTCCAAAATGCGGATTACCGAGCCGTTTTCCATCGGTTGGCGGGCTAAGTCGCGCATTCGCTTGTTCGTTCCCTTGCAAAAGAAATACGTCCCTTTGAGGTTGGGAAGCGGTCTTCCGATGGCAACACGGTCGCTGATGGCGGGCAATTTCCGTATTTCGGCATCAACCACGTCCGTAACATTGACCGTGATGTTGCCGCCGTTGCGTTCTGCCCAGCCTTTTTGCCAGAGATAACCGGCTACTTCTGCTACATCTGTCACTTGTTTCGCCAACAAAGGGCGATTTTCCAAAATAGATTTCATATATTCGTAATTTTTAATTCGTAATTTTTAATTCTCCCCATATCTCTCTTTCGTAATCTCTTCCAACGTCTTGCCCTGCGTTTTAGGTGTCCAAATGGCACCCACTATCAAAGCGATAACCATCAAGACAACCATGATGATGCCTGCCGTATAAAATCCTGATTTGTTAAAAATATCAATAAAAATAAACGACCAGACAGCTCCTCCGCTACGTGCGGCAAAGAACATTATCCCCTGTGCGGCGGCGCGATATTTGGCAGGAAACAGTTCCGATGCCCACAAGGCATAGAACGCTTGCACCCCCAGCCCTGCATGAACGCCCCACAGTATAGTAAACGTCCAAAGGGCGGTAATATTGTTTATGCCGACAAATGTGAGCACAATCCACGCCGCCACGCCAAGCAATGTGCCACCGATGTACAATAGACGTTGATTTACTTTGTCGGACAAAAGCGCAAAACCAAAGAAAGAGACTATAGCTGTGAGTGTCCACATAATACATGTAAGCCTGTTGGAATATTCGTTGGTCAGATTACCGGCTGTTTCGTAAACATGCGGCATAAAAAATCCCATCGCGCCCGCTACCAAATTCCATGTAAGATAAATTCCTACCAGATAAAGAATCGTTTTTACATTTACCGCATTGGAAAACAGTGTTCCAAACGATGAGAAAACGCCCGGTTGTTTGGTTTTTGACAATTTTTGCTCTGCTTTTGTATTTTCCCAATCTTTCGATTCGTTTAATTGTCGTTGAAGAATCCATGCAATCAGTGCCACGGCGAACAGCGTTCCGAAAATAATCCGGTTGCCGAAAAGTTCAGCCGACTGTTCCGACCAACCGCTATTCAGCAAGGTTGTATAAATCTTTTCGCCGATAATGCCGTTTTTTGCCAGCAACATGCCCAAACCAAAAATGATGGCAGGACCCACCGACCATGCCAATTGCGAAATGCCTATGTTGCGCCCGCGATTGCGCACTTCCGAAGTCTCGGAAATATACGTCCACGAAGCCGGAACGCCCGCTCCAACCGAAATGCCGGTTATCAGAAAGCCGAGTAGCAGCATCGAAAAACTTACCGCGAACATCACAATCGCCACACCAGTCATATAAACCAGCATATTGTAGGTGTAAATAGTCTTGCGCCCGTATTTGTCGGCAAGAAACCCGCCGATAATAGCTCCGAGCGCGGCACCAAAACAGTTTGCCGACAGGGCATTGAGCCAACTCAAATGCACTTCTTGCAGCGAAAGATAATTCTGCCAAAGTGTTAAGCCGCTTGCGCCGGCAACAATCGAGCCGGCATCCAAATAATTTGTTAGCGACACCGCTAATGTGCTTTTTAAACTCCCTTTTTGTTTCATAATTATTTTCTTTTTGCGGTTACGTCTTTTTCGTACTGCTGAATCTCCGTGATATATTCTTCGCCGATGGCAATGTTGTTTTTGAGGCAAAAATAGTCCCACACAGCATTCCACGGCAAGGATTTTGCTTCTTCCAACAATGCCAATCGTTCAAAATATTGACCGTTTGCCTCATAGTTGCGCAAGGTGGCAATCGGCTCGAGCAATGCCTGCAAAAACGCCTTCTGCGTGGCGCGGATGCCAATTACATACGCACCCATGCGGTTGATGCTCGCATCGAAATAGTCTAATCCGATGTGCACCCGACTCAACGCATCGGCGCGGACAATTTCTTTTGTCAATTCGGTAACATCGTCATTTAAAATGGTCACATGGTCGGAATCCCAACGGATGGGACGGCTCACGTGCAGCATGATTTCGGGCGTAAACAGCAATAAAGCCGAGATTTTATCGGCAATGCTTTCCGACAGATGAAAATGCCCCGTGTCAAGCGTAACCATTTTTTGCTTCTTCGCGCCGTAGCCCAAATAGAAATCGTAGGAGCCGACGGTATAACTTTCGAGGGCGATGCCAAACAATTTTGACTCGATGCAATCCTTCATATTTTTGTAATCGGTCGCAAAAATAGCATCGAGGGACTGCTCCAAAATTTGGCGGTATTTGTAGCGATTGACTGTCAGGTCTTTGCTGCCGTCGTGAATCCACAAATTCATGATGCAGGGGTCGTTTTGGAATTTGCCCATCGCTTCCGAGATGGCGCGGCTGCGTTTGGTGTGTTCAATCCAAAATTCGCGAATCGCCTTGTCGGGGTTTGCCAACGTCAAATCGCCGCTTTTGGGGTGCCCGAAAGACGTGGAGTTGAAGTCCAATTTCAAGCCTTTTCCTTTCGCCCAATCCATCCACGATTGGAAATGCGCCGGCTCAATCTCGTTTCTGTCGACCACTTTGTCGCCGAAATCGCCATAGATGGCGTGTAAATTCAAGCGATGTTTGCCGCCAACGAGTGTCAATACTTTTTCGATGTCTTGACGCAATTCGTTGATATTACGCGCCTTCCCCGGATAGTTGCCGGTAGCCTGAATGCCGCCGCCGCCCAGATTATCCAACTTTTCAAAGCCGGTTACGTCATCGGATTGCCAGCAATGGATGGAGATGGCGATTTGTTGCAGTTTCGCCAACACGTCGTCCACATTCACACCAACGGCTTGATACCGCTCTTTCGCGATTTCATACGCTTTCTGTACTAATTCTGTCTTCATAATTATTTTTTATTATTTATTTTTCGGGATAAAATGTTTCTAACGAAACGGAATTACGGATAATCGTTCGCATCTCCTGCAAGGATTCGACAATGCCTAAACCTTTGGCTTGCAGCATGATATTGCCGTAAGCGGTGGCTTCAGACGGACCGGCAATCACGGGGATGCCAAGCGCGTTTGCCGTAAACTGATTCAGCAATTTATTCTGCGAGCCTCCGCCAATGACGTGCAGTTTCTCGATTTTGAACGGTGCCACCTTTTGCAGACTGTCCAAAGTTTCTTTATATTTGGCTGCCAAACTGCTGAAAATGCAGCGGACGAACTCCGCGTCTGTCTTCGGCGTGCTCTGTTTGGTGCGCACGCAATAATCCGCAATCGCCCGCGTCATGCTTTCGGGGTTGGCAAAAGTGGGGTGGTCGGGGTCAATCAGCGACTGAAAACCGGCTGCCGATTCGGCTAAGGCGATGATTTCGGTATAAGTGTATTTCTTGCCTGCGGCGTCCCATTCCTTGCGACACTGCTCCAAGAGCCACATTCCGGTGATATTTTTCAGGAAGCGGGTGGTGCCTTCCACGCCGCCCTCGTTGGTGAAATTGAGTTGGCAGGTTTCGTCGGTAATAATCGGCTCCCTGACTTCGATGCCCATCAGCGACCACGTGCCCGAACTCAGATAGGCGAAATTTTCATTTTCCGCCGGCACACCTGCCACGGCAGAAGCCGTATCGTGCCCCGCAACGGCGATGACCGGCACTTTTGCCAAGCCTGTTTCCTTGCAGAGGGCATCCGTGAGGCTGCCAATCACCGTTCCGGGCATCACAATGGGCAGAACTATCGACGGGTCGATGCCCATCGCCTCAAACAGTTGCGGCTCAAATTGTTTCGTGCGCGGATTCAGCAGTTGCGAGGTCGAAGCAATGGTGTATTCACATATCTGCTTGCCTGTCAAGAGATAAGACAGGGCATCGGGTGTAAACAGGATATTTTTTGCCGCCTTCAAAGGCGCGAAGTTTTCAGATTTGGCAGCATACAGTTGGTAGATGCTGTTGAAATTCATAATCTGAATGCCCGTCAAGTTATATACTTCCTTGCGGGAGAGCAGTTTAAAATAGTCCTCCGGCTTGCCGTCGGTGTAAGGGTCGCGGTAGGAGCGCGGCTGGCTGAGGAGGCTGCCGTCGTCGCCCACATAGACAAAATCGACGCCCCAAGTGTCGATGCCAATTCCATCAAGGGTGAAAGGTGAAGGGTGGAGGGTGGAGGGCTCAAAACCTTCTACCTTTAACCTTTCACCCTGTACCTGTTGTAACCCGTCTTTGATGGATTCATACAGCGCAAACAAATCCCAAAAATATTGGTCGTGGATGCGGATGATTTTGTTGGGGAAGCGGGTCAGCTCTTTCAAAGCCAACCGTCCGTCTTGCAGGGTGCCCAAGATGGAGCGACCGCTGGTCGCTCCCAAGTCAAATGCCAAAAAATTATACGTCTTCATAAAAATGCAATTTATGGTTTTGCAAATTTACGATTTATTTTTGTTATACGAATTGTGGAAAATGATTTTGTTACTATAAAAAATGCTTTTTTTTTGGTAAATTCAACTAAAAGCCGGCTATTGCGGTATCAGCGTAAATTCCCAAACATATTCCTTATCCGCCTGAATACTGTATTGCGGCAATGCTTTTGCGCCCCAACTGTTGTAGCCGGCCACGCCATATTGCTTCATATCCACACACACTTCCACGAAATCGCGCGGCGTGATGTCTGCTTCGTGCGTTTGTTGACGCATATTATTTTCGGCTGCTTTGTAGTTTCTGTTTTCTATTTCTCTTTGGCTGAAATTCCGCCATTGGTATTCTGCACCCGATTCGGCAGCATCAAAATCTTCGATTGAATTGCGCAAAGCGTTGAAACCGATGGTTGAGCCTGCCTCAATACGCAACCCTTTGCCGGTCTTATTGGTCAATGCCACCCAGCGAGTGTCGGTGTGATGACCGTTTTCCTGCGGGCGCACATAAGGATAATACAACTCTTCGGCAGTCGTTTTATACAAACCAACCAAGGTGCCGTGATTGCGGTCGGGATAATTTTCTTCCGGACCGCGCCCTAAATATTGCACTTGATTCATGCTTGCAGGCAAGCGGAAACGGACACCGATGCGGGGAACTTCCAACGGTTTGCCTTCTTTTTTCTCTGCCTGCGTGCCCACGCTGTTGGTTCCGGAAACTGTAAATTCTTTTGCCTCTACGGATAATTCTGCCTCGCCTTCCGTCATATTAGTAGGCGTAAATTTTAGGGTTGCATTCACCACTCCCGAAGGATAGATTTTGTACTCAACAATATAATTATTTTGCGTAGGCAATTGATAATTAACCGTTAATGTAGCCACTCCATTTTCTATTTTTGTGCTTGCCGATGCCACTTTGAAGTTTTTTGCGGCTTGCTTCCAAATCTGCAAACGTTTCGGTGAGCCGTTGCCGTAATCGTTATCGGTTGGGGCACGCCAGAAGTTTGGTTGGATGCCAAATTCTTCCGTAAAGTATTCTGTTCCATCTACTTTGTAGGATGTTACCACGCCTTTGGCTTTGTTGAACACAAAGTTTACTTTGGAAGAAGTAACAGCCAGGTTGTCGCCCGATTCCGAGATAGATAATTTTGGTCCGCCGGTAGAAACGGCTTTTTTATCGGCTTTCGTCGGCAACACAAACTGGTCGTGTGCAATAGAATAGCCTGTCGGCAAAAAGTTTTCTGCCTCTTTTGTTACTACGTCAAACGTAAGGAAGTATTCCACACCGGCTTGGGCTTTCAATTTAGAAACCGGAATGGTTACCGTTGTGTATTCCTGCGGCTTCAAGTCCAATTTTAAGACACCTTGCGCTACGGATTTTTCATTCGCCAAAATAGTATATTTGACGGTGTATTTCGACAAATTGGTAAAATAGTGCCGATTTCTGATTTTTATTTCACCTTTTGCCAAATCCACTGCCTCAAACCCAACGTTCTGATGCACATATTTCACTTCTGCCATCGCCGGATGCGGATTTTGGTCGGGATTGACGATACCGTCGGCAACAAAATTACCGTCTGAGGGTTGGTCTTTTCCGAAGTCGCCGCCATACGCCCAGATTTCTTTGCCATCTTTCTTGAATTTCACGGCGTGGTCTATCCATTCCCAAATAAAACCGCCCTGCAAAATCGGATATTTGTAAATCGCCTCCCATTGGTCGTATAAATTGCCGCTGGAATTACCCATTGCGTGTGAATATTCCGAAGGCACGATAGGAATCGCAATATTGTTTTGCCCGCTTCTGTCGTCGGCATAGCCGCCGGTTTTGGCAATCGACTCCAACCAACCTGCGGATGGATATTGCGGCACATACATATCGGAATTCCACTCCCAACCGGCTCTTTCATAACAGACGGGACGCGCCATGAGGTCTTTATCCAAATCTTTCAGCAGAATATATCCGGCATAAAAATTGTAGCCGTTGCCCGCCTCATTTCCCATCGACCAAATCGTGACTGACGGATAATTTTTGTTGCGTTCAAACATATTCCGAAAGCGGGAAAGATGGCTTTCCAGATAATCAAGATTATCGCCCAAAGTCCCTTTTTTACGTCCGTCTTCATGCCCAACGGTTCCTTTTCGGAAATCGTCCATATAGCGCGTGTAATACATTCCGTGCGATTCGATATTCGCCTCGTCATACACATAAATGCCGTATTCGTCGCACATTTCATAAAACCGGCGGTCTTGCGGATAATGGCTCAAACGCACGGCATTCACGTTATTCAACTTCATGAGTTCAAAGTTGCGACGCATATTTTCCGGCGTCAAATAGTGTCCGGTTTCTACGGTTTCGTGGATGTTAACTCCCTTTAATTTAATGGGTTGTCCGTTCACATAAAACAAATACAAGCGTTTGTCATTCACTTTTTCGCCGCTGTCTTTGATTTCTATTTTACGAAAACCCACGCGGAAGGGCACGATTTCTGTTACTTGTCCATTATCTTCTATGGACATAAATAAGGTATAGAGATTGGGCGTTTCCGATGTCCAAGTTGCCACATTATTGATGGTATAATCAAATTTAGCGGTCGTTTTGCCTGCCGCGTTTATTGCAACCGCCTTGTTGCCGGAAGTCACCACAGTGCCTTTGGCATCTTTCAAGGCATATCTCAGTGTTACATTTTTGTTTTCCGATAAACTGGTTTTCAAATCAACAGCCAATTTGAAAATGCCGTTTTTGTAGGTATCATCCAAAGTTGATACAATCCGAAAATCCTTAATCGCCGTTTTGGGTTGCGACCAAAGGAACACATCGCGTTCGATACCGCTCACCCGCAAAAAATCTTGACATTCGAGCCAAGAGCCTGTGCTCCAACGGAATATCTTGAGTGTCAAAACATTTTTTCCGGCTTTCACATAGTTGTTGAGCAAAAATTCAGCCGGGTCTTTGGAGTCCTCGCTGTAACCGACTTCCTTTCCGTTGAGATACACATACACACCGGATTTTGCACCTGCCAAATGCAGAAAAATATCGCGACCGACCCAATCAGACGGAATATCAATATCGCGGCGATACACGCCTGCCGGATTGTCTTCCGGCAAAATCGGCGGCACCGGATTGCTCGTCGCAAATTCGTAGGGTTGATTCACATAATAAGCCTCGCCATAACCTTGCAATTCCCAATTGCCGGGCACTTGAATATCGTTCCAAGAGGCTGTGCCGGTAGTTGGGTCGGTAATATTGGCAGGAAGTTTTTTGTAGGCATCCACAAAATAAAATTTCCACGCACCATTCAACAGCTGATAATATTTACTGTTTTCATACTTGAAAGATGCCGCATCTTTCTCATTATCGTAGGTCATAAATGTAGTCCGCGGCAATTCCTTATTGACCGCCACCACACTAACATCCTGCCAAAAAGGCAACTTCTCATCGGAGGCTTTCGCATCAAATGAATGAACTAAACCAATGCTGCTTAACAAAATAAGCGAATTTTCAAATACCTTTTTCATAAATTTCATACTATCAGTGAATTTTGCGGGGGCAAATTTACAAAAAAAAATTGAATTTTGCGCATTGCCATTTCACGGTGAAAGCCCTAACGGGCAAAAATGTCTGAACCACGATTTTAGTAAGATTTTGAAGATTAGCAAGATTACAAAAAAATCCTGCCAATCCTCCATCCTGTTAATCCTAAAAATCTTACTAAAATCGTGGTTCAGACAAAAAAAGCAGCAGAGCCGAAATCGCTTCGCCTCTGCTGCACATTAGGTTTTTTTTAACCAATTAAAAACTTCAAATTTTCATTAACTTCAATGCTTTTGTGCCAATGCGCACGATGTAAATGCCTTTCGGCAATTGGCTCACCGTGATATTTGCTTCAGAAGCATCCGCTTTGTGCTCAAGCACTGCGCGACCGCTTGCATCATAGAAACGTATCGTTTCGTTGCCTTGCAAGCCGGAGATTGTTACGACGTCGCGTACAGGGTTGGGATACAACTTCGCTGTTGCAACTTCTTCCACGTCGTTGATGCCTGTTGCATCTTCCGGTGTTACAGCTTCAGAGGCAGCCGAGGTCACTTCATCGTCGTCGTCAAAGGTTACCGTCACCGTGAAGGTGTAGGCTGTGCCGTTTGTCAAGCCGGTTACTATGATGGGGCTTCCATCCTCGTTGAAGGCTGTCTTAGTAGCGTCTTCAACAGAAGTTACCGTGTACTTGGTAGCTGTTTTGCCAGCGGGCACAACATCGAACGTTACCGTTACCTGAGCATCGCCTGCTTCAACCTTAGTGATGGTTGCCGTCGGTGTTTCCGAAGCCGTAGGTGTTACAGCTACAGAGGCAGCCGAGGTCACGTCATCGTTGTCGTCAAAGCTTACCGTCACCTTGAAGGTGTATTCAGTGCCGTTGGTCAAGCCTTCCACTATGATGGGGCTTCCATCCGTGTTGGAGGCTGTCTTGCCTTCAGGGGTTGACGTTGCCGTGTACTTGTTAGGTGTCTTGCCATCGGGCACGACATCGAACGTTACCTTTACCTGACCATCGCCCGGTTCAACAGTAGAGATGGTTGCCGTCGGGTTTGCCGATGGCGGTGCCAGAATCGTTACCGCTTCAGTGGAAATGGCACTTGCTAACGCTCCACCTTCATAGTCTACTATTACCTTGAAAGTGTAGGCTCTGTCGGCAGTCAAGCCTTCCACTATGATGGGGCTTCCCGTGGTGCTGATGACTGTCTTGTTATCAGGAATTGATATCACCGTGTAACTGGTAGGTGTCTTGCCTGCATTGTTGGTGGTGAACGCTACCGATGCCTTTTCAACGCCCGGTGTGGCAATGATGTTGGTCACTGTCGGTGTTCCCGGAGGTGTCGCTCTAGGGCTTACTACCTTTGGATCAGGTAGTATCGAATTACCTAATCCTAGAGCATTCGTTGCTTTTACCGAAACAAAGGTATAATCCTTGTCATTGACTACCGGTATTTCGAACGAGATACTGTGTTAAAATCCAAATTTTCAGCCAATTTTTTATCAACAACTTTTCAACAATTGTTCGATTCCTAAGGAAATATACTTACCTTTGTGCATCCAAAGGAAGACTTATGCTCCTCTTTACCT
>BNTT01000069.1 GCA_025996815.1 Bacteroidia bacterium
TGGATTTCTTGAATGCACCCGTTGAGCAGTTCCATCAGGTGCTCAACGGGTGCATTCAAGAAATCCAAGGCATCCATCAGATATATGCGTGGCAGGCTGATTTTGACAAAGGCAATCTGACGCGCTGGACGAGGCAAAACCTGTTGGTTAAGTTGCGGAATGGGCATTACAGTTTTCCCGAATACTTGCATCAGCCCGATTTTGCGTTCTTTGTTTCCAACCGAATTTATCGCCCGTCGTACATCAGTTTGCACACGGCATTGGCTTTTTATGGGATGATTCCCGAAGCCGTTGTGCAGATTTCGGCGGTCAGCACGTTGAAAAAGGCGGGTTTTGAAAATGCGTTCGGTGCATTTTCCTATCAGCAAGTGGCTCCCGACCTGCTGTTCAACAAATATGCGTGCCAATTTCACAGTAAAGCACTAAGCAAACGGGCGGAATTACTCTTAAAAACATACAATTTATGATACAGTTAGAACAAATTAAGCCGTCGGGTCGGGTAGGGGACTTTATGAAGGAATTTCCCGCTTGAAACTTTGGCGAAGCGAGATAAGCGTTTCGGTGGAGATGACGCCTTGGATTTCTTGAATGCACCCGTTGAGCAGTTCCATCAGGTGCTCATTGTCGCGCGCAAAAAGTTTGATTAGCATTGTGTAGGGACCTGTCGTGAAATGACATTCGACCACTTCGGGGATTTTCTCAAATTCGGGAACAACGTCCTTGTACATAGACCCGCGTTCAAGTTTAACGCCGATATATGTACAAGTGCTGTAGCCCAACATTTTAGGATTCAATTGATAGCCCGAGCCGACGATAATCTTCAGTTCAATCATTTTCTGCACGCGCTGATGAATTGCCGCCCGCGACACGCCGCAGATGTCTGCCACGTCTTTGAACGGGATTCGCGCATTTTTAGAAATGATTCCCAGAATTTTTCTGTCTAAAGCATCAATTTTATCCATTCGCTTATTTCTTTTTAGTATCGTTTTTAACGATGTCAATCAGTTCGATATCGAAAATCAGAGTAGCAAACGGTCCGATTTTTCGACCGTCACCTTGTTCGCCATAGGCGAGATTGTAAGGGATGTAAGCAGTAAGTTTTGTGCCAACGGGAACCAATTGAAGCACTTCTGTCCAGCCTCTGATAACGCCATTCAATGGAAATGTAGCTGGAGCTCCACGTTCAACAGAACTGTCAAACGTCTCGCCGTTGATGGTTGTGCCGTGATAGTGTACCTTCACTTCGTCTGTTACAACCGGTTTTTCGCCCTTGCCCAAAGTCGTTACCTTGTACTGCAAGCCGCTTTCGGTCGTGATTACGCCGTCTTTCGATTTGTTGTCTTCCAAGAACTGTTCGTTTTCAGCTTTCACGGGGGCATTCACTCGTTCGAGCACTTTAGCGGAGATAGTGGCGGCAACAGTCTGCGCCTCTTCCTTGCTGATTTTCAAATCTTTCTGTGTGGCAGAGGCGATGAAACCTGCCAGAAAGTCATTTTTGCTCAATTTCGTTAGCGTATCGGCACCGAAAAACTGACGTTCCATACTCGGAATCATTTGTTGCACTTGTTGCCCAACTTGAAAACCGGTCGTCCGTGCTGTGGCTTTTTTGTCGTTTTTATCGACATTAGAGCCTTCAATCAGACCTGCGATGAAGTCCTTCATCAGCGTAGAATCAATGCCCAATTGATTCAAATACTGTTCCAAACCTTGCGTCACGTTCACACCGGAGGCATAAGACAGCGAGTCGATGTCCGATTTCAGTTTAGCCGAAGGCTGTGAACTGCAAGAAAAATGGGTAACACCCAATCCAACCGCTAACGAAAAAAGCGTTGCTTTTTTTACTAAATTTTTCATTTCTTTTTTTTTAATTTATTTGTTATTATTAAGAATTTGGGTGCAAAGGTACAAAATATTTTTCACATAACATTCGCCCTCTCGAAAAAAAATCTATTTTTGCCCTCAAAAACGTAATTTTTATATATTATTAACAAAGAAACAAATCGTCCATCGTCACTTCCGACTGTATATTGCCCCAATATTGGTTGTGTCGCACGCCATTGGTTGTAATCATCGTGATATGAATGGTTCGGCACGGCTCAATTCCATACCCTGATGCGCGAAATATTCTTCACACTCGGCAAGTGTAAATGGTTGTAAATGAATCTGTTGTGTAACGCGATTATGCAATTTTATATGTTTATAATTCGCTATAACTCGATTTTTTTATGAGTTATAGCCAATTATAAATTGCTATAGTTGGCTATAACTCACTTTTTTTATGAGTTATAGCCAATTATCAGGGCAAACGCATCTTAATTTTGTAGCCCTTAATAGCCCTTAGTAGCCCTTAGTAGCCTACAACGTCCCCCCTCTATCATTCTCTCCTTTATTCCCTTATTCTTCTCATTATCAAGAAAATAAGGGAATAAGGGGGGGCGGGGACACATTGTAGGCTACTAAGGGCTACTAAGGGCTACTAAGGGCTACTAAGGGTTACTAAGGGCTATTTAAGGGCTATTAAGGGCTATTAAGGGCTATTAAGGGCTACAAAATTAAGATGCGTTTGCTCTGAGCCAACTATAGAAATTTTTATTTGGCAAGTCAATGAATTTTGGCTACCTTTGCAGTTGAATAATAAATAAAAGTGATGGAAAAGACGATAAAAGAGCAGTTAAAAGATTTGAGGACGATGCGGCGGTATATTCGCACGCTGCGGATGCTGGCGGCAAAAGCGGTGCACGATGTGTTTCCTTCGGGGCGGCTGTATGTCGACCACGCGGTTTCCAAAGGCTACTATTGCAAACTGAAATTGGCGCGTCCCACGACGGCGGCTGACATTCTGGCGGTCAAACAGCGGATGCAAGCCCTCATCGCGGCTAATCTGCCGATTGAAACGATTGAAAAACCCACGGCGGAGGTTGTCGCACTTTTCCGCTCCAAAGAAGGGATGCTCGACAAGGCTCTGCTCCTCGAAACAGTGGGCGATGCAACCGCTATATATAATGTGTTGGACGGATTTGCCGACAGTTTTTACGGCAATTTGTTCCCCTCGACGGGCATAATTTATCTGTTCGACCTGATGCCCTACGACGGCGGCTTTCTCCTGCGCGTGCCCGACCCCGACAACCCCGACGAACTGCGACCATATATCAAGCAAGAGCAGATGTGGCGGACGTTTCAGAAAGAAATAGAGTGGGAAAAGGCGATGGGGATGAAGAACGTGGGCGATTTGAACCTTAAAAACCGGCAGGGAGTGATGCCCACGATGGTGAAGGTGGCGGAGGTGCTTCAAGAGCGTGCCATCGGGGAAATCGCCGATGAAATCGCCGAAAAACATAAAAAAAGCGGCGTGCGCGTGGTGCTGATTTCCGGACCGTCGTCGTCGGGGAAGACCACTTTTTGCAAGCGGCTGCAAATTCAACTCTATGCTCAGGTGTTGCATCCGCTTATGCTATCGCTGGACGACTATTTTGTGAATCGCGAACAAAACCCGCGCGATGAAAACGGCGAATATGACTACGAAACGATTCACGCCATCGACCTGAAACAGTTTAATTCCGATTTGGAGCACATTCTGGCGGGCGAAAAAGTGGCGTTGCCGACCTACAATTTCCAAACCGGAAAGCGGGAATATCTCGGCAACACGATTCAGATGCAGCCCAATTCGGTGTTGGTGATGGAGGGCATCCACGCGATGAATCCGCAACTCACGCCCGCACTGCCGGAGCACGTGAGCCACAAAATTTATGTGTCGGCATTGACTTCCATCGCGTTGGATGCGCACAATTGCATCCCCACGACCGACAATCGCTTAGTGCGCCGCATCGTGCGCGACGCACAGTTTCGCGGCTGTTCGGCGGGCGACACCCTGGCGCGCTGGGCATCCGTCCGCAAGGGCGAAGAAAAGTGGATATTCCCGTTTCAGGAAAATGCCCACTCGATGTTCAATTCCGCGATGCTCTACGAATTAGCCGCCCTGCGCCCGATAGCCGAGCCGCTCCTGCAAGCCGTGCCGAACGACGACCCGCAATATCCCGCCGCCCAACGCCTGCTCAATTTCCTGCACTACTTCAACCCCATAAACAGGGAAGAACTGCCCAACACATCGCTGCTGCGCGAATTTGTGGGGGGCAGCAGTTTTGAGTATTAGGGTAGGGGGGATGTGTTGCTATTCGCCACCCTTAAAATACTTCTCATAGACATAAGCCGAGCCTTGACGGTAGAGCAGATTGCTGGTGTCCTCAATCAGGCGGGCAACAGGGGAGTTATAGAACTGCTCCAAAGCATTGAGCAAATCAACCTGCCGGTCTTCCATAATATAGCCCACAATCTCGCTGGTCATCGATTCGATTAAAAAACGCTGAGTGTTATCCATAATGCTTTATCTCCAATAAAGTTAAAAATTGCAACGCCTTGTCGGTATGAAATGAAAACTGGTCGTTGAGTTTCTTATGTTCCAATTCATCTTTCAGCTGGTCGGCACGGATAATTCCCTGAACATAAAGCGCAAATATCCGTGAGATATTATCATTCGCCACGGGACCGGAAACAACATCATATTTGTTGTCGTGGTTAGACAGTGGGTGCGCAAAATCAGCAAACTTGCGGTTGCGATTATTGATAACCATCTCAGCCCATTCATCGCTCACGCCACCGAACTTTTTGTAATTCAAACAAGCAAGCCATGTTTCGTCAAACTCATAGCACATCACAACAGGAACACCCACACCTGCGATTTGCGTGGTACGCACAGCCATATCGCGCGCTTGTTCTTCAAGAGTAGTCAAATAAAAACCCCTGCCGAAATCCTTAAACAAGTGGCATTTTGCAAGAGCAATTCGCTCCACAACGACATTGGAACCGTGATACAACCTCATTGCAACACCTCCTGTTTTCTATCAATAATAGTCTGCAAATCGTCCACCACATCATCCATACCCAACAAATGCTCCGCCTCATAATTGCATATCAGAAAATCAAGGGCACCGCTATGATGGAGGATGTGGAACGCACCGACATACGAAAGCGCATTCCGGGCAGCAAACATACCCAAACACATCACAACATAATAGGAAATATTATTCATACAAACCTCCGCATTTTTTTACTGCAAAGGTAGTATAATTTTTGCGAAATTCAAAAAATATCCTTACCTTTGCCGCAAAAAGGTCAATAATGAATATTATAGAAAAAAATATTGCGACGGTATCTGAACTTTGCAAACAACACAAAGTAGATAATCTGTATTTGTTTGGGTCGGCACTAACTGAGCGGTTTTCGCCGAGTAGCGACATCGATTTTTTAGTGAATTTTGGGCAAGTGAGTTTGCCTCACTATTTTGATAATTATATGGGGCTTAAAGAGGAATTGGAACAATTATTTAATCGTCCTGTTGATTTGGTTGAAGAAAAGGCGGTAAAAAACCCGATTTTACGCCGTTCCATTGAACGAAGCAAAAGACTAATTTACGGATGAATGTGCGGATAGGGAGCAACCCCAAAAATCCTATTCAACATAATAGTAATTATGCGCGCAATTGGCATAGTCGGTCGAGGGGGGCTTGTGGGTTATATCAGCACGTGCAAATCGGTTTGTGTTCGGCTCAGGGCGACGTATTGTAGTTGCCGATATTCGTTGGGGTCTTTGCAGGCGAGCAAGGATTTGTTGTCGAAAAAAACTTTTTCCAGACTGCTGCCTTGGATTTTGTGGATGGTGATGGCGTAGCCATAGTCGAATGTTTTGGATTTTACTAATCGGGAGTCTAACTCCAAATTCATTGGGCAGGCAAAACTGTTGACCAAATCGAAATATGTGCGCCACGCCAGCCGGTATTCTTTGGTGCCTTTGCGGCAGCACATCGCGTTGGACTGGAAACGGTCTATCAATCGTGCCAGCCGGTTTTGGCTTGTTACATCTATATGTTTTGTAATTATAAATATCACTGAATCATTGTTATAGATAGTATCTCTTAAAGTTAAATTGAAGCCTTCGATGTCCCCAAATGCGGGGATGGCTTTGGTTGTTTTTTCGATATTGAGCACGATATAATCGCTCGAATTGTAGAACGGATGCGAATTATACTCAAAATTGTCGTAGCACATCAGAATTTCGTTGAGATGGTATTCCTGCACCTCGTGGCTGGCGGGAAACAGCAATTCGCGGACAGCCTGATTGAATTGTGCCACCCGTTTGTTGGTGTATGACAATATTTTGCAGTGAAAAACATCCTTAGAGGCTATCAGGTGCTCGAAATCTTTGATGTTAGCCGTCAGGAGTTCGCCGGCAGAACGGTAGGTATAGAGCGAGCCTAACTCCGCCTTGGAGTCGTGAAATTCCGTCAAAATCGCCGTCCGAGCCGTCTCAATCAATGGCACCAGGGCATTTTCAGCCGATTGCCGATGATTGAGCGTGAGTTCAAATTGGTTGTCCAAATCAAACACTTTGGATATTTTATATTCGTCAATCGGGCTAATCTGCGCCTTGTCGCCAATAAAAAGCACCTTCGTGTGCTGCCCCCTGCAAACGGCAAGCAGCGTGTCGAACAGCACATCGTTAATCATACTCGCCTCGTCGCAAATGACAACCCCATTGTAGGGCACCTCCGGAAAGACCTCACTCGTGGTGAAGAAACTTAACTGCCTCAAATCCAAGCGCATAACGTCTAATTTGGGCGACAGTTTCAACAACTTGTGCAGCGTAATCGCCTCCCGTTTGGTGGCGCGCCCCAGCACAAATTTCGCCTTATGCGTGGGTGCGCACAGCACATAATCATTAAACCCCTTCGCCTCCAACGATTTAAGCAACTTATTGACGACCGTTGTCTTCCCCGTCCCCGCATTCCCCACCAGCGTGAACGCATCGCTTTCGGAGTGCAAAACGAAGTCGAGCAGGAGCAGCAATGCCTGTTCCTGGTCTTCTGAAAGGATGATCTCTTTTTCCGGCTCCTCTTTATTTTTTTCTTTTGCTCCCATTTTTTTCAAAAAGTATATGTCAGCCCCTAACATTTGACAATCCCACACCGCCGCTTCAAAGCCTCCGTAGTGGGCTTTTTCCCCCGAAAGCGCACGTACAAATCCATCGGGTCTTCCGTGCCGCCGCGGCTTAAAACATTTTCTCGGAACGACTGCGCCACTTCTTCGTCAAAAATTCCGCGCTCCTTGAAGAGCGCAAAAGCGTCTGCGTCAAGCACTTCTGCCCATTTGTAGGAATAGTAGCCCGCTGCGTAGCCGCCTGAAAAAATGTGGCTGAATGCCGGCGAAATCATCCCCTCCGGCACGGTAGGCAGGAGCTGCGTGGCGGCGGTTACACGGGTTTCAAAATCCTTTAGACTGTACTCTGTAAACGGCTCTGTGATAGAATGATACGCCATATCCAGACAGGCAAACGACAACTGTCTCAGGCAGGCATAGCCCACATGGAAATTGGCGGTGTCGATGATTTTTTGCACCAGTTCTGCCGGAATTTTTTCGCCCGTTTCGTAATGCACCGCAAAGAGGTCTAAGAAGTCTTTTTCCAGCAGGAAGTTCTCCATAATTTGCGACGGCAACTCCACAAAATCGCGGTAAACGCTTGTCCCTGAGAGGCTTGGATAGATTGTGTGTGCCAGCATCCCGTGCAGGGCGTGCCCAAACTCGTGCACAAAGGTGTTCACCTCGTCGAACGTCAGCAAAGCCGGTTTGGTGGCTGTGGGGCGCGTGAAATTCATCACGATGGAGATATGCGGGCGGGTTTGTTGCCCGTCGCGCAGCTGCTGCCCCTGAAATTCGGTCATCCACGCTCCCGGACGTTTGCCTGTACGCGGGAAAAAATCGGTGTACAGCACGGCAAGGTATTCTCCGTTGCGGTCAAACACCTCAAATGCTTCTACATCTTCCTGATATACAGGTATTTCTGCGTTCTTCTTAAAGTAAATTCCATACAGTTTGGTCGCCAATCCGAAGATGCCTTTTTTCACATTTTCAAGTTCAAAGTAGGGTTTAATCATCTCGTCGTTGAGGTCAAACTTACTGTCTTTCAGTTTGTTAGAATAATATGCCCAATCGTATGGCTGTAGGGGCAGGGCGTGCGCCCCTACTCCATCGACAAAATGCTGCAATTCAGCGACTTCCTGCTTGGCGGCGGGCGTAAAACCTGCCAACAGTTCGTCCAGCAGTTCAAACACGGCGGCGGCATTTTTTGCCATCCGCCGGCGCAACACCATGTCGGAATAACTCTTATAGCCCAGCAGATTGGCGATTGCCAACCGCGTGTTGATGGTGTCTCGGATATTTTCGACATTGTCGAACGCGCCGCCGATGCACTTGGTGGCGGATGCCAAATAGAGTTGTCGGCGCAATTCGCGATTGTCGGCATACTTCATAAAAGCCACGTAACTTGGTGCCGACAGGTCGAAGAGCCAGCCTCCCCCACCCTTTTCCTTTGCCTTTGCAGCGGCTTCCTCAATCGCATCCGCCGGCAGACCTGCCAAATCCGCTTCGTCTGTCAGCAACAGGGTGTAGGCATTGGTCGCGTTCAGCACGTTTTGCCCAAATTCCAGCGTGCAAGCAGCCAGTTGGGAGGATAGTTCGCGGTATTTTTGCTTCTCGTCGTCGGTGAGATTGGCACCATTGTCCACGAATCCGCGGTAGGTTTCTTCCAACAATTTCATTTGTTCATCAGTCAGGGGATTGCGGGTCAAGCCCGCAATCCCTTGTTTTACTTGGTCGTGCACCGCCTTCACGCGCTGAAACAGTTTGTCGTTCAGCGTGATATTGTTGGCGTGCGCCGTCAGTTCGGGTTGAATTTTCTGTGCAATCGCCATCATTTCGTCTGTGCTTTCGGCTTCCAGCAAATTGAAGAAGACCGCCCCTACCCTTTCCAATGCCTGTCCGGCATATTCCAACGCCTCGATGGTGTTTTCAAATGTGGGGGCAACGTGCACATCGCCCTTGCCGTTCACAATTTCGTCAATCTCGGCATTGTGCCGTTTCATTGCCTCGCGAAACGCCGGCTCGTAGTCCTCCACGCGGATTTTGTCGAACGGGAATGTCCCGTGGAGCGTGTTGTAGCGCCTTTCGTTACGAGGGTCCTGTCCGGCAATCCCCTCCGGCATAAATATATTGTCCATTTATATAAATTTTTATCGTTTGAAAAGAGGGACAAAGTTAGTGATTTTTTTTCATAACGCTTGCACCGTGTCAATAAAAATTCGTACCTTTGCGGCGATTTATGACAAAAAGACTGTTTACATTTATTTTATTGTTATTGCAAGTGAGCACTGCTTTTGCGCAGCAGACAGACGAGAGCGTTGGGATGGTGATGAGCGGCGGCGGGGCTAAGGGTGCCGTGCACATTGGCATACTTAAAGCGTTGGAAGAGAATGACGTTCCAATCGACTATATAGCAGGCACTTCCATCGGCGCAATGGTTGGAGGATTATATGCCATCGGCTATTCGCCCGACGAGATACTATCTATTTTTATGTCGCGCGAGTTTTATTATTGGCAAACGGGGACGGTGGAAGATGCCTACCAGTATTATTTCCGCCAGCAGGAGCCTAACCCCGCCTTTGTGCGCTTCAACGTGCCGCTGAACAACCCGATGAAAGCCTCGCTCACGGATGCCATCTTGCCCAACAACAGTTTGATTAACCCGATTCAGATGAATCTGGCATTTATGCAAGTCTTTACGCAGGCGGCGACGAAGAGCGACTACGATTTCGACAAACTTTTTGTGCCTTTCCTTTGCGTCGCGTCCAATGTTTACACAAAAGAATCCGTCCTTTTTCGCAATGGCGATTTGGGCTATGCCGTGCGGGCTTCGATGACCTTTCCGCTGTTTTTCAAGCCGCTTATGCAAGACGGAGTCCCGCTTTGGGATGGCGGCATTTACGATAATTTCCCCGTCGGACAGATGCAGAAAGCGTGGCGTCCGAATGTTATCATCGGCTCGTCGGTGGCAGGCTCCAGCGTGATACCCGAAAATCAGAGCCTCTTTGAACAGATAACGGACATCGCGATGCAGAAAACCGACTACAGCATCGACCCGCGGGAGGGTCTGCTGATGAAATTTGAGTTGCCCGGCGTGGGGCTGATGGACTTCCAACGGCTACAGGAACTGTTTGATTTGGGCTATAACACCGCCATCTCGATGATGGATTCCATCAAAGGCAGAGTGCATCGGCAGGTGCCGCAGGCGGAGGTTCAGGCGCGGCGGGAAGCCTACAAAGCCTCTCTCCCACCCCTGATTTTCAAGGACGTTCACATACAGGGAAAGGGTGTGTCGGATGCCCAGAAGTACTATCTCATGCGGCAAATTCATCGCGACCCGAATGCAACATTCACGCTGGAGGAGTTTAAGCGCATCTATTTTCGCCTGCTCACCAACTCCACGATACGCGAAATTATGCCGCGGGCGGAATACGACCCCGCGAGCAAAACCTACAGTTTGCATTTAGACGTAACCGTGAACAACGACCTCACGGTTGAATTTGGAGGCGACGTATCGTCCAGTGCCGCCAATCAGATGTATATAGGGCTTAACTACCGGAGTTTGGCACTGGCTTCAACCAATTTCAATGTAGATGTTCACTTGGGGAATGCTTACAGCGCAGTCTTTGTGCAGGGCAAATATGAAGGTCTTTTCCACATTCCGTTCGACATTTCTGCGCAGTGGTCGTTCCACGTGCAGGACTATTTCGACAGCAACAAGTTCTTTTTGGATACCGACTTAGCCACTTTTTCGAATCAGCAGGAAAACTTTGGCAAATTGGGGTTGGGCATCCCCATTTTCAATAATGCAAAATTAGAGTTTTTGGGCGGCTACGGGATAATGTATGACACCTATTTTCAAGACAACCTGCACTATCTAACGGGCAACGACAAAAGCGAATATCAACTTATCAACCTCGGTCTGTATCTCAAAAAAAACACGACCGATGCCAAACAATTCCCCACCAGCGGACAAAAAGCGCACCTCACCGCCCAATTTATTACCGGACAAGAAACATTCAAGCCGAGTTATGCAAAGAAAGTCCCGCGAACGACCATGGAACAATCTTACATCCAATTGAATGCCGGCATCACGAATTATCACGACATCGACGAGCACCTCAAATTGGGCTGGCTGGTGCAAGGCGTTGCGTCGAACAAACAACTGTGGAACAACTACACCTCCTCCATCCTCCAAGCCCCCAGCTTCACCCCCACCCCCCACAGTGCGCTGGTGCTCAACGAGGCTTTTCACTCCAATGACTTTGTTGCAGCCGGCATTTTGCCGATATGGAAATTTAACTCAACGCTCCACCTGCGCGGCGAATTGTATGGCTTTCTCCCCCTTCGCCCCCTCGAAAAGCAGGACGACGGCAGCGGAAAATACGGCGGCTGGCTATATAAATCCGCCTTTATGGGCGAAGCAAGTGTGGTGGCGCAATTCCCATTCATGTCTGTCAGTGCCTTTATCAACCTATACAGTTATCCCACAAAAAATTGGAATTTTGGCGTGAACATTGGGTATTTGATTTTTGACCAGAAGTTTATACAGTGATTAGGCGATATTCGCTGTTTTGTAATTTAGCTTTTAAGTCAATTCCTTTCTGAGTTAAACGATATTTTTGCAAGCGGCTGTTGGGCTTGTCGGGGATTGTCATTTCTAACAAACCAAGTTTTAAGGCAGGCTGAATGTAGTTTGTTGAAAACTTTGGTCTGTTTTTCAAATTCATTTTTGACATTAAATCATATATATTATAATCTTCAGCACCAAAAACAGATAATATTTTTTTGACTTGTTCCCCGACTTGTTCCCTGACTTGTTCCCTGACTTGTTCCCTGACTTGTTCCTTGACTTGTTCCTTGACTTGTTCCTTGACTTGTGTGTTATCTACACCGCTATCTCCTTTCACTTTGTCAAAGGCAACATCTTGTGCCCTATAAATCGTTGACACAAAGCCGTCTCGCATCACGAATGTGGGTTCGGGCAAGCCTAACTTCAAGCATTTTTTTACAATATCTTCAATTCCTGTTCCCATTCTTTCTATGTAGTGGGCATAGTACAGAGCATCTGCAATGAGCGGGTTGCGCGGGTAAGAGCCGTGACTGTTTTTTAGTGTTTCTATGGATAATTCCGGTGGTAAAGTGCCCGGATTCCAAACTTCCAGACGGTCTTTGAAAAGCATGACCTGCACACTTGCCGTGCTGTCGTAATTGCGGTGGGCAATGGCATTCACAATGGCTTCCTTAACCACTTCGGGTGGAATTTCATAAGCAGTGGGCACTTCGATACTCCTGTTTCGTGTGCCAACAGCCAAATCTATTTTTGAAAGTACAAAATCAACCGCATGGTCAACCAATTCAAACAGATTGCCTTTATACACTTGATAGGACGGTATTGGTTTCTGGACATTTGTGCCATGAAAATGAGCGCATTTCACTTCCGAGGTCAGAAAAAAACGCTGCGGTTGCTTGCCAAAAAGCAAGATAGCGGCATTGGTGAGTTTCCCTTTATTGAGCAAATTCAAATGGGTGAGAATTTTTTCGTTTCCATCTTCTATTGCAAGCGGAAAATTGCGCTCCGCTTTTGCTCGGCGGACAAACCATTCGATTTTTTCGTCCGACAAATCGGATATTTCGGCATCGCGGTTTGCACTTTTGTCGAACGGCTCATAGCGCAAATCGCCGTTTTCGGAAAGAAAATTAACAAGAGCCGAATACACACTGCGCAACAATTCGGAAGGAGAAGCAAAACTGTTGTAAATGATGCAGTCCGAAACGTGGCTAATAAATGTATTGGTTTTAGCCTGACGTTCGGTCTTTTTGTGATTTGTCAAAAATGCTAAACGATATTTGTTGTTTTCCGTTGCTGCTTCAAATTCGCGTTGAGTTGGCGAAATGCCGTCTGCAAATTCAAAACCGTAGTCTTTACCTATCAACAAAATAAAAATGTCGCATTGCTTAACTTCCTCTATATATGCCGTTTGTGGCTTTTGGTCTTTTGCCGGTAAATCTTCAAAAACAAACACATCAAAAAAATTTCTGAACAAAGCATCGGTTTGCAGATAATCTGCCAACATCCGCCTTTCGTCCGAAAATTCCGATTGAACGCTGCTTATAAAAATTTTTCTCCTCTGCATAACTTTTCTTTTTTAGTCATCCCGCCATATATTTTGCCAACTGTTCCGCACACAAATCATAAACATTCATGCCCCTATACCGCTTATACCAATCCACCGTCAAAGCCACACATTGGTTGATATTCATCTTTGGCTCCCAGCCCAGCTCAAACTTGGCTTTTGAAATATCCAGCATCAGCAACTTGGCTTCGTGCAGGGCATTGGGGTCGGAAAGGTCTTTTAGTTCGCCGCTTCCGTAATTGGCAATCACTTTCGTTGCCACATCCCAAACGGTGGCGATGCTTTCGGTGCGAGGACCAAAGTTCCAACCTTCGGAAAATTTTGTGGGATTATTCCACATTTGCTGCGCCAGCAGCAAATAGCCGCTTAGCGGCTCCAGCACGTGCTGCCACGGGCGAATCGCTTTTGGGCTGCGAATGTTGATGGGTTTGCCTGCTTCCAATGCCTTGATGCAATCAGGAATGATGCGGTCTAATGCCCAATCGCCGCCGCCGATGACGTTTCCGGCTCGTGCGCTGGCAATGGATTTGCCGTGTTTTGCGTAGTCATTTGGATTGAAAAAACTCCTTCGCCAACTGCTGATGGCTATTTCGGCGGCACCCTTGCTGCTCGAATAAGGGTCATAGCCGCCCATCGGCTCATTTTCGCGATAGCCCCAGATTTGTTCTTTGTTTTCATAACATTTGTCGGTCGTAATCATCACGCCCACTTTCACGCTCGCCGTGGCGCGAATGGCTTCGAGCACATTGATTGTGCCCATCACATTCGTTTCGTAGGTTTCCACCGGAATGTCGTAACTCAACCGCACTATTGGTTGCGCCGCCAAATGAAAAACGAGCTCCGGTTGGTGTTTTTGAAAAATCTCTTTCATCAATTTTCCATCCCGAATGTCACCCCGTAAATCCGTAATCTTGTTTTTCAGACCGCTCAGCAGATAATTGTCGCGCTCTGTGCAAGGGTCAAGAGCCACGCCAATCACTTCTGCGCCCAATTCGTGCAGCCAGATAGATAGCCACGAGCCTTTGAAGCCGGTGTGACCGGTTACGAGCACTCGTTTTCCCTTGTAAAAATTAGCAAATATGTCTATTGTATTCATTTCCATACTTTCCACGGTGCGTTGCCACTATTCCACAATCCATTCAACTCCAAATTATCGCGCAAAATGTCCATTGGTTTCCAAAAGCCGCGATGCTTATAGGCAAACATTTTTTCGGCGGCAGCAATCTGTTCCAGCGGACTTTTTTCAAAAACACAGGTGTCATCGCCATCAGGGATGTAATTAAACACTTCCGGCTCGCACACGAAGAAGCCTGCATTTATCCAGTTGCCATCGCCGTCGGGCTTTTCCAAAAACGATTTTACCTGATTCTTCTCATCAATATCCAACATGCCAAACTTTCCCATAGGTTTATACGCTGTTAATGAAAGTGTAGCTTTGGATTGCTCATGCGATTTTATGGTAGCGGCAATATCCAAATCAGCCACTCCATCACCGTAAGTCAAT
>BNTT01000070.1 GCA_025996815.1 Bacteroidia bacterium
AAGCATTTGAAAACCAAGCCTTTATACCCTTAATGTAGGGCTGCCACATATCACTGCAAACTGTTTTTACTGCCGCTCTTTGTGCCTCTGTAAGTGCCGTCAGGCAAAGCTCTTCTACGCTATCATCAGTACGCCCTTCAATCACATCTATAACTATCCCTGTCCCTTCTTCCGACAAAATTGAAACATAATCATGACCCTTATGAATCGCTTTTTCGTCTATACTCAAAAAGTAATAACGCTGTTCCGGAGTGCGACGCGACATCCCAATCTCTACCGCACGGTGCATTACTCGATGTACCTGGTCAAAGCTAATCCGCAGTAAATGAGCCGTTTTACTTTGACTTTTGGTGGACAGCAAAGTTTCTATTGTTTTTTTTCGAGCAATACTGTCATCCGCTCATATTCCTCTGCCCACGGAATGGAAACGGTCTTAAAAAAGCCCTTCTCATCCTTGTATCGAGGCAATTCTGCCACAAGATAGGTCTTGTACTGCCACAAGTCTAAATGGCGCCACTGACGCTCTTTCCTGTGGTCATATATCGAATAACGTGCGCCGTTAGCTTCCACATAATCTAACCGATAACGCAACTTCACATAGATGTTGCCCGCGACCTCATCGGTGACAACTCCCGATACTTCCCATGCTGTATCCACAGGCAAAAGTATCTTCTCTAATATCTGACTTCCCGTATATTTTTCCATGCCGCAAAATTACTACTTTCCACACAATTCCCAGTAGAACCTTTCTTTTCAATCAAGAGTTTGGAATAATTCATATCAATAGCATGTCCGTATATTTTGAGTATCACTCTATCCCTTGTAGAAGTTGAATAATCGGGCAGAGGGAAATAACGATTTCTTTGCTCTTCGTTCATCCGATGAATCCCAAACCCCATGGTATCAATCATATTTAGATTGACCATAGCATCGGCGAGATGGAAAAATGATTGCCGTATTTGTAATCTTACCATTTACCGTTATTTTGGCTTTGTCTAAGAATGTTGCATCATCCCAATCGTCAATTTGATTATACCAATCTTTATCCACATTCTTCTCTTTGAATTTATCTTTTGCCGTAGCGATGGCAAGAGAAGATAAATCAGCCATTGATGCTTTCTCAATAATTTGTGCCGACCAATCAATTTCCGAGTTATAAATAGTGCGGATGAGGTCGGGGTATTTCCTCAAATCTGTCAGGCTGGTATTGATTCTTATATACGGTATGTTTTTAAAATTTGTCGGTTCGGCTTTGGCGGTAGGAATCCTGAATAGTTCTACACGAGAGGTGGAATCGTATTGGCACACAAAATGTTCAAATCGAATGGATGGCGATAACATTCGCCGAATCCATAATTCTAATTCTTCATTCCCTTCCTTAGCATTTTTGAATTTAAAAGAAGTTCCGACAACACGGTGAGTGTCATTCTCAATACCAAAAAGAAGATAGCCAAAGGGCTTATTCTCAATACACGCGGAATTAGAAAGAGCAGAAATATACTGTCCCAATTTTTCGTTAGTGGTGGCAGTTCCTTTTTTAAATTCCACCCACTCGTTTTCCTTGGGGAGAGCAATTAGCTCGTTAATCAAATCTATAAGTTCTTCGTTTTCCATATTATTTGTGACAAATCACACTGCAAATATACAAATAATTTAATGATTATCCGCAAACATACCACTAAATTCAAGAATAGGTTTTGTTGTTTCTTTTGCTCATTCAAATTGAGAATTGTTTGTAGTAGTTGTATTTTGAGCCAACCATTCTCCTAATTTATTTATTCTCTCATGCCCCAACCTTCGAAATTCTTCAACCGACATACCATTTTTTTGTGTTTCTTCCGTAAGAATGGTCTTCACTATCCCATTCTCCACAATTATTCTATTCTCGGTGATAACATTTTTATTCTTCATATTCTTTTATTTTTGTTCCACTGTTATTTGTCTCGCAATTCGTAATAGTCAATAAGACATTCGTTATCTATACGGCTGAATAGATATTCCACAGATTTTGGTCCCCAACAACGATGGTCTTCCTCATATTCAACCATGGGAAAACAAAACAATTGTTCATTCATGTAATCTAACGGTTTGCATACTTCTTTGCAAATTGAGATATATTCATTCACCGATATGTCTTCATAATGACCTTGTGGGATATCATAATCCACCTTTTCATCAACAAAATCAGAGAGGGCAGATAATAACTTATCCAACGAGAACTTTTTATTTTTAATATTTATGCCATCTAATTTGCGGCTAAACAAAACAGCGGGCAATACATCGGGGCTTTTTAGCAACGATATATATTCACGAACAAAAGCCTTCAAGCTTTTTCGATATGCCCCATATTCGTGTCCTGAAATCTCAACGTCCGCATATTTTCCCCAATAAAACTTAGACCTTCTACCATGGAATGTGTTGAACGGTTTTTTGCCCTCAATAATATATTCATGCCATTTTGTACCCTTGTCTGTTATGCTATTCATAATTTTTATTTTTTTTAAATTGCGAGGGCAAAGGTAGAAAACGGATTGCGAAGATGCAAATTTTAAGTGTCCATAGTGTCCACATCAATGAATTGGACACAATGGACACTTTTTGCTTGGAAAATAAAAAAATAAATCACTACTTTTGCACAAAAAAACAATTATGATAAACATTACACCATTTGTTGTTCAAAAAATAGAGGAGAAACTCGTTTGTTATCGTCGGATAAGCGAGAAAGGGGCTTGTGCGGAATTGTGTCGGGCGTTGCACAATCGGGATGCGGACGATGGCAAGTTTGCTTTGAATACTGTCAAACGCTGGTTTGGAGTGATTGAGCCACAGACGGAGCCGCAGCAAAATGGGTTGGAGGCTATTGCGGAGTATCTGGGCTATCCCTCGTGGGTGGCTTTGACGCAGGATGCGGATTACGACCGGCGAAAGGAAAAATCGGAGGTGGATTATATTTGCGAACTTTTCCCCGATTACAGGCATTTGGCGCAAAGCATTACTGATTATCAAGACAGCGCTCCCAACGACCCCAAATTGGCGGCATTGCTGCAACGACAAAACACGATGAAAGATGCCATCGTGAAATTGGCTGATTTATTGACAGCCCCAATGCACCACCCAAAGGCACGTCAATCGCCGACAGACGAAAATTTGTACGCAGAGCAAGCCGCTTTGTTACGCGCGCAAACACTCCAAGTGCACGACAAACCGCTGATTAAAACGCATTTGAAAGAGAATGCACACGCATTTTATCTCAAGGCAAAACGTTGTAAGGACGCTAATAAACTGTCTGATGCCGAAAAATACTATCTCGCCGCATTGTGCTCTCAACGCAATTTTAATGCGCTGAGAAATTTGGGTGCACTCTATTTTATACAAAGGAAGGATAAAGAAGCAGCCCCTGTATTTGGAGAAATCATAACGAGAGAAAAAGAAATATTTGCAGAGACCACCCCTCCGGACAATTTTTTTAACGGAGAACACGACAAACTTCGTACATTTCTTGATGCACAGTATTATTTAGGCTGCATTTATTTTCGCAACAGCTATATGAAAGAAGGGTTTGAAACCATGAAAAAACTTCTGAAACGCTACGAAAACGTGGATACAGAGGACAAACAAAGCGATATTGCCATGATTTACAATGAACTCGGGAACGCCTATTTCAAGCAAGGTAAGTACAAAATGGCGGAAAAATATTACGAAAAAACAATCGCCATTTACAAACAAACAGGCAGCGACAAAGATGTTTGGGAAGCGTTCATCAACATCGCTTATGCTTATACGGACCAAAAAATGTTTGATGCCGCCGAAGAAAAAATCCTGTCGGCTCGTGCCTATTTTGAGGAAAAATCCGACCGTATGCTCAGTGCAAGTGCTCGTTTTGAATTAGGCTATCTATCCTTCGCAAAAGGCGACTATGAAGCGTCTATACGCTATTACAAAGTTGCCCTGTTGGGTTATGAAGCATTCGACAAAATACTCCCGTCCGTTGAGGCTAAACGTCAAGCAATGAGCACATTAAGCAATATGCGCAAGGCTTACCGCAAGTTGGGTGACACAAAAAACGAAGACTATTGCTATGAAAAAATGGTCAAATATGCGGACGAAAAATCAACGGCACATCTTTACAGTGAGGAGTTTATCCGGTTCCTCAAATCGCCTTCTCGCGGTATCCAAACAGAGTAGCACTTCATCTATCGTGAGTGCCCTACACTTTGCCAACCTGATTTTTTGGATTTTCTGCCTGTTCCGTCTTTTCCTGTAGACCCGTTTCTTCCTTTTCGGAAGGTTTTTAAAATGTCTTATTCTTTGCTTCCTGCGGACAGGGCGAGGGACAAGCGAATGATTTTGGCAATGGTCTGCAAACGCTGCCTTTATCACATCAACATAGTCGAGTTTTTCCCACGTAAACAACTCTACTTCAAGCGTTTTATCGCCCTTAGAACGTGAAGAAAATGTTTTCTGTACCGTTTCCGGTTGGCGACCCATGTGTCCGTAAGATGCTGTTTCAAAATAGATGGGATTGCGCAGTTTGAGGCGCGCTTTGATGGCTTCGGGGCGCATATCGAATATTTGAGACACCTTTTCAGCGATTTGCGTATCCGTCAAATTGACATGGCTTTTGCCATACGTGTTGATGAAAAAATGGAGTGGCTTGGCAACGCCCGGCACGTAGGCTACCTGCACCAAAATCTCATCTGCAATGCCTGCCGCCACCAGATTTTTTGCAATATGGCGGGCGGCATAGGCGGCTGAGCGACTAATGTGTGAAGGATTTTTGCCGGAAAAGCCACCGCCGCCGTGTGCACCTTTGCCGCCGTAGGTGTCCGCAATGATTTGGCGACCGGTAATGCCCGGTTGGTAGCCCGGTCCGCCGAAAGCAGTAGGCGTGACGTGGTAGATGATTGTGTCTGTGAACAATTTCTGAATGGCTTGCGGGTATTTGGCTTTCACACGTGGTAGAAGAATATTGATGACATCGTGCTTGATTTTTTCCTGCGCCTCCCTGTCAAACATAGAGCCATCGTGCTGTATGGAAATAGCAACCGTGTCGATTTTTTCGGGCACGCCGCTGTCGCTATACTGAATCGTCACCTGCGCCTTGGCATCCGGAGCTAAATAGGGCATCAGCTGGCTGCTGTTTTTGCGAATCTCTGCCAGTTCAATCAGCAACTGATGCGCCAAATCCAACGCCAAAGGCATATAGTTCGGTGTTTCGTTGGTGGCGTAGCCAAACACCGCGCCCTGCTCATTGGCACCTTGGTTGAGTGCGTCTGCGCGCTCCACGCCGCGGTTGACGTTACGCGCTAACAATTGAACGGCAGTGCAAATGCCACACGATTCGGCTTCAAACCGGTATTCACCTTTGGTGTAGCCAATCTGTTGAATCACGCGACGTGTCTCTCCTCGGATGTCCACGTCGTTTCCGTATGCTTGCATCGCCACTACGACCTGACCGGTGGTGACGAATGTTCCGCAATCCATCTTGGCATCACAATCGTAAGCCAAAAGCGTGTCCAGTAAAGCATCTGAAATTTGGTCAGCCACCTTGTCGGGATGACCTTCAGACACAGATTCGGAAGTAAATAAATAGCTCATTTTGTTAAGTAATCCATTATTGAATCACTATACAAAGGTAAAACAAAGATTGCAAAAATGCAAATTTTAAGTGTCCACGCTGTCCATCCTTGCCCCTACTATTCTTCCTCACTATAAGCAATTTCCCCGTGTTGCGAAATATCCAGCCCTATGGCTTCGGATTTTTCGTCGGCACGCAAGCCCACCGTTTTATCTACGAACTTGAAGAGGATGAAGGTCATTGCGGCGGCGAAGACTATTGCGGCGAGGTTTACGACTGCTTGCACGCCCAATTGATGCCAATCGCCGTAGAGTGCGCCCTGTGCGCCGTCGGTAATCACTTGCGTGGCAAACACGCCGGTGAGGATGGCTCCCACAAAGCCGCCAACGCCGTGCACGCCGAATGCGTCGAGCGAATCGTCGTAACCAAATTTGGGCTTGAGGTAAGCCACTGATGTGAAGCATATTATAGCCGAAATAAGTCCGATAAACAGTGCGCCCAAAGCATCAACCGAACCGGCGGCGGGCGTGATGGCGACCAAGCCGGCTACTGCACCGGTGCAGATGCCGATGACGGTGGGCTTTTTGTGAAGCAGCCATTCCATCGTCATCCAGGTGACGGCGGCTACGGATGTTGCCAGATGGGTTACGAGGAAAGCGTTGGCAGCCAAGCCATCGGCGGCAAGTCCGCTGCCGGCATTGAAGCCAAACCACCCCAGCCACAGCAGGGCAGTGCCCAACACCACGTGCGGGATGTTGTGCGGAATCATCATATTGGTGCCATAGCCCTTGCGCTTGCCGAGCATAATCGCCAGAATGAGGGCGGAAGTCCCTGCGGTGATATGCACCACCGTGCCGCCCGCAAAGTCGAGCGCACCCATACGCATCATCCAGCCACCGCCCCAAACCCAATGAGCCATCGGGTTGTAAACGAGAATAGTCCACAAAATAGAGAACAGCAGAAAGCCCGAAAATTTAATCCGCTCGGCAAATGCGCCCACAATCAAAGCGGGCGTGATGACCGCAAACTTGCATTGAAACAGCGCGAAAAGCACTTCGGGAATATTGCCACTCGTCAGCGTGTCTTTGCTGATGCCGTGAAGGAAAATCTTGTCGAACCCGCCGATAAACTCGCCGACGATGCCGCTGTCGGCAAACCCCGTTCCGAACACGGCACTGTAGCCATACACAATCCATTCGATGGTGATAACTGCCGTCAGCACAATACATTGCATCATCACGCTCAACACATTTTTGCGCCGCACCATCCCACCATAAAAAAATGCCAATCCGGGAATAGTCATCAGCATCACCAGCATAGTAGCAGCCATAATCCAAGCCGTATTGCCCGAATCCAAAGTAGCCGCCTCACCCCCCTGAGCCAAAGCAACAGAACTGCATAAAAACAACCCCACAATCACCCCAAAACATCTAAATATCTTTTTCATCTTAATAATAATTTTTAATTCGTAATTCGTAATTTTTAATTTTTAATTCACTTATTATACAAAGCCTCATCCCCCAAATCGCCCGTGCGAATGCGGATAGATTGGTCGATGGTGGACACAAAAATCCTGCCGTCGCCACTTTCGCCCGTGAAGGCGGATTTCAGGATGGCATCGATGGACTTTTGAACATTCATCTCGCGCACCACGAAGGAGATGTAAATGCGGTCGATGGCGTTGATGTCGTAGGCTATACCCCTGAAAATCAGCCCCTGTTTGGCATCGCCCTGCCCTTTCACGTCCCACCACGACAAAAACTCGATGTCGGCTTCGTGCAATGATTTACGAACATCCGCAAATTTCGATTTGCGAACAATAGCTTCAATTTTTTTCATACTCTATTTATTTAAATTATTAATGTTTTTAGAAACTCAGATTAACGCCAAATACCAAATTAGCATCCTCCTCGTAAGGATTTATAAGGTATTGCACGAAAATCGGGAGCGCGAAAGCGTTTGTAACAGCAATCGCTTTCGCGGCTTTCAAACTCACGTTCACCACATTGAAATTGTTGGAATAAGCACCCTCCCAAGGCGTAAAACCCAATTCCGCTTCCAAATCCACCCCTTTCACCGCAAACGGATAAGTCAAGCCCACATAAGTAGAAAGGGCTTTGTCGCCATCAGAGTTGAGCTCGTCCTTCCCTGCAAAAACCGTGTTCCAAGCGATTGACAACGGAAACGCTTCCGGCAAAGTGTAACCGACAGTAGCCTCGAAAGCATGAGAGGTCACATTTTTACCAAACTTGAAGTAGTCGCCCCCGGAAGCCACAATCCAATAGTCCGTAATGCGCAACGAAGCCCCGGCAATGTCATAGCCAACAGTCAAATCCACTTCCTTGTAACCGGCAGAGAGGCTCGTGCTCCCCCATGCACCCAAAGAAAAACCGCCTGCCGACATCTTCACCGTCGGTTGCACATTGGCACCGGGGAACGTTTCTTGAAATTTCCCCCGAAACACATACGCACTCACCACATCTGCACCTGCAGAAAAACTCACACCACTCGCCTCTTGCGCCGCAACAGAAGCCGCGCATCCAAATAGCAGCGAAACCAACACATAACTTACTTTTTTCATATTTTTTATTAATTTGACGGTGCAAAATTACACAAATATTTTTAAATAACAAGCATTTTGACATAAAATTTAAAATATTTCTGCTAAAATGATATTACACATAACTCAGAACTATTTCGTACCTTTGCAGAAATTATTTACAAATAAAAAAACAATTATGGAAAAGGAACCCCAAAAGTATCCGGTCTATGAACCGGAAGTGTTCGAGGTGTGCGAACCGCCAATGGAGTATGGCTATGCCAGCCCGCGACTTTACACCTACGCCGACTATTTGACGTGGACAGACGACAAACGGCGCGAAATCATCAACGGCGTGGTGTACGATTTGTTTAGCGCACCCTCACGCTGGCATGCAAAAATTTCAACGGACATTGTCAGTGCTGTGCACTGGTTTATCAAAAAGCGAAAGGGGAAGTGCAAGGTCTATCACGCGCCGTTTGATGTGCGCTTCCCGAAAAAAGGAGAGGTGGCAGACAATAAAATCTACACGGTTGTGCAGCCGGATATTTGTGTGGTGTGCGACCCCGCAAAGTTGGACGAGGCAGGTTGCATTGGTGCTCCCGACCTGATTGTGGAGGTGCAATCGCCATCAACGGCGAAGCGCGATTTGCAGGAAAAATTCCAACTCTACGAAGAATCCGGCGTAAGGGAATATTGGGTGGTTTACCCGCGTGTAAAAGGGCTTACCGTCTTCCTGTTGCAAGATGACGGTAAATACGATGCAGGCACGACCTACGAATTTACAGGCAAAGTGCCGGTATCTATCTTTAAAGGGCTGGAAATCGACCTTGAGGAACTTTTTGAGGAATAGCAAGAGCGAAAAAAACCTGTTAGGTCTTCAAGACCTAACAGGTTTAACAAAACAGCACTTCAAAATTTTAAAACCGGAAGCCGATTTTCAATTTTGGTTGCGACAAGAATAGCCACTCTTTTGCAACTCCTGTTGCCGGTGTTAATCCGTGTGCGGCATAAAGCGACACTTTGGAGTGGTAATAGCTTACAGGCGTGATTTCAAGTCCAACCAACATGCCCGGTGCAACGACATAGTCAATGCCGGCAATCAACGCCGGCGACCAGCCCAGTATTTGACCGGTGCGCTGACCATAGTCGATGGTGGGAGTACTGCCGAGGGCAGTAGCCGCATCCATCGTTGCTTCTGCCGTGATTGATGCATATTGCATTGTAAAACGGGCTCCTGCATACGGTTGAACCCGTTCGAGGCTTGTTGAAAAATAATAATCAGCACCCACACTTCCTACAAGGCGCGTATTATAGCTCGCATCAAAATTTCCATTGTTCGGGATACCACTTGCCGGCACGCCCTGCTCAAAATCTTTGCCCGGAGTGAGCGAATAAGTGCCTGCTCCCAGAAACGACACCGCAATTTGGTCGGTCACAAAGTATTTCAACTCGGCACCCACTATATTGGAAGCATCGTTTGAGCCACTAAACCGAAGGATATTCGTTACATCACTTCCCGCGTCCATTATCGGAGCACTGCTGCCATAAGAAATGGCAGCAGGAGCTGACAAATTTACCGCACCGTCATTGAATGGACTGTTGCCCAGCACCAATGTGGCTTGAATCTGTCCCTGCCGCGGGGCATAAGATTCTTGTGCGTGAGTGGAGGCAGCGAACAAGAGCACGCCCAATACGATTGATATAATTGATTTATACATATTAATTTAATTCTTCCATCAATTTATCCAACCGTTTTTTGAACGTTTCAAGTTCTTTCTCCTTATTTGCAATCTGCGTGTCAATGTCTGATGCTAATTTCACAAGTGCTTCTTTTTCAGCCCTTTTCGTGGTTTCAGCTCTCGTCGCGGTAAGCAATTCTTTCTCGTAGTAAGTAATATCTTCTTCTATAGCTTCAATGTCAACTTGTGCAGAGGTGATAGCATCTTTTGCCTTTGATATAGCCAAGTTAGCATCGTCTATTTCTTCTGGTGTAGAAGATGGGTCGTTTGCTATTGCTTCGTTTTCCGCTATTTCGGCAGTGCACAGCGCAATAAACGATTCCCACTCTGCAATCTCAGCCTTGGCGTTTGTAATTAAGTCTTTAATAACTTTATCAGCGTTGCCCGCATCTGCAATTTCTTTTTCTTTTGCAGCAATTGAATTTGCATACGTTGCCTTAGCGACGGTTAAACCGCCGGGGTAACTTTGGGTTCCATACAAGTCTGATTTAATTGAGGAAATCATGTCAGTGATTTCATATAACTCCATCAGTGTAGCACCAAGATGAGCATTCGAAATTGTTTTTTCAGGAATTTGCAAACCGAGCAACTCAGCCTTTTTCTCAAGAATTGTAATCTCAATCCACGGGTCTCCTATACCAAGAGCATCCAGGGCATCAATTTCCTTGCCTAAATTTGAGATTTCCGTCAATTTAGTCTGTGCTTCCAGATTTTTAGCCTGCGCATTGCGAATTGCTTTCACGCTCTCAGCCTCTTCCGGAGCACAACTTGCTAATGCAAACGCACTTAACGCTACTAAACCAGTGTTTAAAAACATCTTTTTCATTTTACTAAAAGTTTAACGTCCGTTCCTTAAACAGACAAAAATAAATAAATAAATAAATATCGTCAATCACTCATCCATAGAGCGAAATCGGGTGCAAAGGTAACTATTATTTTTCAATTAACAAAATGTTTTTACGTTAAATTTGATACAAACAATATTTTATGTACTTTTGTGCTTTCAAATGAAGTTGATAAGATGAAACTACCCATTCAGGAAATTGCACAAATCATTGGTGCGCAGGCAAATAAACTGCATGATGCAGACATTTCCACCCTGCTGACAGACAGCCGCTCGGTGTCGGAGGCAGCCGGCGTTCTGTTTTTCGCCTTGCAGACGGTGCATAATGATGGGCATCGCTATATTAAGGCATTGTATGACAAGGGGGTGCGCAATTTTGTGGTGCAGCACGCCTTCGACGGTATGGAGGCGATGCCGGATGCCAATATCCTGCGCGTGGACGATACTCTGACCGCCCTGCAAGCCTTAGCCGCGCACCACCGCCGGCAATTTGCTCTGCCCATCATCGGCATCACCGGCAGCAACGGCAAAACGATTGTCAAGGAATGGCTCTATCAACTGCTTCACGACCGCTTCGCCATCGTGCGCTCGCCCCGCAGCTACAATTCGCAGACGGGCGTGCCGCTCTCGGTGTGGCAACTCAACGCCCAAACGCAACTCGGCATCTTTGAAGCCGGCATCTCCCTCCCGGGCGAAATGGAACGCCTCGAAGCCATCATCAAGCCCACCATCGGCATCTTCACCGGCATCGGCGAAGCCCATCAGGAAAATTTCATCTCGCAGGAAGAGAAATGCCTCGAAAAATTGAAACTTTTTACAGCGGCAGAAGTCATCATTTACAACGAAGACCAAGCATTAGTCAAGTATTGTATGGAAAAGCAGGGACTTTTGCCGAAAACATTCGCATGGTCGATGAAAAACGAAAATGCCGCGCTCTACGTTTCCAAAATTGAAAAGCATATTGATTACACGGAGATAGGGTATAAGGTGGAAGGCGAAAGATATAAGGAAATACCCAGTAGTACCCTTCACCCTTCACCCTCCACCATAAAGATTCCTTTTACCGACGATGCCTCCATTGAGGATGCTATTCATTGTTTGGCGACGGTGCAATATCTGGCATCAGAAGTGGGGGGGGCTTCTTGGGAGGCTTTAGACCCTGTGGCGATGCGCTTGGACGTCAGCAAAGGCGTGAATGGCAATATTTTGATTAACGACACTTACAATTCGGACATCAATTCGCTGTCGATTGCGCTGGATTTTATGGCGCGGCGGTCGGGCGACAATCAGCTCAAACGCACGCTCATTTTGTCCGACATCCTGCAATCGGGCATGGTGCCCGCCGCTTTTTATCGCAAGGTGGCGGAATTGGTGCAGCAGAAGCAGGTGCAACACATCATCGGCATCGGTCCCAACCTCTTGTCGCACTCCAACCTCTTCGCGATGGAGAAGGATTTTTACCCCACCACCGAGAGTTTTTTGGAGTCGGGCACGTGGCGATACCTGAAAAATTCGCTGATTCTAATAAAAGGTGCGCGGCAGTCGCGCTTTGAACGGATTGTGGAACAGTTGGAAGAAAAAGCCCACCAAACCGTGCTCGAAGTCGATTTGGATGCCGTGATTCACAACCTCAAATATTTTCGCTCGAAACTCAAACCCACCACGAAGGTGATATGTATGGTCAAGGCGTTTGGCTACGGCATCGGGTCGTATGAATTGGCAAAAACCCTGCAAGAGCGCGGTGCCGACTATTTGGCGGTTGCCTTAGCCGACGAGGGAGCCGAACTCCGCCGCGAGGGAATTTCGATGCCCATCATGGTGATGAACCCCGAAAAACACGCCTTCAACACCCTCTTTGAACACCATCTGGAGCCCGAAATATACAACCTCAGTATGCTGGAAGCCATCATCCGCGAAACCGAGCGGCGGGGCATCGTCCGCTACCCCATCCACCTCAAATTGGACACGGGCATGACGCGGCTGGGCTTCGATGCCGCCGATTTGCCAACCGTGACAGCCAAATTGAAGGCGCAAAACGGCGTGGTCGTGAAATCGGTGTTTTCCCATCTGGCAGGCAGCGATTCGCCGCTGCTGGACGATTACACGCATACGCAAATTCAGCGATTTACGGAATTAACTTGTCATTGGGGACCTGACCCGCAATCCCCCAATGACAATAAACTGCCATTTATGCGCCACATCCTCAATTCCGCAGGCATCGAACGTTTCTCCGAATTTCAATTCGACGCCGTGCGGCTCGGCATTGGCTTGTATGGCATCTCGGCGGTGGATTCGAGTGTTTTGAAGCCGGTGGCTTCGCTCAAAACGTGCATCCTGCAAATCAGGGAAGTTGCCGCCGGCGAAACGGTGGGCTACAACCGCAACGGCAAACTCACGCGCACCTCACGCATCGCCTGCCTGCCCATCGGCTACGCCGACGGACTCGACCGCCGGCTGGGCAACGGACACGGCAAAGTGCTCATCAACAGCACGTTATGCCCATTCGTCGGCAACATTTGTATGGACATCTGTATGGTCGATGTTACGGATGCACCCGCCCGCGAGGGCGATGCCGCGCTCATTTTCGGCGAACAAATCACCATCACCGAACTCGCCGACAGCCTCCAAACCATCCCCTACGAAATCCTCACCTCCATTTCGCCGCGCGTGAAGCGGATTTATTTCAAGGAATAAAAAAAACTTATGCCAAACGAATGACATAAGTTCCCGACACGCTTGACTTACTTATTATTTTTTATTTTTCTCCATCCGTAACGTCCACGCCCAATGTTTTGTCCAAATCGGCTTTTGCATTCAAATAATCGGATATGGCTTGTTTGTGCGACAATTGGGCTTGTGTAACAGCCACTTGCGCATTTTGCAATTCGAGTATCGTGCCCATACCGGTTTCGTAACGTTTTGCTGCGATGTCGTGCGCCTTTTGCGAGAGTGTAACGGCTTTTTTGGCTGCGTCCACTTGTTTTGTTGCTTTGTCCATATTGTCGCGCGAGGTGCGTGCCGCCACATTCAGTTGATTTTCAGCATAATCACGCTGTATTTTCAACTCCTGAGCCTGTATTTTTAGTTGTTTGTCTTTGTGATAATTGGTAACGTGCAAAATCGGTATGTTCAACTGCAATCCAACTATCAAGCCCTGTCCGAACCAGTCTGTGTGAGCCGGCGAAATTCCCGCAGTAGGATTGAACAAGTTGACGGCTTCTTTACTCGCTTGACCGGCATAAGTGTATTGACCAAAAGCCGCCAATGTGGGCATCCATTGCATTTGCTGTATTCCCAATGCCTTTTTCAATTGCAGATATTGAATATCCAACTGTTTCAAATCGGTGTTGTTGGTTAGCTCAATGTCGCGTTTGCCGTTCAGCCCGAACACATCGTTTTCAAAGTCGGTAAGACTGCCTTGTACGAGCAATTCTACCGACATTTCCACGCCCGTCAAAACTTTTAAATATAACTTTGCCTGTGCAATGCCGTTTTCAACCTGCAGTAAATTAGGTTGCAAATTAGTCATCTGCACTTCTGCCGAAACGCAATCATATTC
>BNTT01000071.1 GCA_025996815.1 Bacteroidia bacterium
TTCGCCATTGCAGGTTCTTTATCTTCTTGCGGAGAAGATGAACCATCTCTGCCGGCTTTATTGCCGGCTTCGTTAACGGTTGCTGCAAGCGACCAAGTGCAGGATTTAGTCGGTGATGCGGGCAGCAAACCCATTACCGTAGATGCCAACCGTAAAATTAAGGTTACGGTGCCGACGGACGCATCATCTTGGTTGACTGCGACAGTGGGAGAAGTGGCAGACGTAGACCCGATTACCGGTATCGGTAAGGCTACGTTGACCATCGCTGTCTCGGACAACACTGAGAAACCCAAAGGAAGAAACGCTACGATTCAACTCGAATTGGAGCCTTCCCGCGATGGTGACATTGTGAGTGGCGCTTCGGCAAAAGCGACCATTTCGGTGAGGCAATCCCTGAAAGGGTTAGTTCTTCCCGATGTGTTCGACTTGAAGTTGAGTGCCGACGGCAAGGCTGAAGACGGTACCGAAAACCTGGCGGTTATAATCGGTCCAGCCGCCCCGAAAGTGAGCTCGGATGCACGCTACAACCGCCTCTATGCTACAATCTCCCAAGTTGAAAGCGCAAAGTATGCTCAACTCTTGGCAAGCGGCGGGCTGAACGCAACAGCAACAGCACTTAATTGGGGGGTAGATCCGGGTGACAAGTATTGGAATGAGTACAGCAGAGATGGAGAAGTGAAGTATCTTTCTTATGACAAAGAGGGCAATGTCGTAGAGCAGAGTGAAGGCAACCGGAGAATGAGCTTCTACAAAATGCAGTGGGGTGGTACAAATTCTTCAAATCCTTTAAACCCGGCTGCAACAGTCGGTCAAAATGAAAAGTTGGTGGCTGCGTATGAATCTGCTTTCTCCTACGAATTAGTCTTTCGTGTGGGTGCTTGGGGATTTAACGGCAATATCTTCGGCAACCTAAATCCGACCCACTGCGGTTTCGGTATCAGTGCGTTTGGCGCGTCAGAAAGTGACGTTGAAGGTGTTGGCAGAGTAGCGACCGGCGGTAAAATCTCTTTCATCTACCATTTGGTGTTTGGCACAAATATGCACATGGCGGTACAAAATGAAAGCGTAGGAACACAAGGCAGCGAGGAAGGCGTTATGGTTGAACCCGGCACATGGTATCACGTAGTGGTTACTTACAACAGAAACGCTGCTATCGGAAGCAAAGCCTTGGTGATGTATGTTGACGGCGAGGAAATCACGTGGGTAAACAATACCGCTGAAATTAAAGAGCACGGTTTGAAGTTCCCAGCGGATTATTACGCCAGCTCGAACGGAGAGCACGTCCACGAAGGAATTGGCCGCACCCCGAATACGGAATATTTGGTTGTTGGTGGTGGCAGCCACCAGTCAGGTCGTCCGAGTGGTGGTGTACAAGAGGGTACTGACGTGATGATAGCCCGCGTATATGGCAAAGCCCTTACTGCTGCTGAAGTAAAGGCATCGTATGACTATCTCAAACCTGAATAATCTGTAGCAGATTAATAAATTGTCTTGAACCCCAACATGTTTCATAAAAATAAATTATATCTTGTAAATTTTGGGGTTCAAGATAATTTATGTACCTTTGTGCCGTAAACATTTAAAAATAAAATTATTATGGCAATACCGGTAAGAAGTTTCATACCCGTCCTTGAAGGCGAGGTTGCAGAAAGGTTTGAAAAAAATGCACGATGGGCGGAGGCTCATCGCGGGTCTGTCAAAATTCCAAAGGAACAGGTTGATAGCTTTAATGCAATGATTAAAGATTATTACCAGCGGCTTTATGGATTTTCTTAAAGATTCTTGTTTCATATCACTACTCAACAGCGAAACGTTGGCTCAATGTCAGCCGTTTACTTGTGGCGATGCAGACTTGGACGATTTCTTTCGCAATGATACTGATAATTATAGTCGACAGTTGTTGGGTAAGTCGTATTGCTATCGTCTCAAAAACGATGCCTCTGTGATGGTATGCGCCTTTACTTTAGCTTATTCAAGTGTTGATGTCAGGCACTTACCCAACAGCAGGCGCAAAAAAATCACAGAACTTATTCCTCATGAAAAAAATCTCAGTTCCTATCCTGCAATATTAGTTTGCAGGGTGGGTGTGAGTAAGGATTTTCGTGGAAAAGGAGGATGTCGTTATGTAATGGTTGATGCCTACAACAACGAAGCCACAAGACGATACTATACTGCCAATGGTTTCAAAGATGCCTTTTCAACAGAAGAGCAGGAAAAAGAATACTTGGGAATGCTGCCCGAAAAGGAGTTAAAAACCCGATTGATGTATTTTGATTTAATGCTGTTGTCGAAATAAAGTATAAATTGATTGCTAATAATCACATAGTGAAAGCGTGTAAAGTGCAATATTATTTGGTTTGTTCAAAAAATTTGCTTACTTTTGTCGCTTGAATAGAAAATGATGATACGAAATGATACATATCAGGTAGGTGCTCATTTTAAAAACATATAAGTTATGAAAAGAATTGTAGTTAGTTTATTTTTAATTCTATTGAGTTGCCGGTTGTCGGCACAGACAGATATTTGGGTCTCCCCCACGGGCAGCGGGGCAGCGTTTAGTCAAGCGGCACCGGGCAGCCTAACCGAGGTGTACGACAAAATCAGCGAGCTGCGCGGCGGCGGCGGTGCGCACCACATTGTGGTGCAGTTGCTGCCGGGCGAATACGCACTGGAGCAGCCTCTCACCGTGGGTGCAGACATTGCGGGCAGCCCCACCGACACGCTGCGCTTTGTTGGCTCGCACGAGGGCAAGGCAATCATCACAGGCGGCAAGCGGGCAAGCGACTGGACATCGCATGGCAGCGGCATCTACAAAACGCAACTGCCCGCAGGCACGGATTTCCGCCAGCTGTATGTGAACGGCAAAATGGCAATCAGGGCGCGCACCCCCAACCGCGAGGAGGACACCAACTACGGTCCCTACTGGCGCATCAGAACCCTCACCAATTTTCCCGCTGAGGCCCCCGACAGCGTGAGGATGCTCATCGACACCGCGCAGTTCAGACCGTGGAGCAACATGGGCGACGTGGAAATAGTGCTCAACCAGCAGTGGTGCCAGAGCCGGATAAAAATCGCCGCCACCGAATTGTCGGGTCGTAACATCGCCATCACCGGCAGCCTGTTTACCACCCCGTTTGGCAGCAGCAACGTGCCGTACTACTGGGAGAACTCCCTCGACTTTTTGGATGCCGAGGGCGAGTGGTACTTCGACCGGCAGACCGGCTGGCTGTACTACAAACCACGCACGGCGGAAAATATAAATGGGGTGGAGGTAATGTATCCCTCGGCGGAAAAACTGCTCTCCATTGCAGGCAGCGCGGGGGCGCACGTGCAAAACGTGTGGGTGCAAAACGTTGAGTTTGCCTACAGCAATTGGACGGCACCGAACGTTCGTGGGTTTACCTCCACCACGGGAGCATCGCCCCGACTACAAACGATTGCGCAGAATGAAATGATTGGCATTATCTACGCCGACCATGTGCGCTTGCTCAACTGCAACATTTTCTGCGCCGGCGACAACGGGCTTAGCCTGCGGCGGGGCACAAAGAACGCTGAAATTGTGGGTTGCCACTTCGACCAAATGGCAGCCAACGCCATCACCATAGAGGGCCAGGCGTACCCCGCCCCCACCGATTCGTGCGTCAACCATCGCATCGCGCACAACCTCATGGAAAACGTGGGCACGAACTACACCAGCGCCTTTGGAATGTTTACCAACAACACGACCAACATGGTGGTGGAAAATAATGAAATTCGCTACGGACGCTACGGTGGGATGCACATTGGGGGACCGGATGTGGAAAACTCAGCCCTGCGGGGCAACCTCATTCGCCATAACGACACGCACCACCTGATGTGGGTGCACAACGATTGCGGCGGCATCTACACCATTTCGCGGCAGCCCGGCACCCAAATCTACCGCAACTGGATACACGACCTGAGAGCAAACAAGTGGCACATGGGCACGGTGGACGGCATTTTTCTGGACAACTGGAGCGCCTACATCCTCGTGGCGGACAACGTGATAACCGGCACCTCTGCCATTCAGCAAAACGTGAGCGGCATTGCGGCGCACGACAACACTTTCCGCAACAACGTGCAGCACGACCCGCTCATTGAGGCAGCCACCGGTCCTGAAATGTACACGGGCGTGATAACAACTGCCGCGGGCAGCGCGAATTTGGCTTCGCTGGTGGTCAACAGCAGCGAGCTGGCATCCGTCTTTGAGGCGAGCACGCCCACCTACAGCGTGTTTGTGAGCCACAGCACCGACAGCGTTTACGTGGCCGCCGTTGCCGAAGACCCGCAGGCGGTGGTTTCGGGCGATGTGAGGAGGAATTTGCCGCTTGGAGATGGCAATAACACATTTACTATCAATGTGTTGGCGCGTGATGGTGTGTCCACAAAAACCTACACGCTCACGGTGGTTCGCGCTGCCACGACGGCGGATAGCGGCACCGATGCCGATTTGCTGAGCCTCACCATCAACGGACAGCCAGCCAGCTACAGACCCAGCTTCTCCGTGACGATTGAGGTCGGCGAGGGCGTGTCGGAGGCGGTGCTGCAATACACCAAATCGCCCTACTCGCGGCTGTTCGTTAACTACGAGCCGCAGGCACAGCAGGGGCAAGCACCCTACGCAGAGGGGAGTGTAACCATCCCGCTTTTGGATTCCATCACCACCCTAAGGTTGGAGGTAAGGGCAGAGATTGGCACAGCCTTCCGCTCCTACCCGCTGACGCTGATAAAAGCACCCGTCCCCACCTCCGTAAAGGCGATTAATTATTCGCCCTTGCGCGTGCATCCCAACCCCACCTCCGGCGAACTGGTGATTGAGGGCGATGAGGTGCAGGCGAATGATGCGGTGGAAATTTACAATATGGCGGGAACCCTCGTAGAGACAGGGCGCACCCCGTTTCTGCACATGGGGCATCTGCCCACAGGCGTGTACATTGTGAAAGTGGGCAATAGGACGGCGAAGGTGGTGAAAAAATAAAAAATTGTAGAATCAGGGAAACAAATAGCAACAATTATAATACAATAAACAACAATTTCGCAAAAAAAGTCGCTTTCTTACAAAAGAAAGTCGCTTTTTTACAATCTTTATTGTTTTTTTTACCGTACCTTTGTATCGTCAAATTGGGAACATAACTTATAATTTATATAACATGTTAAAAGGAATCAGCCCGCTTGTATCGCCTGAACTTCTGAAAACGCTTTCGGAAATGGGACACGGTGATGAAATTGTTTTCGGGGACAGTAATTTTCCTGCCGCTTCACATGCGCAACGTTTGGTGCGCGCCGATGGGCACAGTATTACGGCAATGCTGGAAGCCATTCTGCCGCTTTTTCCGCTCGACTATGCCGTCGATTTTACGGCAGCACTGATGGTGTATCGCGGCGATACCGAACCCAAAGTTTGGAGCCGATACAAGGAAATACTCGGTGCGTATCCCGATGGAAACAAGGAGTTTTTAACGCTGCAAAAGCCTGATTTTTACGAACGGGCAAAAAAAGCCTATTGTGTCGTGGCAACAAGCGAATCGGAAGGTTTCGCCAATCTGATTATTAGAAAAGGAGTTGTCAGATAAAATCATTTGAATTTGAAATTAATTAATACATATACACATGAAAATTGCTAAATTGGAATTATTTAAAGTGCCACCCCGGTGGTTATTTCTGAAAATCACCACCGACGACGGATTCGTTGGTTGGGGAGAACCCGTTGTAGAAGGTCGCGCCGATACGGTTGAAGCCGCAGTAAAAGAATTATCGCCCTACTTGCTCGGCAAAGACGCTTCGAGAATCGAAGACACCTGGCAAGTATTGTACCGCGCCGGTTTTTATCGCGGCGGTCCCATCTTGAGCAGTGCCATTTCGGGTATCGACGAAGCACTTTGGGATATCAAAGGCAAAGTGACGGGATTGCCCATCCACGATTTGCTGGGCGGAGCCGTGCGCGACAAGATGATGGTTTACCAGTGGATTGGCGGAGACCGTCCTTCCGACGTAGTGGCTGCCGCCAAAGAAAAACAAGCCGCCGGTATGCAAGCCATCAAAATGAACGGTACGGAAGATTTGGAATGGATTGACTCTTATACCAAAATCGACGAAGTAGTGGAACGGGTCGCCGGCATTCGCGAAGCCTGCGGAAAAGGTTTCGGCATTGGAATCGACTTCCACGGGCGCGTACACAAAACTATGGCAAAAATATTGATGAAGGAACTCGAAATCTATCGCCCGATGTTTATCGAAGAACCGGTGTTGGCTGAAAACGGCGAATATTTCAAGATGCTTTCCGAATTGGTTTCCACACCTATCGCCACCGGTGAACGCCATTACACCCGTTGGGATTTCAAACACATCTTCGAACAGGGTGCCGTCGATATTATCCAACCCGATTTGAGCCACGCCGGAGGTATTTCGGAATGTAAGAAAATAGCGACCATGGCGGAGGCTTACGATGTATCAATCGCACCCCATTGCCCGTTAGGACCCATCGCTTTCGCCGCCTGCTTGCAACTCGACTTCAATTGCGTGAATGCCGTGATGCAAGAAACCAGCGCAGGTATCCATTACAATGTGGGAGCCGACTTGCTTGATTATATCGACAATCCGGAAGTATTTGAATTTAAAAACGGTTATATCGACCTCTTCACCGGACCCGGTTTGGGTATTGAAGTGAATGAAGATACCGTCCGCGAAATGGCTAAAATCGGTCACAGTTGGAAAAATCCGGTTTGGCGCACCGCTTCAGGAGTGGTGGCAGAATGGTAAAAAGATATGAAAAAGCAATAGGAACCATGAAAAGAACAATATATACGATGCTTTGCCTTGTATGCTGTACAAGTTTGTTTGCCCAACAGCAAATCACTTTTCCGTTGGCTCGGTTTAAAACAGGAAATGATATGGCTTGGAAAGAAAAAGATTTTAACGACAGCGATTGGAAAGAAATCAAAACCGGCTTGGCTTGGGAAGAACAAGGTTATAAGGATTATAATGGCTATGCCTGGTACCGTTTTCACTTCCAATTGCCCGCATCCATGTTGGAAAATTCGTATTGGAAAGAAAGTTTGGTTTTCGATATGACCGTCATCGACGATGTTGATGAACTTTATCTCAATGGAACATTAATCGGGAAAACCGGTAATATGCCCAATGCAGTGGACGGTTTTGTTAGCAAATACTTGGAATATCGGAAATACATTGTTCCGAGCAATAATCCCGCCGTTTTATGGGGCAAAGAAAACGTGCTGATTGTCAGGGTGTATGATAGTAATGGAAACGGAGGAATACTCGGAGGAATTCCTCATGTCCGCATAAGCGATTTGATTGATAACTTATTGGTTAAGTCCAGAATAGAAGGAAATAAAGGCATTGTTTCTATGAAAAATGGTGCCAAAGAATTTCAAAAAGGCAAATTGCAAGTGCAAATAGAAGATTTGCAGGAAGGCAAAGTAATTAAAACGTCAACGGAAAATATTCAGATAAAACCGCTTGTGGAATTTTCTCGCCCCATTGATTATCCATTCGGAAAGAAATTGAAAATAAGCATCACCTACACGGACGACCGAACGGGAAAGATGAAAAAGACGGAACTCCTGCCACCTTATTTTGAGATGCCGGAAACGGTGTTGCAAGCACAAAAAAATACAAACCTCCAACAAACCATTGACCGGAGAGAGCCATGGAAAGACCCCAATATGAATGGCATCAACCGCGAACCAATGCGGTCGAGTTTTTTCGCTTATCCGAATGCTTCGTTGGCTATGGCGGGTGATTGGGAGCACAATCCCCTCTACCGTTCTCTCAACGGCGTTTGGAAATTCAATTGGGTGAAAGACGCAGATATGCGACCGGCGGATTTTTATAAAGTCGATTATAACGACCGGAATTGGGAAACAATGCCGGTGCCGGGCGTCTGGGAATTAAATGGTTATGGCAACCCCATCTACGTGAATGTGGGCTATGGCTGGAGAAATATTTTCAAAAACAATCCGCCTCTAACGCCATCGGAAGATAACCATGTCGGCTCTTATCGCCGGGAAATAGAATTTCCTGCCGATTGGAACGGCAAAGAGGTGTTTATCCATTTCGGTGCGGTTTCTTCCAATTTGCATCTTTGGGTGAATGGTCACGAAGTGGGTTACAGCGAGGACAGTAAACTTGAATCCGAATTTAATATCACCCAATATCTGAAACAGGGTAAAAACATCGTGGCTTTTCAAGTTCACCGCTGGTGCGACGGCTCTTACCTCGAAGACCAGGATTTCTGGCGCATGACAGGCGTAGCGCGTGATGTATATATATATGCCCGTAATAAAAACTATCTCAAAGATATAAAGATAACACCCGACCTTGATGCAACTTACACAAACGGCATTTTAACCGTTAAAACGGAAGCAACTTCGGGCATCAAAGAAATTGCGCTGTCACTCACCGATGCAAGCGGCAAAGAAGTGGCAAAGGCAAAGTCGGTTGGAAATGCTGCGACCACCTTGAAAGTGAACAATCCTCAAAAATGGAGCGCAGAAACACCTTATTTATACAGGCTGACTGCAACCGTAAAGGACAACGCCCAAATATTGGAAGCCATCTCCCTGAAAGTCGGTTTCCGGAAAAGCGAAATGAAAAATAAACAGTTCATGGTCAATGGGAAACCCGTCTTAATCAAAGGAGTAAATCGCCACGAGATAAGTTCCGACAGAGGTTACTACCTGACCCGCGGCGAAATGCTCCGCGATATTCAGTTGATGAAAGAAGTCAATATCAATGCAGTGCGTACTTGCCATTATCCCAACAGTCCCTTTTTGTACGACCTTTGCGATGAATACGGGATTTATGTACTCGATGAGGCAAACCTCGAATCGCATGGTATGCGCTACGGCAATGATTGCCTTGCCAAAAATCCGCTCTATCTCGGTGCGCATCTGGAACGCGACTCCCGCATGGTACTTCGCGATTTCAATCACCCGTCGGTGGTATTGTGGAGTATGGGAAATGAAGCCGGCAACGGACCTGCTTTTGAACTGTGCTACAACTGGATAAAAACCTACGACCCTTCGCGTCCCGTACAATATTGGTTCTCCGAAGAAACAGGACAAAGCGACATTTATTGCACCATGTATATGCACCCCGATGATTGTATGAAATACCTACAATCTAACCCGCAAAAACCGCTGATTCATTGTGAATATGCACATGCGATGGGTAATTCGATGGGCGGTTTTAAAGAATATTGGGACATGATTCGTGAGCAACCCTTGCTTCAAGGTGGTTTTATCTGGGATTTTGCCGACCAAGCCATTAGCCGCTACAATGCCGATGGAACGGCAACATATATGTACGGTGGCTCTTACAATCGCTACGACCCGTCCGACGGGGCTTTCATCAGCAATGGCGTTTTTTCGGGTCGGCGCAATTATCATCCGCATTCCTACGAAGTGCGTTATCAATATCAATCGATTCATACCATGCCGGCGGATATAAGCACCGGAATAGTGGAAATATATAACGAAAACTTTTTCAAAGGTTTAGCGGCTTATTACCTGGAATGGCAACTGCTGAGCGACGGAAAGGCGGTCAAACGCGGACAAATCTGGAATTTGAATGTGGCACCGCAAACGAAGGTCAGGCTTAAACTCCCCATCGGAAATACCGACGAATTGCCGGCGGGCGAACTTTTGCTCAACGTCGAATACAAACTCAAAGAATCTGCGCAATTATTGCCCGCCGGCCACGTCATTGCATATAACCAGTTGAGCCTGCGCGATTACGATGCTAAAAATCATTTTGCGATTGCCGCTCAGGAAGACAAACCGATTCTTGGAGGCAATTCCAACTACATTACCATTGACGGTCAGGATTGGCATATCGAATTTAACCGCAATAGCGGATTTTTAGATAATTATATTTATAAAGGTCGCGAACTGGTCAATCAAGCATTGAAACCCCAATTTAGCCGCGCACTTACGGAAAACGATTTAGGTGCCGGTTTTGCCGGTAAATACAGTGTTTGGCGTTATCCAAATTTGGCGTTAAAATCCATTGACACAAAGCAAGAGGGTAATTTAGTGAAGGTTTCTTCCACGCATGAGGTAGGAAGTACGGGCGCAATCGTGGTGCTGACTTACGAAATCAATGCCGCAGGTGAAATCAAAGCCTGCGAGACCCTCACCGCCGACAAAAACCGCAAGGATGTGTCCAATTTGTTCCGCTTCGGAATGAGTCTGGTCTTACCGGCGCGTTACAACGTGGTGGAATTTTACGGCAAGGGTCCTTTTGAAAACTACGCCGACCGAAAATCCGCCGCTACCGTAGGACATTACAGGCAAAATGTAGATGAACAGTTCCACCGAGAATATACACGCACACAGGAATCGGGCACACACAGCGATTTGCGCTGGTGGCGAGTAATCGACCTTTCCGGTCAAGGCTTGGAAATTGTTTCGGACGGACTGTTTTCGGCATCCGCTTTGCCATACGCCATGCCTGATATGGATAAAGGGACACCCACCGAAGTGATGTTTCCGGGTGAGTTGAAAAAACGCAACGTCACGTATGTAAACTTTGAATTGAAACAAATGGGTGTGGGCGGCATCACCAGTTGGGGTGAAATTCCGTTGCCACCTTATATGATTCCTTACGATGATTATCGGTTCAATTTTATTATACGACCGATAGAAGAACCCTCACTTTTAAACACAATTTACAATATATGAAAACGCTAAGAACATTTAAAGAAAAACTTTCTAAAGGAGAACCTGTTTACGGTCCTTTTATGAAAACGGGCGATGCCGCCTTTGTTGAGTGTGCCGGTCATGCCGGATTTGATTTCGCTATTTTGGATATGGAACATGGACCCGTTGATTTTTTCAACCTCCAGAATTTAATTCGTGGAGCGGAAGCCTCCGGAATTTTGCCCATTGTCCGCACGTACGATTCTTCGGAAACCGCTATCAGCAAAGCACTTGATTTGGGGGCAAAGGGCATTCAGGTGCCTCAGATTCAATCGGCGGAAGAAGCGAAGGAGGTCGTCAAAGCCGCCAAATATTTCCCGAAAGGCGAACGCGGTGTTTGCCGTTTTGTGCGAGCAGCCAATTATTCGTCCACACCGAGAAACGACTATTTTGAATCGGCAAACGAAGCCCTGGTTATCCTTCAAGTGGAAGGCAAACAAGTCTTGAACCGGTTGGACAGCATTTTAGCCGTTGAAGGATTGGATATTCTTTTTGTCGGACCCTACGACTTGTCGCAATCGCTGGGCGTTCCGGGACAGGTTTCGCATCCTACGGTCATCGAAGCCATTAAAAGTATCACCGAACAGGCAAAAAAAGCAGGCGTTGTTATCGGCGTATTTTGCGATACGTTTGAGTCTGCCGCTTTGTGGCGCAAGGCAGGCATTCAATATTTGTCCTATTCGGTGGATGTGGGCATTTTTACGGACGCTTGTGCAACTATTGTAAATAAATTAAAAAATTAAGAATTATTATGAAAGAAATAAAAAAAACGAGTTTGATTACGCCGGGATATGCACTGACTTTTGTGTTGATTACCTTGCTGTTTTTCCTGTGGGCTTTCCCCAACACTTTAAACGATGTGTTGATAACACAGTTTAAAAAATCGCTGGAACTGTCCCTTTCTCAAACCGGTTTATTGCCGGTCGCGCTGAAATGCGGTTATTTTGTAACGTCCATTCCGGCGGGACTTTTGATGCAGCGCAAGGGTTATAAATTCGGACTTTTAATCGGATTAACTTTATTTGCCTGCGGATTTTTCCTCTTTATTCCGGCTTCGTTGGTACAACAGTTTTGGTTTTTCTTGCTGGCGATTTTTATTACCACCAGCGGTGCTGCTTTCCTCGAAATCGGTGCTAACAGTTTTATTGTGGGTTTGGGTGATAAATCAACTTCCGAACGCCGTTTGAATTTGGCGCAATCCTTCAACCCGATTGGCGGCATCTGTGCTGCGGCTGCCGGCACCTTTTTCATCTTCTCCGGCAATGAACCCACCAAAGACCAAATTGCCCATTGGGACCCTGCTTTGTGGGGCGTAGAGAGTTACAAGGATTTCCTCCGTGAAGAAAATATGCGCGTCATTCCCACTTATGTGGTGTTGGGAATATTGGTAATCATTGTTGGACTCTTGATTTGGAAAGCGAAATTCCCCGCCCTTGACACCCCTAAAACTTCGGAGAAAGAAGAAAAAGGCAGTTTCAGAGCGTTGCTCAAGTTTCCACAATGGTGGGGCGGCGTGATTTCACAATTCTTCTATCTCGGTGCTCAATTGGGAACGTGGAGTTATTTGATTTTATACATCCAGCAAAACAGTTTGCTGACCGAAAAGCAAGCAGGCATCTTCTTGACCGTTAATATGGCTATTTTCATGGTCGGTCGTTTCTTCTCTACCTGGTTGATGAAATACGTAAAACCGGTAAAACTGATGGGTACGTATGCCTTGATTAATATCTGTTTGGTAACCGTGGCAATTTTGGGTTCAGGTTGGGCAAGCGGCAAATTCGGTATCGGACTGCACAACTGCATCTGGTCGGTTCCATTCACGGATTTACAGGTTCCTGTCGGCATCTACGCATTAATTATGTCCACATTCTTTATGTCGCTGATGTACCCCACCAATTTTGCTTCCGGCATCAAAGGTTTAGGGCAACACACCAAATTAGGGGCATCCATTTTGGTCATGAGTTTGATTGGCGGCGCGGTATTATCGTTCATCATGGGCAGAATTGCCGATACTGAATGGGCAGGCGAAGCCATTGCTCCGGCAATGATTATCCCGATTATCTCATATTGCGTGATTTGCTGGTATGCGTTCAAAGGCTCCAAAGAAAAGTATGGGGCATTAGTAGTGTAAAGTGTAATTATAATAAACAATAAATATAATGAAAAAAGTAAAACTTGGAAAGTCCGGTATCGAAGTATCGGCAATGACTATCGGATGCTGGCCCTTTGGTGGTGGCGAATATTGGGGCGAACAATCCCAAAAAGATGTGGATAATGTGGTACATGCCGCTTTGGATATGGGTATCAACACATTTGATACGGCGGAATTGTATAACAACGGAGCCAGTGAAATCGCGTTGGGTAAAGCCTTGAAAGGACGACGCGACGAGGCAATTGTGATATCCAAAACCGGTCCGGACAATGCCGGTCATGTGCGCGAACATTGCCTCGAAAGCCTTAAACGGCTTGGCATGGATTATTTGGATGTGTATATGCTGCATTGGCCAATCAATAAATTAGCCGTAAAACATTTTAATTCCAATATTTCCGAAGCACTGCCAACTATAGAAGAAGCATACGCACAATTGGATGCGCTGAAAAAAGAAGGACTGATTCGCGCCATCGGTATGAGTAATTTCGGACGCAAACAAATGGAAGAAGTGGTTTGCTCCGGCATCCAAATTGATGTTAATGAGATGGCATATAATATTCTTTCACGAGCCATCGAAGCCGAAATAGCTCCCTATTGCTTGAAAAACAACATTAGCATTATCGGCGCAATGGGATTGCAACAAGGACTGTTAGCCGGAATTTATAAAACGCCCGATGAGGTGCCTGCCAATCAGGCGCACTCGCGGCATTATGCCAACGAACGCGGTAAAGGCACCTCGCGGCATGGCGAAGCAGGCGCAGAAAAAGAAATGTTCTCAACCATCGAGCAACTACAAAAAATAGCGGACGACCTTCACGTGCATATCGCTCAATTATCCATTGCTTGGATATTGAAAAAGCCGTTTATGGCTTCAACCTTGGTTGGGTCGCGAAATGTGGAGGAATTGAAAATTAATTCGGAAGCTTGCTCGTTGGAAATTTCGGACGAAACGGAAGCCTTGATTGATAAAATCAGCCAACCGGTTTGGGATGTACTTGGAAGCAGCCCTGATTATTACGAAAATCGCTCGGAAAGCCGTATTTTTTAAATAATTGTCAAAAAAGTCGCTTTTTTACAAAAAAAAGTCGTTTTTTTACAACAATTTGTTATTTTTTTGTCGTACCTTTGTCCCCGTTATTGCGAGATGTCATTGCGGGCTTGAACCGCAATCTTCCGCGACAAAAAATTTTGTTAGATAGTTTAAATTAAAAAAATGCGAAAAACAGGTAAAATATTTGCACAAACTTTGCTATTAA
>BNTT01000072.1 GCA_025996815.1 Bacteroidia bacterium
CAGGGCAAACGCATCTTAATTTATTATGCTTATCGGATATTTTGCCTATCGCCCGAATGGGCGGGATTTTCGTAACCGCAGGTCATCGGCCTGCGGACGAAACAGATACCCCTACCGCCTGAAAGGCGGGATTTTAATTCAGTCCTGCCTTTCAGGCAGGGGATTCTGTGGTTCACTTTTCCCGCAGGTCGATGACCTGCGGTTATGAAAATTTAGGCTTTCAGCCTAACCTGATGGCGATGGCTCGGCACAAAAAAAACCACCGCCCCAAGCAGAACTCTCATCCTGCCTCGGGCGGTGCAATTGTTTATGCGATAATTACGATTTATCGCTGAATATGCAATATCTTCGTGGTGCGCACCTTGCCGGTGTCTAACACATCGCGTTTGATGTAGATGCCGCTGGTGACCGGTTTGCTTACTCTGATGCCTTGCAAATTGTAGTACTGCGTGGAAACTACGGTGCCTTCGCTCACATCATCGGATGGAGTGTCGACTATTGACGTGCCATCACCTTCGCCATCGTTGCCGCCGCCGTCGTCGTTAGTTTCAGGCTCTTCTACCGGAGGAGTCGGTGCAATAACGGGGATGAAATTCAACCATGCGCCACCATCACCTGCATCATAGCTGCAAACAGTGTTTCCTTGGTAGTCGTTCAAGTGATTACCACCATCATTATTGGTTTCCATTTTTATCTGCCAATTGCCCGGAAGACCAACAAACTTGAATGTGCCGCCGCCTGTGGTGCTTGCTATCACTTTGTCGCTTGCTGAAACGTAGCGGAATTTATTGCCATCACGTGCAACAATTTCAAAATCAGCTGTGGTTCCCACAAACTTCCATTGCTGAACAAGAGCGTCTGCACCTTCTTTCTGTGCCACCTGTGTTAAAGGTTTATCTGCACCGTCGTTGGTAACAACTTTCTTGTCTCCGGCACGTCTTGTGAACTGCATGTAATACCAAGTTTCGTCAGTGTCCGTACTGAAAGTAACAGGTGCTATCAATGTGCTTACATTTTCTGCAGGAGTGAATACCAGGTTGTTAGAAGCACTTTTATTATCATAGTCCATATAAAGACCGACTTCGGTTGCAGAAATAGCGTTGAGATAGCCGCCAAAGCCACCATCAGAACATTTAGAGAATGTGGTGTCTTCGTAAGCCTTAAAGCCTAATGTCCAATTGGCATCAGGATGAGCATTGAAATATAATGGTCTACCTGTGCCTGCTGCTACGGTAATCACACGAAGTTCATCGCCTTCCGTAAAGTCGGGGTCAATATACGTTTCTTCGGCATTCCAGATAAAGCTCAATTCGGTTCCGGCTTTGCTCACAACTTTCAAGTTGTCGGATGTGCCCACAAACTTCCAGAGTTGTTCGTCTGCGCCTGCGCCCGAAGGGATTGCTGCTTCGTGTTCCACTTTTGCATCAAGCCCTTTGTCTGCAATTACAGTGCCTTTTCCCTTGAATGTGATTACATACCAGTGTTCGTCAGTGTCCGTGCTGAACGATGGCAAGCCCATTGAGGACGAGCCTGTCAACGGGATGGTAACTTCCTCTGCCGTGCCGCTGGTCAAGTGGAGCGTTGCTTTGTATTCCTTGTTGGCTTCCGCCGGCTCAAATTTGATGACCAGCGAGTCGCCGCCTGCTTTCAGGGAGTTCTTTTCTAAACTGAATGCCTGTGTGCCTGCCCAAGTGATTTTTGCAGCAATTCCCGATTTCCCTGTTGCGATAGCAGCTACCTGAACAGTTATTGTGGAATCTTTGTCTTGCCATACTTTGCCAAAATCAACTGTTTCGACCGGAGTCACAATTTTAGGTGCAGAGGCATCAATGAATGTCAATCGGTTGCCGGCATCGTTTGTATTGTATCCGGCAAGTTTAAGACCTCCGGAATCATTCAGATAAAGTTTGGTGGTGGCGGCAGAAGTTGTTGTGTTTTTCAACTGCCAATCCTCAGTGTCGTTGTAACGCACCCAACCAAACTTATCGCCAAAGCCAAGAGGCATTGCAACATATCTATTGATTTCAGGAGATGGGTTTTCACCTGTTACAGCAGCTGTAAAGGAATATCTCACTTCCAATCCGTTTTCATTGACAAGATGATAGCCGTCCCAACCTTCTTCAACAATTTTCCACCTTTGATTATCGGCAGTTGGGTCGAGCAGGTGCTGCTCTATCGTATCGTTCTGCGCGATGGAAGTCAGCACCTTGTTGGTGTTTGCTCTCCGATAGAATTGGATGTAATACCAATGTTCATCAGCAGTACTAGCGCTGCTGGTTATAACAGGCAACGTGAAATCAGAATTTCCCGTCAAGTTAACCGTCACCGGCGGCACCGTTGCGTCGCCGTCGATGCTTATCGTCAGCACAGCCTCGTAGGCTTTGGGAGTAGTCGGGCGATAGGTGATTACTACCGTATCGTTTTTTGTAGAGAGTGCTCCCGCTTTTGATGTTGCTGTAAATGCATCGGCATCGGGTCCGCTCAATTCCAACTTCAGCGTAGTCAAATTTTCACCATTAATCACCAATTCCTTTGTTGAAGTAACATTATTTGCTACATCGGCAAAGGGAACATCAAGCGGTGAATAAAGTACTTTTGCGTCGTCCAACGATTTTGCCTCAACAAAGGAGAGCGCACCACCGGTGGCGTCCGGACCATACTTGTCAAAGAAGTAGTCGTTGTTGCTCTTGTCAATACCGCCCACGCCCTTCAGGGAAAGACCAAGATAGGCTCCATTGGGGTTTGCAATGGTAAAAACATTGGTCTCAACGTCAGCCGCACTGGTGTAATACCGGTCATGACCATCACCGTTACCACCGGCATAAGTCTTATCCGGCGACCAGTCTCTCGCAGCTTCTTGATACGCAATGGTGTTGCCCAAGCCACTGACTAAATAATACTCGCCATCGCCCGCACTGACAAACTTCCAACGAGTTCCAAGTTCATTCGATGGAGACACACACTTGAGCAACCTTCCGTCGCCCTGGTCCAAGTAGTAGCCCTTGTTACCATCGGAATGCTCATTTTTGACACCCGTGTTACCATTGAGTCCCCACGTCCGCCACTCCGTGCGGATGTGGTACCACACATCATTGGCAGGGTCATCTGCAACAGATGGGCTGGTAGCAGGCATATCCTGCAGCCCCTGTGCATTCACACTCGGCACTGCAATGCATCCAAGCACCAGTGCCATCAATAAAGAGTTAATCTTTTTCATACATATAAAAATTTAAATTGTTTATAATAAATTAATAAAAAACCATTCGCTCTCAGTTACCGGCTATTGCACCGGCAAAAACCAGTTCTCCCGCTGCTGCAACTTGCCCTCTAATGCCGGATTTTTGCGACCTACCCATTTTGCCAAAAAGGTGGGGTCGGCGCGGCGGTCGGCGAAGCGGAGCAAATCGGAAAAGCGGTTGCCTTCGAAGGCTGATTCGAGGGTGAGTTCTTTAAATATCATCGCATCCACGAAATCCGTTGTATCTTGGCGGGTTGCCAATTGTGTGGGGAAGCCCGGATAGCGTTGTTCCCCCCAATTGAAATCCAGTGCCTCCTGTGAGATGGTGTAGAGCGGGTCTTGTGCAGCATAGCCTGCTCCCCGCTTGTGTATGCCATTGCCTACAACAGCCCACAGAGGCACTGCCGTAGGGTAGTCGAAGCGAGTGTCTCTGAAATCGGCAAAAGGCGGTGGTGCCGGTGTCGTTTCTGCGGGGTCCACTTTGTCGGGGTCTTTGAGCGAAACATCGTTTAAGCCATATTTCAGCACCGCAAACGCCAGCGAGGGGTAGCCCGCATGGTTGAGCGCTTCGGCATAGTGCAGCCATGTGATTTGTGCCCGAAACAGCGCAATCGGCGCATTAGTCGTATTGAAGCCATCTCCTCCGCTATATTTCCAAATAACCGGCACAGCATCGGTATTGGAAATCTGCATCGTCCCATAAGAGCCTAACATCGTCATACCCATAGATGGACGATAAGTAGCACCGCGTATATCGCCACCCGGCACACGAGCCTCTGTTTTTGAACCGTCATCATTTTCTTTATAGAAGTAATAAGGCTCCTTTTCAAAAAGGTCCATCCCTGAGCGCGAAGGTGCTATTTTGTACTCAAACGGATAATTACCATCAGCAGGCCATGAGTAAGAAATCAGTTTCAGCCCGTCATAGTCCATTGAGAACACCATCTGCGTAAGCATTTCTTCTGCGGGCCATGTATCATACATCCCCATATAGCTGCTACTGCCGCCGCCACGGATAACCATCGAAATGGATTCGCGGATATCGTCGCCCCACACCATAAAGCCATTGCCACCGGCTATAGCCGGATCAACTCCGAGAACGTTGTTTGAGCGTGTTGTGAGATAGGTATAGTAGCGCATCGCGGCGTTTTTGTACTCCTCCTGACTTTCTGCCGCCCAAAGGCTCAAGTCGGCGAGCAGCAGCGGAGCCGGAATAAACAGCACAGAACTTTGTTTACTGCCAATGGTGCCATAATCAGGCGTAGGGACACTTGCGTAAGGCTGCAAATCGTCAATCAAGCGTTTTGCAAATTTTTGTATCTCCCCTTTTTTTGTCATATCATACTTTGGATATTCTTTGCCGGCATCCGCCACAGTCAGGATTGGCTCCGTGATGTAGGTTACTTCCTTGAAGTTGAGAGCCAGTTGCAGATAGGTCCACGTGCGAAACGTGAGCATGGCGGCATATTCTTGCAAGAGCACCCTGTTGCCCTGCACAACAATGTTCGTGTCGGCACGGGCGAGGTAGTAATTGCAATTGTTAATCACCTCATAGTAGGGTCTGGTGGTTGCCAGGGCATTGCCGTCGCCCGCCTTCACGTCGAAGTTGGCGATGTTTAGCAAATCCGTTTCCGCATTGGCAGTGCATTCCACCAAATCGCCCCGCAGTTCGCCCAAAAGCACATAGCGTTCGCCCAGCGCCCGCATCTGGTGGAGCACACCCAGCACCGAATACATGGCATCATTAGGCGACCCCAACGTATTGTCTTCCGTCATCAAATAGCGGTCGGAACCCGTGTCCAACATATCGGTGCAAGCGGAGATTCCCACGCCCAGCACAATCGCTAATCCTGTTATTTTTATTGTCTTTTTCATATCGTATATGTTACAAATTCACTCTCACTCCCAAATAATAACTTCTGCTTTGTGGGCGTAGTCCTGCGTCTATGCCTTGTCCCAGCACTGTGTTGTTCATCGAAAATTCGGGGTCGCTGCCCAGATAGCTTGTCCAGGTGTACAGGTTGTTTACCGTTGCCCACACCGTGATGCCTTGCAGGTAGGGGAGGTCAAACGGGATGGCATACGACACGGTCAGTGCTTTCAGGCGCAGATAGGAGCCGTCTTCGAGCCAGCGGTCGGAGAAGGCGTTGTTGCCCATCGGGTCGCCATACACGGCACGGGGCATATCGGTGACGTCGTCTTCCGTTTTCCAGCGGTTGGTCATCGCCACGGTCTGATTGTAGAAATTGGCACCCGATTCCAATTGCGACCGCAAGTAGTTATACACATCGTTGCCCTCGGAATAGGTAAACAGCAGGTCGAGTCCCCAGCGGCGGTGTTTGAGCCGGCTGGTGATGGTGCCGTAGAAATCCGGATTGGGGTCGCCGATGATTTGGCGGTCGGCGGCGTTGATAACATCGTAGCCGTCTCTGTTTGGCGTTTTATCAACGTCCACGAAGCGCACATCGCCTGCCTGATACTTTGTGTAGGTGCCGTTGGTGTTTTCTTTATACAGATTGGCGGTTTCTGCATCTCCGGTGGTGGCATACACGCCGTTGGTTTTGTAGCCATAGAACACGCCTGCCGGTTGCCCCACTGCCGTTCTCACCGTGCCGCCCAACAGTTCGGTGTCGAACGTGCCGTCGGGCAAGGCGGTGATTTCGTTTTTGTAGTGCCCCACGCTTGCGCCCAATTCCCATGTCAGGAGGGGCGTGTTGAGCACTTTGGCATCGACGGCAAACTCAAAGCCGCTGTTTTTCAGCGAGCCGCCGTTGCTCCAATAGGTATCTAAGCCGGTGATTGCTTCCAGCGTTTTGAGTGTCAGCAGATTGTCGGTTTGGCTGCTAAACACGTCCAGCGACAGGCTGAGTTGTTCGTTCAGGATATGCGCTTCGATGCCTGCGCTTGCTTTTTTGGAGGTCTCCCACTGGATGCCTTCGTTTTCGATATTGGCAAGTCCGATGCCCACTGCCTTGTCCACAAACGTGATGGGCGCGAAATAGGAACGTCCGGCGAAGGCATTTATATCGTCGTTGCCGGTGATGCTGTAGCCTGCCCGCAGTTTCAAGAAATTGATGGCGGGCACGTTGCGCATAAACTCTTCGGACGACACAATCCAGCCGGCTTCCACGGCGGGAAAAAGCCCCCAGCGATGTCCTGCCAAGCCAAATCCCGCCTCCGTTTTTTTGCCGAAGCGCGAAGAGGCATCCGCCGAAGCCGTCACAGCGAGGAAATATTTGTGTTGATAGTCGTAAGCCGCATTGGCATACCACGACATGGATTTCCATTCATCGTTTTCGCCCGTAACGTAGCGATAGCCCAAGCCTTCAACAAGTGTTTTGGTGTTGTCGTTACCCGTGTTGTAGCCGCGCGGCAAATCCGATTCGTAGCTGTCGTTCATGTAGCGGAAGCCACCCAGAAGTGCCAGACTGTTGTCGGCATTCAGGCGGAGATTCCAATTCAGTTTGGTGTCGCTGAAAATTGCGCCCTGCCGCTGGGCATAGTCGCGCACCTCGTTGTCGGCGCGACCAAACAGGTTGAGCCTTTGCGGAGCCAGCCCGTCTTTCGGCACAAAGAATGATTCCTTTTCGCGGTGCAGCGAATAGCCGAAAATGGTGCTCAACGTAACGTCTTTCGTGAAATTGATGTATGGGTTCAGGGTCATGTTAAACACCGTGCGGTTGGTGTTGCCCAACGCATTGGCAACCAGCGCCATGGGGTTAGACAGTGCGTTCACGGGCACCCAGCGGTCTCTGTCGCGGTAGGCGCCCAGGTCGTCGAAATCCATATAGTTTTTGGTCGGCTCTCCGGTCACACTGTGGAAGCCATGCGCCGTCAGCAGCGGCGATTTCACCAGTGCCAAAAAGCCGGGCGAAGTGACGGCATCCACACCCTCATCGCGCAACGTGCTCACTGTCCGCGAGATAGAGATATTGACCCGCGAGAAGATTTTTTCGTGCAGTTTAATATCCGAATTAAACCGTGCGTTCAACCGGCTCATGCCCGTATTTTGAATCGTTCCTTCGTTGGTGGTGGAGCCCATCGACAGGTTGTAGAGGGCGATTTCGTCGCCACCGTTCACATCCACCAGAATGCTCTGCGACATCCCCGATTGGTAAACCTCATCGCCCCAATTGGTGTTGTTGTGATAATTTTTATAGGCAGATGTGGTGTTATCGTCGTTTAAGAAAGGGAACGTTCTGACGATGTCGTTCTCCATCGGTCTGCCGCCGCCATTATCTTTGATATAGCCATCCACCTGATTGCTGGCAAACGTTCTGTATTGCCCTGCGTCCATCATCTTGGGCAATGCCGGCGTTTCGGTGATGCCCAGCAGCAGATTTGCCGTGATGCGGGTCACCTGGTCTCTGCCGCGCACGGTTTTGATGAGCACCACGCCATTAGCCGCCTTGCTGCCGTAGAGCGAAGCACCATCTTTCAGCACGGTGATGCTCTCGATGTTGCGCACGTCGATGTTGGTGAGCGGATTAGAGAAATTGCCCTTATGGATGGAGGCATTGTTTAACTGATTGTCCCAAACCACGCCGTCGACCACAAAGAGCGGTTGAGCGTTGGCGTTCAGCGAGTTGATGCCGCGAATGAACAGCGAGGCGCCGATGCCCGGCGTGCCGGAGCGCGTGAGCACACGCACGTCGCCTCCGAGGCGGCTTTGCATTTCGCTTTCCACCGACATAGCCGTGGAATTGGCAAATCCGGAGGCTTCCGCTGCCGAATTAGTGACCAGCGCGTTGCGGGTGCTGCCTTTCAGTGTGTTGACGGCGCCATAGCCCGAAGCGAAGTTGGCGGGATAGAGTTCGACCACTGTTTCCGACTTGCCCTGCACGGGCACTTCCCGTTCGGCGTAGTCGACCATGCTCACAATCAAGACTGCGGCTGTTGAGGAGGGCACTTGCAGTTTAAAAACGCCTGCCTCGTCGGTGATGCTCGACAAATTGGTTTCTGCCACGCGCACCCGCGCACCCATCAAAGGACGTTTGGTGTGGGCATCAACCACGCTTCCTGTCATATCCTGTGCAAACACACCACCGGTGGCACAAAGCATTGCTGCCATGCACACCATCCGAACTATGAATATATATCTTTTCATACGTTTATATTTTCTATTTGAATTTTCATTCTACCGGCACAAGCATTATACAATCTATTCGCATCACATTTCTGAACGTACCGTTTGCTACCCAGTCGGGAGGCACAAAACTGATAATGCGGATACGGATGGATGTATTCTCTTCGTTGAAATTAGCGTGCTTGAACTGGAAATTTCTTGCCAGCAGCATATTCGTTGCAGCGTCTGCCCGAGCAGCCCCTCCGAACATCCCCTCATAACAAGCAGGGTCTTCAGGCTCGGTCGTCAACCTGCCGTTTGCATCATTATTTCCCAACAATCGCCATGAAGGCGTAGCCCTTCCCGGTATATAATCTTTAATATCTGTCCCTTTATTCCATTTATAAATTTCGTAAACAATGCGCGACCGCACTTCGGTTCGCGGCGTTCCGGGCACCAGCCGGCAATAAATATTATACTTTCCTGCCACCGTATTGGGGATGTCAAACGTGACGGAAGGGTAGTCATTTGGTCCCGTTGAACTCACGATAATGTATCTCCCGTTAGACAAGTCCTTGTCATTCGTATCCCACCACATCCTCAGAGTTCCCTTTTCGGTAGCGGGGTCAAAGATACGCCCCAGCGCGTATTCTGCTTCTATTATGATTGGTTGTTGCCAAGCCTCCCCTGCGGTGTAGTTGAGTTTGTTTGCCACAAACACTTTTCCGTTGCTGGCTTCCTTCCATTCGCCGTCGGTGAATAGATGATTCGGGTTGCCTATTGCTGCTCCTCGTGTAGAGAAGATGGTGTCGGATGGGCTGAAATTTCTTTGAGAAAGGTCGTCGTCAAAAAACACCAGGTCTTTTATCAGCGCATATTTGGTGTTTTCGCGTTGCACACTGTCGGGGTCAATCGGGTCGTTTGAAGCGAAATAGGGTGCCACTCGTGCATAAGCCTCATCCCAAGCCTCTTTGGTGGGCATAATCATCGAATAGATACTGTCTTCGTAGTTGAGATAGCCAATTCCACGAAATGGATAAAACATCTCGTTGGAGTTGATAAACACCGAGTCATAAACATTCATTCCCGTACCATCCACATCAATCTGGGTGCTCTGGTTTTCCATAAACGTCCGGCGGTTGAATGAATAGAGATAGTCTTTAATAGGTTCAAAGCCGGGCTGCGCCATATATTGCCAGATATTCCGAACGAAAGGCACGTCTTGTCCTAAAACATGCAACAGCCCATTCTTTGCCGCTATGTTTTTATTCACCAATGGAGCACCCGTAGAAGCACTTGCCACTCTCAAATAATAGTTGTCGCCGTCGCGATAAAACTTCAGCGGCTTGTCGTTCACCATACTGACCGTGCGCTCCTCAGAGCCGGAGGCACTCGCCGAAAAGCGTGCAATGTGATTCGACACCAGATAGGCAACTTTGTCGGCATCGCTCAAATCCGCACCGGCAAGCGCATCATCGTTAGGCGCCCAAACGGTATAAACCTGCTCGCCATCCAAAATAGCATCATAGCCCGTTTGCCGCAACAGTTCCGCAAATCGGCTCAACTCCGGTCGCGCACTGATAAGCCCCATCAAAGAGGTCTGAGACTGCCCCTTTTCCGCATAATGCTCCGCATCTTCGCAAGCCGGAAACATGCCCGAAAAAGCAACCAACACGAGGGACAAAATGGTATTATTTCTGATATTCATAATATTCGTAATTTTTAATTCGTAATTCGTAATTTTTAATTGATGTCTTCCGTTTCCCAAACCGTAGACGGCACTAATTCGATGTAGTCTATCATCATTTGGGCTTGTGTGCTCTCTTCCACCGATTTAATTCGCAAATAGTGCGGCTCTGTTTTTAGCCATGTTCTGACATCCACGATTTTGCGGAGTGCCGATTTGTCGCGAAGGATTTCGCCGCTGCTCGGTATCTTCACCGAAGCCGGTGCCTTCATGTAGCCATGGTTTTTCATCGCCTTGTCGTTGTCGCGATTGACGGTTTCGTCGTCGCCGTCGGCAACCCAGCCCATCAGTTCGTTTTTATATGTCGGGCTTATCTTCATATCCAGCGGGATGCCGCAGGGCATACCGTCGACATATAATTGCGACACGGCGCGGTTGCTGTTTGCCGAATATCCCACGCGGATTTCGTAGCGTCCGGGCGGCACGGGCGGCAGGCGCAGGGTGAGGTCGTATTTTCCGACAAAGAGAAATTCATCGCCCAGATTGTTGTAGTCGCCGGTGGTGCCGTAGATATGCAGTTGCGAACTTTCCGTATATTTCAGATTTTGGAAATAGTCGTACTTAATCGTTTGTCCTTCCGAATTGGTGAACGAGCCGCTGGGAATAATCATGAGCGTTTCGCCTCCCGGACTTTGATACCAGCCGCGCAACTTATTGGTGGTCATTTCCGGCACCAGACTGGTAACGTCCATCCGCAACCGTTTGTTCAGCACCTGCGTTTCCACGCCTTCGTAGCTCAACACTTTGTCGATTTCGTGCAAAACGCCATTGTCTGTCACGTTGAGAAAGTCATTATTTTGCGGTTTCAAGGCAACGGACAGTCCGTTGTCCATCCGTTTATTGAAAATAGGACCCGATGCACTTTGCTGCACCTCAATGAGGCGATTGGCTAATGTTTCCACATAATCCACCAGAGTCGCCGATTGCACATAGAATTGTTTCCAATAGGAGGGGATAAAATCGCTCCTGTCCAACATGCGGTCGATGATGTGATAGGCAACAAAGCGGTTAAAACTGTTGCGGGGGTCGGTGATGTCTGTCACGCCGTCGCCATCGGGAAACACGTCACTGCCGTAGTGCGCTTCCGCGTAGGCTTTCATGGAGGCTAAATCGGTGATGCCGGCTGTGCGCAGTGTTTCGTCGCTTTCCGCCAACACAGTGAAGCCGTAGAAGCAGTGGTCGGGCGTTTTGCGGAGTGCCGAATTGTCATACGAGATGAGTGTGGCTATCCGGTCGGGAATATCACCGCTCTTTTTCCCCTTTTCGTAGTCTGCATTTTCCTTGGTCACCTCCAAATAGTCTGCCCATCCTGTTGCCTTCAAGGCTTCGGCAAACAGCGTGAACCCGGCTGCCTCGAGCATCCCCGGCAAAGTTGCGGACGACACTTCCACCACTCTGTTGATGGTGTGCACAACGCCGTTGTGCACTTTCTGGTCTTTCCGGATGATACATGCCGTTTTGTTTACAAACACAGAATCGTTGCCGATTGCCACCTCTTCTTCTGCCGGATAGGATATTTGGAGATAGCGTCCGCTCATGGTTGCCGTGTTTATCGTGCCGTTGGGGAAACTGTGCGACTCTATCGGGTCGGAATTGCCGCACGAAATGATGTGATTAAACACAATCGCCTCCACCTCTTCCGCGTTGAGTTGCTCCAAAGAGGTGCCCTTCTCGGCATAATAGGCGCGCACCGCCTCGTTGGTTGGGATGAAGCAGGCATAACTGCCATAAGCATTCAACATTTTATCAATCCGGCAAGCCCGCATCAGAGCCAGAAATTCCGAATAAGTATCCGCTTCCGCCTCCAAAAAAGAAGTGACCAGCAACTCTTCCTTAGTAGAAAATTCCAGCGCCCCCTCATTAGCATCCGTGCAAGACTGCAATTGAGCGGAGAGCAACACCACCATCACGAGCAAATATAAATTTTTCATAATCCCTAATTTTTAATTCGTAATTTTTAATTTTTAATTGTTATTTCACATTCTCCAAATAATATTGATTTTGCACCAGCACCGTGTTGCGCTTCAATTCGTCTTGATGAATTGGCAAATAGAGGGCATCCATGTTTATCAGTTTGCTTTGAATGATGGAGGTGCTGTTGGCATCGTATTTGCGCAGCAGGTATTTCAGCATCGTTGTTGATTTGCCCTCTCTGCGGGCAAAACGGAGCAAATCGAACCAGCGTTTGCCTTCAAACAGAAATTCGCGTTGCCGTTCGTGCAGCACCAGCTCGCGCATGAGTTCCTGACTGCTATATTCGGCAAACGGAAGGTCGGCTGCCGCTGAGGGATTGGAACGCTTGTAGGTGACATTGACCAATGCCAAGGCTTCTTCCAACCTGCCCTGTTCGACCAAAGCCTCCGCTTTCATCAAATAAATATCGGGCGTGCGATAAAATATCCAGTTGGGGAAATAAACCTCGTCAGAGACGTCTTCAGCCCCAACATTCCCGTTCGCACTAACCCCATATATATAGACAACATATTTGTATATTTGAACCAAATCGTCCAGTTCGTCGGAAACAGGATGCTTGTAAGAAAAACGCCCTCGCAAGTCTTTTGGCTTATTGTTGTCATCCTTTTCAAGCCACAGTTTATCATAATTTACAAATAGAGCTGCCGACAAAGTACCAAAAGCACCATTGGTACCATAAAACGAGTTTACCTCCCCATTCTTTTTTTCGCGGTCGAATTGCAATTCAAAAATGCTTTCGTAGTCATTTTTCCAAAAATAAAGATAGTTAAAAGCCCTCGTTTCAAAGGTTGCATTCGAATGAAGCCCCAGTTCGGCACCGGTCCACCCATCCTGATTAACCATGGAAAAATCCACTATCTCAGCGGGCAATATATCGGGCCACACCCTGTCGCAGGCATCAATACATTTTTGGTAAAGCCCCGGGTCGGCACCTTCACGGCTTGCCAACCAGAGATAGATGTCGGCCAAGAGTGCTCGTACTGCATTTTTTGTTATCCGTCCCTTGGTATTAATCCGTGCCTGCGATGTTTCTGTGATGCCATAGCCGCGTGTTTTCAGCACATATCTTTCAGCCCCGTCAGGCTCGTTTGCATCCAAATCTTGTGCCATCAAAGCCAGAATGGAGTCGCCCGACGATTTGGGAATTTTAAATTCCTGCGTATCTTCCGAATAGGGGAAATCAATGTAGGGCACATCGCCCCAAATGCGCACCAGGTAGAAATAAGCCAACGCCCGCAGGGTTCTTGCTTCCGCTACATGGGCTTTCATCATCCCCTGCGTGTAATTGGGGTCTATATCTGCTGCCAACGGTGCAAATTCAATCACACTGTTGCAATAGTTGATAACCTTGTAGAAGTCGCCCCACTTGACGTAGGCGTTAGAAGGCAGTATGGTGGCATTCATGATACGTTCCAAATCAGGGTCAGCCGTTATTTTACCGGCAATGGTATTGTCGGAGCGGGCTTCGCCGTTGAGGATAACCCCACCCATATAGCCGCCTTCCATCATTGCCCGGTAGCAAGCGAGCACCACCGATTCCACATCCTCCTGTGTCTTCCAAAAATTCTCATGCACCGTTCTGTCTAACGGACGAATATCCAGCCAATCGGTGCAAGCCGGCATCATCACCGCCGCCGCCAGCAACAAACATATATGTTTCATCTTTTTCATATTTCTAAATTTTTAAAATCCTATACTTAGTCCCACCGTGAAATCTCTGGAGCGGGGCGTGATTGCTTCGTCTTTGCTCACACCCAGCGAGCCGTAAGTTACTTCCGGGTCTACTCCCCGATATTTGCTCCAAACAGCCACATTATTGACTGTGAGGTAGATATTTGCCGTTTGCGCCCCTATTTTCCGCATAAATTCCGGCGGCACAGTGTAGTTGAATGTCAGATACTTAAATCGCAGGAAAGAGCCGTCTTCCACATAGCGGTCGCTTGCCAGCCAGTTGTAGCCCCAATGGTGCAAAGCGCGCGGCATATCGGTGATGTCGCCTTCCTTGCGCCACCGCCAGTTGGTGGTGATGGTCTGATTGTAGTCT
>BNTT01000073.1 GCA_025996815.1 Bacteroidia bacterium
CACCCATTATTGCCCGTAGGGCATTCACGGTGAAAGCCCTACGGGCTATGGGGTTTTGACAAATACGTTTTTTTCTATTGATATGAATGCCCTAACGGGCAAACCTTATCCGGAACTTAGGCTATTTAGTGGTATGATTGCAGATAGCCACAAAAAAAATTTCAAAACCCCGCCAAAACCTTGAAATTCCACTGCCGCCCAGTGAGCCTGTCGGGCACGGCATTTTGCACGCCTGAAACGTCTGTGAACCACGAATAAGAACTCACATTGCCAATGTCAAACAGGTTGAAGATGTCTGCGCCCAGCCAGATGTGGGTGGTCAGGCGGTAGGTCAAGCCCACGTCGATGCGGCGGTAGGCGGGGGCGCGGAAATTCGCCTCGTATTCCCTCCCCGGCGCACTGAAAGGTAGCCCTTGCGCCAAAATGACGCGCAAGTTGAATTGCAATCGCTCAAAGTCGGGCATCACATCGGTGTAATACAGGGTGAAGTTGTAAAGTTGGTCGGTGGGCATATCCACGCGCTTGCCGTTGATGTATTGTTGGGCTTGCATCAGCGAAAAACCTACCCACGAGTCGGTGCCGGGCACGAATTGTCCGAAAAATTTGGTGTCTATCCCCATCGCGTAGCCGTGCGCCCGGTTTTCGCCGGCATACCACACGCGCACGTTGTCTAAATAATACGGTATCAGGTTGTCTAACTTCTTGTAATACAGTTCGGTAGTGAGTTTGAACGGTCGCCCGTCGTCCAGCCGAAACGTGTAGTCGCCGCCCGCCACAAGGTGAATGGAGCGTTGCGACTTAATACCCTTGTTGAGCACCACCACACCATTGCCGCTCTCATCGGTGAGAATTTGTCGCAACTCCTTGTAAAAAGGCGGCTGATAGTAAATCCCCGTTGCCAACCGGAACTTAAACTGCTGATGAGCAGCCGGAATGAAACTCAGCGAGACGCGCGGACTAATCAGCAATTCATCGTTGAAATCCCAATAACCGGCACGCACGCCGGTCGTTAGCCCAAACAAACCTGCATCCAAATTCAAGCGATACGAATGCTGCAAATAGGCAAATAACCGATTAGACGACAGGTTGTTATGCGAAAACAGATTGGAGAGCACCCGCAGATATTCATCGTTCTGCGGCACAGAATAGCCCATCGAGTCGCGCAATTCCCATTCGTTGATGCGGTCTTTGATGTTCTCTTTTTGCGCCCCTGCCGACCAACGGAGGGTGTGCTGTCCCCGCGCAACCGTCCCCAGCAGGGCAACATTATATACCGTGGCGTGCAGTTGGTCGCGCGCGTGCTCGCGAAACAGCCCTGTGCCGATGGTCTCCTTATCCTTGCCCAGCACATTGCTAATCCAGTATTCGCCCGTGATGTCGTAAGTCTCCTGTTCGCGCGACTGAAATGCGGACACTTGCAGCGAAATATTCGCGCGGTTGGCGTATTCATATTTCAGGGTTGCCGCCCCAAACAGCGTATTGAAACGGTCTTTTTCCTGCCCGTCGAAAGCCACCTCAAACTTTTTGGAATCGTTTATCGTGCCGTAAGACGTTTCCCGATTGCCGGGGTTGAAATCGTAGGTGTTGTGCGAATAATTGCCCAGCACGTTGAGCGAGAGTTTTTTCGTAAAGGCGTAAGCCATAAAGGTTTGCGCATCCATTGCCATCGGATTATAGTCGCCTTTGGTGTCCAACGTATTCAGCAGGGTGGTGCCGCGTTTGTAGCGCACGCCTGTGATTTGGGAAAATTTGCCCGTTGTGTTTCCAAAATAGGCACTGCCGCCGAGCATACTGCCCATAAATCCGCCCTCGGTCTTTTTCGGCTTTTTGTAGGTTACGTCCAGCACCGACGACAGTTTATCGCCGTAGCAGGCATCAAATCCGCCGGAGGAGAACTGCACAGATTGCACCAAATCGGGGTTGATAAAACTCAGCCCCTCCTGCTGACCGCTACGCACCAGCAACGGGCGATAGACCTCCACGCCGTTCACATAGACCATATTTTCGTCGTAATTGCCGCCGCGCACTGCATATTGCGTGCTCAGTTCGTTGGTCGAAGCCACGCCCGTGCCCGCCGTCATCACGAGCGATTCGATGCTTCCGCCGGTGGCATCCACCGACCGCCTGCCCTGCCCGGCGGGGATATTCTCCATCGTCGTGCCCTGTGGACGCGCCGTCGCCGTCACCACCACCGAGTCCAGTGTGGTCTGCGCCTTGATGTTGCAGCAGCAGGCGAAAAAGCCGATAAATGCCCATCGGAGGGCGGTTGTTGAGTACTTCATCAGACAATCACGTTACAGATATATTCTTGCAAATGCCGGCGCAGCGCCTCATTGTTGTTGATGAGGCAGAGGCTGTCTTGCAGGGGGTCGAAGTGCAATTGGTTCCACACGTTGAGCGTGAAATAGACCGCATCAGCCGTTGAGTGGCAGTCGAAATGATTGGCAAGCAGCAGGTTTTTGCCGGAAAAACACAGAATATCGACGCCCGTTTCGGTCAGATTGACCACCATTTGGTTGCCGCCCACCAAATTGTCCTGCCCAAAATAGTGGTTGATAAGTTCCGCCATATAGTGTGAAAACCGGCAGTTGGGATTTTCCCTTCTCGCGGCATCATACTCCGATTTCGGCATCACATGAAGCAACACAATCTGCTCATCTGCAACGTATTGATGCAGGATTATGCCGTATTCATCGGAAAACAGAAATTGCAGATAGTATGCTTTCTTCTCCGGTTCAAACAAATTTGCCGGCACGCAAGTAAACGCCCTGCCGTAATTGATATGTTCCTGTGTAGTGTCCATTCGATTATCTTATATCATCCGTGTTATACAATTCCTTGCGTATTATCCGATAGTGGGGATGATACGCCTCCTCAAACGCCCCGCTGTGGTGCCCGGCGTACTTGCCGGAAGCAATCAACGCCTGAATATTCGCTCGGTCTGCCTCATAGTCGGGCAAATTTAAATTCATCCGTTCGATGATGGCGAGAATGGCATCCCATTCCGTCTTCCAATCAGCCATATTCACGGCGGGGGTGGTGTTGGCACTCTCGATAAAGGCGTTCAGATAGGCTCTGTACATCTTTTCTTTGGCGGATTCGTCCGCGAACTTCACCACATCCGTATTGACGCGATAAAAATTGCCTTCCCAGCCAATCAGTTCCACTAACGGACCCGATGCCTCGGTGTAAGAGGCTAATTCCTGCTTCAAATAGTTGTCCGCCATTGCCGTGTCTGCAATCAGATGACCGGGACCGAAGCGGTCTTGAAAGAAGTTTTTATACAAATCCGACAGGCGCGATTTTGGATAAATCGCCAGTTGCCCGCGCACGGAAGCCTCCACCTTAGCCTCGAAATCACTTGAACATATTTGCGCATATCCCTGAAAAACAGATACATACAACAAAAGAGTGAATAATGCCTTTTTCATAAAAAAATAAATAAACATAATTTCGCACAAAAGTAGTAAATATTTGTGTATTATGAATAATAAATGCCGAATTATTTTATACCTTTGCCGAAATTTTTTAAAAACAGTATGAATATGAAACGAATTTCAGTGCCTGTTTCTGCCTTTTTATTGGCAGGAGTGCCCACCCTTTTTGCCGAAAACACGACAGACGCAGCGGCTGCCGACACGGTTTTTTTGAACGAAGTGGTGGTTTCCGCCACCAAAACGGAAGTCAATCGCGGCGAAATCCCGCTGACCATCTCGGTGGTGAATCGCGAAACGCTGGATGCAAGCACCGAAACGGGCGTCCTGTCCGTGCTTTCGGAGCAGGTGCCGGGGTTGTTTGTTACCGAAAAGGGCGTAACCGGCTATGGCATTTCCGACAATTCTGCCGGCACAGTAACCATACACGGTGTGGGCGGCGGCAATCGAGTGTTGATGCTCTTTGACGGGCAGCCGATGTGGGCAGGCATCTTTGGGCACCATATCCCCGATGCTTATGTAACATCCGATGCGGAGCGGGTGGAAGTGATACGCGGTCCGGGGTCGCTGCTCTACGGCTCTAATGCGATGGGTGGCGTAATCAATGTGATTACCCGCAAAACGAAAGAAGACGGTTTGCACGGCAGTGCCCGTGCGATGTACGGCTCTTACGACACTTGGAAATTGATGGCTAATGCAGCATATAAGAACGATAAGTTTAATGCTTTCGTTTCGTTGAGCCGCGACCAAACAGCCGGACAACGGGAACGGTCGGATTTTTACACCAACAATGGCTTTGTGAAATTGGGTTATGAGCTGACAGACAATTGGAATGTGTCGGCAGACGCTATCGTTGCCGATTTCAAAACCAACGACCCGGGTCCGGTGTCAGCCCCTTTGTTTGAACATTGGGCAGATGCCTTGCGCTCCACCTATTCGGCATCTATCAATAATAACTATGACAAGCTAAGTGGCTCGCTGCAAGTGTTTTACAACACGGGTAAGCATACTATCAATGACGGATACAGGGAAGGAGGTACGCCTCGCACGGTATTGTTTGAATCGGAAGATTTTAATGCCGGTATTGCCCTGTTTGAGTCATTCCGGTTGCTCGAAGGCAATGTGTTCACGGTGGGTGTAGATGCCAAACAATGGGGTGGCAAAGCGTGGGGCACTACCGAAGTGGATAAAAAAGTGAATGAATACGCGGGCTACGCAGTAACCCAGCAGACTTTATTTGAGGATTTAACCCTGCACGCAGGCATACGTTTGGAGAACAACGAAAACTATGGCAGTGAATGGTTGCCTCAAGCCGGTGCCACCTACCAACTAACCGGTCGCTCGTCGGTCAAAATTTCGGCTTCCAAGGGTTTTCGCAGCCCCAATTTGCGCGAACTTTATATGTTCCCGCCTCAAAATCCCGATTTGAAGCCCGAAGAGATGTGGAATTACGACCTCTCCTATTTGCAATCGTTTGGCGATAAATTTCATTTCGAGTTGACAGCCTATTTAGCGAAAGGCGACAATCTGATTGTTACCGAGGGAGCATATCCCAATGTAAAGAATGTCAACACGGGCAAATTCACCAACAAAGGCATTGATTTGGCAGCCACTTATGTCATCTCACCATCGTTGCGAGCAATGGCGAATTACAGCTATTTAGATTCGGATGTCAAAATTGCAGCAGCACCCAAGCACAAACTGTTTGCCAATGTAGATTGGACGTGTGGCAAGTGGAAAATAACACCTAATGTAAATTATATCAACGATTTATACTTAGGCAACGGCGACAATTACGATACTTATGCGTTGGTAAATTGCAAAATTGCATACACCCCAACAAATAATGTGCGTATTTTTCTCGATGGCAAAAATCTGACAGGCACATCGTATCAAACATATTATGGCTACCCGCTACCCGGCATCGTAGTCTTGGGCGGCGTAGACATCCGATTTTAATTTTTAATTCATAATTAAAATTTTTTTTGTACCTTTGCACCGATAAAATTGAAAGAAGAGGGGATGTCTTTAGAGTTCATTGTGATGGCTACCGAACTGACGCCTGAAGAATTGAGAGAAATGGGGTTGGATTAAATTTGCAGTTAAAATTTATAAAAAGTTTTTTTTTCTTAATTTTTTTTCTTACCTTTGCACCGACATTTGAGTATCATATAAACAAAAGAAGACAATGAAAGCAAATGCAAAAGGGTTAGTGATTGCGCTGTTGGCATCTTTCGTGCTGGCACAGTGCAGCGACCGGAGTGAGGAATTGGAGCAGACCGAGATGCCGCGGGTGTTTGATAATAATGCGGTGAAGACCGCCGTTACGCAGCAGAGCGTGGAGTTTTTCCTGACCGCGGAGTTTCCCGATGCCGAGTGGACTGTCTATTCGTCGGCAACCGGCTCAGGCAAGGCAGCAGGCGTGACTGTGGAGTGCATTGGCGGTACAGTGCTGGTGCTGACACACGTCACAGATATTTACCCTGCAACATATTTTGTTACCGCCACCGATCCGGGCAAAGCCGAAAGCCTGCGGATGAGGCTCTCGGTGTCGCCTCAGGCACAGACCCCCGTTCCAATGGTAAGCATCGCCACCGTTTCCAAATCCGAAGCATTGCAGGCAAGCGTGCCTTTCTCCATAGACAACGTTGGGGCGTATTCCGCCGCCACCCAATGGGTGTTATATGCCAATGGCACGGGCACCGGTGGGCGAATCACCGATATTACGGCATCGCTCAACGGCGATGTCCTGACCTTGACGCACCACAGTTCGGATGTGTGGGTAGGGGTGTATTTCCTTGCCGCCATCGACGCGGGCAAGAGCGAAAGTCCGCGACTGCATCTGGAAGTCCTCCCCAACGATCCGACCCGGACGCGGGCACCGAACCCTGCCAACGCCATCGTTGCCAAGACCACCTCCACGCAGCCGGGTGTTCCTTTCACGATGCTGAATCTTTATCTCAATCCCCAATGGAAGGTGTACGTTTCGGCGACAGAGGCAAGTGAAGCCATCGTAACCCCGTCATACTCCGGCAACACCCTCACTCTGAGCTACAACAGTCTGGATGTTCCGACCGGGATTTATTACGTTACCGCCACCGACGTTGGGTTGAAAGAAAGTGCGCGGGTCAAGCTCACGATAAGCCCATATACGGCAGTTCCGACCGCCAACCCCACGACCGCCCTTCCGAGCGTTGCCAAGACCGCCACCACACAGCAAAGCGTGGTCTTCTTGCTGACCAACATCCCCACCTTTCCGTTAAATACCACGTGGAAAGTCTATTCCGTGAGCAGCGGCATCGCGACGGCACTCAACATCACCGCCACACACAATGGTGCTAATCTCACCCTGAAGCACACCACGGATATCCCCGTAGGTAATTACTGGGTTTCCGCCACCGAAGGCAGCAAGGCGGAAAGCGAGCGGCTCGCCCTTCAGGTTACCGCCTTTGAGCCTCTCAAGACAGCCACGCCAACAGTAGCCACCGCCGACATCATCAAGAACGGTGTGCAGCCGGCAGTAACTTTCACGCTGACCAACCTCCCCGCCTATCTGTTGACTACCACATGGAAGGTCTATGCCGCCGCGACAGGCACCGCGTTGGCAGACGGCGTTACTGCGGCAAACGTGGGTACCGTCCTGACCCTGAGCCACCGTACGGATGTGCCTGAACAGATACATTACGTTGCCGCCACCGAACCGAACAAGCTGGAAAGCGAGCGGCTTGCTCTCACCGTGGCAAAAGACCGGACACCAACACCGATTTTTGCCGTTTCTACCATTACCAAAGACTCCCTGACACAGCCAACCGCGGATTTTATCCTCCTCAACGACGACCCTGCCGTATATCCGGGCAATGCGAATCCTGACACTACCTTTTGGACGGTATATGGCGATGCCAACACCACCACGCCGCTCTTCGACGTGAGCGTGACATTCAACAGAACAGGCAGCAGTGGAACCTTCCTGACCCTGACAGACACCCTGGGTATAAAGGCAAGGAACTATTGGCTGGCAGCCACCGTGCCCGGCAAAATAGAAAGTGAGCGGGTGCGCCTCACGGTTGTTGATTATACCATGGGCGTGACACCCACCCCCACGACCTCCACCCCCATCCTTGCCAAGACCTCCGCCTCGCAGCCGACAATCAGTTTTCCCATAGATAATGCCGCCGCCTACTCGTCGGGGACATATACATGGAAGGTTTATTCCGAGCAGACAAGCACCACGGAAGCGACCTACATCAGCGCGTCTCTATTCTCCGGGTCTTTGGTGCTGGCAGACGTGAACGGCGTGAATGTACCCACAGGGAATTTCTGGGTTACTGCCACCGAAAGCGGGTTTGCCGGCAAAGCGGAAAGTGGGCGGCTCAAGCTCACGATTACCGCGTATGTGCCGAACGTGATACAGACCCCGACCCCGATTACTTCCTCTGCTGTTGTTGCCAAGACCATCGCCACACAGCCAAGCGTGGATTTTCCTCTGAACAATTTCGCTGCTTATTCGAGTGCAACTATATGGAAGGTTTATTCCGCGGCGACAGGAGCCGGATTGGACGGCAACATAACCGCCAGTTTCATCGGCACAACACTGCGGCTGACATCCTCCACGGGCGATGTAACAGCGGCGAGCTACTATATCACCGCCACCAATCTCGCTGTCGAAAGCAGCGGGCGGCTGAGGCTTGTAGTTACCGCGTATGCGCAGGGTGTAACACCGACCCCCATAGTATCCGCTCCAAGTTATGTAAAAACCTCTCCCCAGCAGGCAAGCATCAACTTTATCGTGGACAACGGCGACCTGTATAGGGTAGGGGGTACAACATGGAAAGTCTATACCTCGCAGGCAGGCACCACGACGGCTCCCGGCATAACCCCGAACTTCAACAGCGCAAACAAAACCTTGACCCTGTTTCATTCTTCGGATGTTCCCAACGAGAGTTACTGGATTACAGTTACCGACGCCGGTAAGACTGAAAGCGGGCGGCTGAAGGTCTTGGTTTCTGCGTATGTGCCGGGCGTAACCCCGACCCCGAAAGTTGCCTCTGTTGCCATTGAAAAGACCTCCGTCACACAGTCGGGCGTGGACTTTACCCTCACCAACGCCACTGCTTATTCGAATACGACAATATGGAAGGTTTATAACACGCTGGAAGGTGCCGTAGTGGACGGCGACGTAACCGCCACCCTCAGCAGTCCGTTATTGTGGCTGACATCCGGCACGAGCGATGTGACGGCGAAGGACTACTATATCACCGCCACCAACGCACCTACCGATGCCGAAAGCGGGCGGCTGAAACTCACGGTGAGGCCGGATGGAACCGGCGGGAGCACCGGCGGCGGCGGCGTGTTAGAAATCGTTGCCACCCCCACCGCCACTCCGGGGGCAGGCACTTACTCCGGACCCCAGACGGTGAGCCTTGCTACCACAACGCCGGGGGCGACCATCCATTACACCGTCGACGGAACAGTTCCCACAACAAGCAGCACCGTCTATAGCACCCCCATTGCGGTGAGCATGGGAACCGTCCTGAAAGCCATCGCGGTGAAGACGGGCATGACCGCCAGCGCAATGCTGATAGCGGATTATACTCCTACCGGCACGGTTGTTACCCCCACCGCCAATCCGGGGGCAGGCTCCTACGCCGGCCCCCAGACGGTACGCCTTGCTTCCTCTACGCCGGGGACGACCATCTATTACACCCTCAACGGAACTATCCCCACGACCAGCAGCACCGTCTATAACAATAGCACCCCCATTACGGTAAACATGGGTACCACCCTGAGAGCCATCGCGGTAAGAGCAACTATGGTAAACAGCGCGGTGTTGACGGCGCAATATACCGCTGTCCCCGCTTTAACAGGCTCGGTAGGCATCAATGGCACCTTGTTAGTGGGATACCCCCTTTCTGCAAATACAACGTCCCTTGGTGGACGCGGAACCATTTCTTACCAGTGGAAACGGGGTGCCGCGAATATTGGGACAAACAGTCCGGTCTATACCTTGACGGCTGCCGATGCAGGTGCAGTCATCACCGTGGAAGTGAGCCGCGCCGGATATACCGGAGTCAGAACCGCCAGTATAACCGTACCGCTTGTTGTTACCCCCGCATTAACAGGCTCGGTGAGCATCGACGGCATCGCGGAAGTCGACCAAACCCTCGCAGCAAATATAAATCTCCTTGGTGGAAGCGGAAACATTTCCTACCAGTGGAAAGGGGACGGTGTGAATGTTGGCTCAAACGGTCCAATCTATGCCTTGAAGGCTGCCGATTTAGGTAAACCCTTCACTGTGGAAGTGAGCCGCGCCGGATATACCGGAAGCGTAATCAGCACACCAACTGCGGCAGTTGTCCTCCCCATTTTAACAGGTTCGGTAACCATCGACGGTCTCGCGGAAGTCGGACAAACCCTCACCGCAAATATAATGTACCTTGACGGAAGCGGAGCCATCTCCTACCAGTGGAAACGGAATGGCGTGAATATTTCAGGGGGAACCGGTCAAACCTATACCTCCGTGACGACTGCCGATATAGGTAAAACTTTCACCGTGGAAGTGACCCGCACCGGAAATACCGGAAGCATAACCAGCACTGCAATCGGTCCGGTTATTGCCTCCATCCCTCCCTTAACAGGCACCGTAAGCATTAACGGCATCGATTCAATCGGCTACACCCTTACAGCAAATATATCGTCCCTTGGCGGAAGCGGAACCATCGCCTACCAGTGGAAACGGAGCGGTGTGAATGTTGGGACAAACAGTTCAACCTATGTCGTGACGGTTGCAGATGAAGGTTCATCCCTGACCGTGGAAGTGAGCCGCGCCGGAAATTCCGGAAGCGTAATCAGCAATCCCACCGCGGTGGTGCCTCCGCTCACTCGGGTTGCCACCCCCACCGCCATTCCGCCGGGAGGAGCCTACTCCACCTCCCCGTCTGTATACCTCTCTTCCACTACGCCGGGGGCGCAAATCTATTACACCGTCAACGGAACTCCCCCCGCGACAAGCCCCACCGCCTATACCACCCTCTATACAACCCACCTTTCTGCAAATATTAGCTCGGCGGCACCCACGAGAACCGTGAGAGCCATCGCGGTAGCACCGGGTATGCCAAACAGTGCGGAAATGACAGAGATATACAGATACGACGCCACCGCCGCCCCCGCGCCCCCACCAGTCTTCGCCGTCGCCACCACCACACCCAAATTTAAAATAAGCCAAGCCGCACCGGCTCAAAATGTGGTTTTCGATTTAGCAGGGTTAGAGAACTACCCGCTTGTCAAAGTTAGAGTGTACGATGCGGCGACCGGTGGTAATGACTTAACCGCGACCACGGGCACGGGCAGTGGAGCCACCTTACAAACGTCCTACTCCCGCGAAGCATCTAAAGCAACTGTGACCATAGGCAGCATTGCTCGGACGGTTATTCCCGTCGGGGACTACTGGATTACCATGACTGTACCCGGTATGTTTGAAAGCAGTCGGGTTAAGGTTACGGTTACGAGTGCTCCCCTTCCTCTTTCTGTCACCCCCATTCTCTACCCCGTTAAGTTTGAGTGTTACCCGGGTGAGCATTACCCGAAGCAAGACAAACTGAATATCACTTTGACGACGAGCTACCCCAGCGGCACCCAAATCTATCTGTTTCGTGATGACGCACCGTCAACCGAGTTAGTAGCGGATATTACTACGGAATATAATGTCGAAGAGAAAAGTCTGGTATTGGGGCTTAACAATAATGTTCATTCCGGGGATTACTGGGTTGCCGTTCAGGAACCCGGTAAGGATATGAGCGCCCGAATTAAGGTTGCGATTATCCGCTATCACTTAACCCAGCCGGTAAGCCCGAACCTTAATGTAAAATTTAGTACTAATCAAGGGTTTACTTATATCCTTAGGCAACTGCACGAGCTGATTAGCTACCCGTATCCGGGCGACGACTTTACCAAGATAATCAGACTCGGCGACTATCTCGACCTGCCTCCCGTAGGGGGAAGGCATCTTCCCAATAACGAAGAGTTTATCGATGATCTCGGCTCGCATGGCTATCTCAGGCGCCTTATAGTGGTAGGCCTCAATTCATTTAAGCGCGACGGCGGGCTGGTGAATAATCCCAATGCCCCCGACCATTTGGTGTTCCAGTTCGAGAATGTTCCGTATCTTAATCGCGAGATGTTTTACGGGACTTTCGAGGATCACAAGTACATAGCCAGAAACAAAGGCGGCTATGCGACAAGCCTCGTGAGGTCTTATGTTACCGAAGCTTTGATGAATGATTTATTTACAAATTGCATGTATATGGACACTACTATGGTCAAAACTATGGTATGGGCACCCAAGCGCCAGATGGCAAATGGACCATTGTATTACGGAACGGGGGTGGACGTGCTTGAGGATAAACTCTGGATCCCCACCGAATGGGAGATGACAGGCAAACATTTAACTTCGATTTGGCAGCTTGAGCCCGGTACGGGTCAGGCACGGCTTGAGTACTACACAACTGACGACCGCCGCGCAAAATATAACAGGAAAGGTTCTTTCATTGCAGGGAAATATTATGCCGACTGTCGAACGCGATACTGGTTGGCCTCAGCCGGCTCTTTTCGGGTGTTCTATACTCACCTACAGATAGATCATAAATATATTTATTATGAGGAGGCTCCTACAAACGATATCTATGGTTCCCTCACCCCTGAGTGGGTGGTTGAATATCATGACACTAACGCCCCAGCAGTACTCGGGACCACCTTTGCCACGATCGATATAAATGGCTATCCCGGGTTTTCCCCAACAAATCACACGGCAGGCATCAGCCCCGCTTTCTGTTTCAAATAGGGAGTAAATTAAACTAAGTATCATATAAACAAAAGAAGACAATGAAAGCAAATGTAAAAAGGTTAGTGATTGCGCTGTTGGCATCTTTCGTGTTGGCACAGTGCAGCGACCGGAGCGAGGAATTGGAGCAGACCGAGATGCCTCGGGTGTTTGATAATAATGCGGTGAAGACCGCCGTCACGCAGCAGAGCGTGGAGTTTTTTCTGACCGCGGAGTTTCCCGATGCCGAGTGGGCAGTCTATTCGTCGGCAACCGGCTCAGGCAAGGCAGCCGGCGTGACTGTGGAGTGCATTGGCGGTACAGTGCTGGTGCTGACACACGTCACAGATATTTACCCTGCAACATATTTTGTTTCCGCCACCGAACCGGATAAAGCCGAAAGTATGCGGATGAGGCTCTCGGTGTCGCCTCAGGCACAGACCCCCGTTCCAATGGTAAGCATCGCCACCGTTTCCAAATCCGAAGCATTGCAGGCAAGCGTGCCTTTTTCCATAGACAACGTTGGGGCATATTCCGCCGCCACCCAATGGGTGTTATATGCCAATGGCACGGGCACCGGTGGGCGAATCACCGATATTACGGCATCGCTCAACGGCGATGTCCTGACCTTGACGCACCACAGTTCGGATGTGTGGGTAGGGGTGTATTTCCTTGCCGCCATCGACGCGGGCAAGAGCGAAAGTCCGCGACTGCATCTGGAAGTCCTCCCCAACGACCCGGCCCGGACGCGGGCACCGAACCCTGCCAACGCCATCGTTGCCAAGACCACCTCCACGCAGCCGGGTGTTCCTTTCACGATGCTGAATCTTTATCTCAATCCCCAATGGAAGGTGTACGTTTCGGCGACAGGGACAAGTGAAGCCATCGTGACAGCATCCTACTCCGGCAACACCCTCACTCTGGGCTACAACAGTCTGGATGTTCCGAACGGGATTTATTACGTTACCGCCACCGACGCTGGGTTGAAAGAAAGTGCGCGGGTCAAGCTCACGATAAACCCATATACGGCAGTTCCGACCGCCAACCCCACTACTGCCCTTCCGAGCGTTGCCAAGACCGCCACCACACAGCAAAGCGTGGTCTTCTTGCTGACCAACATCCCCACCTTTCCGTTAAATACCATCTGGAAAGTCTATTCCGTGAGCAGCGGCATCGCGACGGCACTCAACATCACCGCCACACACAATGGTGCTTCCCTCACCCTGAAGCACACCACGGATATTCCCGTAGGGAATTACTGGGTTTCCGCCACCGAAGGCAGCAAGGCGGAAAGCGAGCGGCTCGCCCTTCAGGTTACCGCCTTTGAGCCTCTCAAGACAGCCACGCCGACAGTAACCACCGCCGACATCATCAAGAACGGTGTGCAGCCGGCAGTAACTTTCACGCTGACCAACCTCCCCGCCTATCTGTTGACTACCACATGGAAGGTCTATGCCGCCGCGACAGGCACCGCGTTGGCAGACGGCGTTACCGCTGCAAACGCGGGTACCGTCCTGACCCTGAGCCACCGTACGGATGTGCCTGAACAGATACATTACGTTGCCGCCACCGAACCGAACAAGCTGGAAAGCGAGCGGCTCGCTCTCACCGTTGCAAAAGACCGGACACCAACACCGATTTT
>BNTT01000074.1 GCA_025996815.1 Bacteroidia bacterium
GGATATATGCGGTGTTGGTGGTGTAGGAAGTGGGGGGCGGGAAACGGTGGGGTGTGGGGGGTGGGAGATGTGGAAGTTTGGTGGGGGGGAGGGGGGAGGGGGTAGTGTGGAGAGGGGGGTGGTTGGGGAGGGGGGGGGGGGGCAAACCACCTAAGAGCGGAAGCTCCCCAAGACGCAAAAATCGCTGTTACAGGCGTGGTGTCCGATGCGGAAGGTCCGCTCATCGGCGCGAGTGTAGTAGAAAAAGGCAATCCGGGCAACGGTGTAGCAACCGACATGGACGGAAAATACTCGCTCCGAGTATCGCCGAATGCCACCATCGCGGTGGCTTATCTGGGTTATTCAACCCAGGAAGTGCCCGTGAACGGGCAATCAACAATCAATGTTACTCTGTCGGAAGAAGCCGGCACCCTCGACGAAGTGGTGGTGGTGGGCTACGGCGTGCAAAAGAAAAAGTTGATAACCGGTGCCACCGTGCAGGTGGGCGGCGAAGACTTGCAGAAGTTGAGCACCACCAGTGCGCTCTCCGCTATGCAGAGCCAAACTGCCGGCGTGAGCATTATCCAAAGTTCGGGGCAGCCGGGCGAAGGGTTTAAGGTGAACATTCGCGGTATTGGCACTACGGGCAACAGTGCGCCGCTCTACGTCATCGACGGCGTGGCAGGCGGCGACATCAACAACCTCAACCCTTCCGACATCGAAAGTATTGACGTGCTCAAAGATGCGGCTTCGGCTGCCATCTACGGTGCGCGCTCTGCCAACGGCGTTATCCTTGTTACTACCAAGGGCGGCAAGTTGGTCAAAGGCGGTAAGGATGCCCCGCTCAAAATGTCGGTTACCTACGACGGCTACATGGGCTTCCAAAACGTCTATAAAATGCCCGAACTGCTGGATGCCCGGCAATATATGGCAATTATGGACGAAGTGCGGTTCAACGAAGGCGGTGCGTCTTGGGATTGGCAGAACATTTTGGGCAGCCGCTACAATGACGTAACGAGCGGCAAATGGAGCGGCACCAACTGGCTCAACGAGATGCGCAACAAAAACGCACCCATTCAAAACCACGCCGTAAATGTGTCGGGCGGCAACGAAGTATCAATCTTCTCTTTGGGCGTTTCGCGCACAGAGCAGGAGGGCATATACGGCTATCCCGTGCAGAGCGACTACGGACGCACCACCGCCCGCCTCAACTCCGACCATGTGATTTTGAGAATCGACAATCTCGATGTTATCAAATTGGGCGAAACCCTCAACTATGCCTACACCAACAAGTCGGGCATCGGCATCGGCGATATGTATTGGAACGATATTTACAATATGATGACCGGCGTGCCCATTATGCCCTTGTATAACGACAAAGGCGAATATTTTGCCGCCGACGACAAAGCCGCAATGGGGCTTAATGGCTTAAACGCCGCCTTTGCCAACCCCATAGGCGATATGGTGTACCGCCGCGGACACGAATTATCCAAGAACTACAATATGCAGGCATCTGCCAACGTGCAGATACAGCCCATCAAGGATTTGGTGGTGCGCTCGCAGTTTGGCTACAGAATGAGCGGCAACACCTACCGTCAGTTTGCGCCCACCTTCAAACTTTCGGCAACCAACGAGAAGTCGCAAAACGAAGTGCGGCAGAGCGGCGGCTTGGGCTGGAACTACACCATTGACAACACAGTCAACTACAAGTTTGCTATAAACGAAAACCACTTCGATGCCTTGCTGGGGCAATCGGTAGAAAAGTGGGGTATGGGCGAAGATATGGAGGCATTCAACGTAGAATCATCGTTCAACGATTTTGAGCACGCCTACATCAACAACACCGGTGCTGTATCTTCGCGCACCAGCGTTTCCGGCGGTCCTTGGGGCGCGGGGGCTTTGGCTTCGTTTTTTGGGCGCGTTAATTACGACTACAACGAAAAATATATGCTCTCGCTGGTAATGCGTGCCGATGGTTCGTCCAACTTTGCACGAGGCAACCGTTGGGGCTATTTCCCGTCGGTGTCGGCAGGATGGCTGCTCACCAACGAAGCCTTTATGGAGAGCGTATCCTCGTGGATGGACTACTTCAAACTGCGTGCAAGTTGGGGACAAAACGGGAACTGCAACATCCCCAACTTCCAATACAACGCCACCGTGGCACTGAGCAACGATGTGAATTACTCATTCGGCAACAACCCCGATGCCTACACGCAGGGCGGCTATGCCAACATCTTGCCCAACCCCGATGTTACATGGGAGACTTCGGAGCAAACCGACATCGGCTTCGACTCGCGGTTCCTTGCCGCGCGCTTGAACCTCACCTTTGATTTCTACATAAAGGAAACCAAAGATTGGCTGGTGCGTGCTCCCATTTTGGGTGCTTACGGTATGGGCGAATCGGGTGCGCCCTACAAAAACGGTGGCGATGTGAAAAATCAGGGCGTAGAGATTGCCCTTGCGTGGAACGACCGCGCCGGCGATTTCCGCTATTCGGCAGGTGCTAACCTCACCTACAACACAAACGAAGTTACCCGCATTGCCAACAGCGAAGGCATCATACACGGACCCACCGCCGCATTGTTTGCCGGCAGTGCCGAAATGTACCGCGCACAGGTGGGCTATCCCATCGGGTATTTCTACGGCTACAAAACCGAAGGCGTGTTCCAAAACCAAGCCGATATAGACGCATGGCGAGCGGCAGGCAAAGGCATACTGCAAAGCAACCCGCAGCCCGGCGACCTCAAGTTTGCCGACCTCACCTCCGACGGCGTGATTGACGAAAAGGACAAAACCCAAATCGGCAACTCACACCCCGACGTAATGCTCGGATGCAACTTCGGCGCAGGCTACAAGGGTTTTGACCTCAGCGTGGCGGCGTATGGCGCGTTTGGACACCAAATTGCCAAATCGTATCGCAAGGGTGATAATTTTTACGAAAATTATACCTCCGACATCTACGGCAGGTGGCACGGCGAAGGCACATCCAACAAACTGCCACGCCTGTTGCAGGGCAACACCACCAATTGGACTACCGTATCCGACATATATATTGAAGACGGCGACTATCTCCGCCTGCAAAACATTACCCTGGGTTACGATTTCAAACATCTGTGCCCCAAACTGCCCATGGGTCAGTTGCGGTTCTACTTTACGGCGCAAAACCTCTTTACCATCACCTCCTATTCGGGCGTTGACCCCGAAGTGGGATACTCGCCCGATGGCACAAGCGGCGACAGAGACAGTTGGGTATCGGGCATAGACGTTGGCTACTACCCCAATCCGCGCACATATTTGTTTGGGGTGAATATTAAATTTTAAACATAAACGATTAAATAAAAAAAGTTATGAAAAATATATTGAAACCCCTTGGGGGACTAATGGCGGGGCTTGTCCTGCTCGCAGGATGCGAAGATTTTTTGGACACAAAGGACTTGACCCACAAGAACACGGATAACTTTCCGCAAACCCTTGCCGATGCACAGATGACGCTTGCAGGCATCTACAACAATCTGGGTACTGCGCTGGCTGCAAACGGCGAGCACGTGCAAGGGGCGTTCTTTCTGGTGTCCGAACTTGCCAGCGACGACCGTCTCGGCGGCGGCGGTGGTGCCGACCAGCGGTTGCAGGCAGTGGATTTGCTGATGCAAAATGAGACCAATATGCACGATGTCTTTTGGCAAGACCGCTACGCGGGCATCAACCGTGCCAACACTGCCATAGAGACACTCGGCAACTGCGAGGGCTTCAGCAGCGAGGCGCAAAAGAACAAGATGCTCGGCGAAGCCTATTTTCTGCGGGCGTTCTTTTACTACGAATTGGCTTCGCTCTTTGAGCGGGTGCCGTTGCACCTCAACACCGTTGCCGAGCCGTTGCCGCAAAGCGGACCCGATGCTATTTGGGGGCAAATCGTAGCCGACCTCAAGCAAGCCATTGAGTTGATGAAACCCGCAGGCAAAACACCGTCCGGCGAAGCAGGACACGTTGATGTTTACGTTGCCGAAGTGATGATGGCAAGGGCATTCCTTTTCTACACGGGCTTTTACGACAAAACAGACGTAACCCTGCCCGATGGCGGCAAAGTTACCAAAGCGGAGGTTACGGCGTGGATTACCGACTGCAAGGACAATTCGGGCTATACGCTTGTGTCCGACTACCGCAACTTGTGGGCATACACTAACCCCTATACGGTGGAGGAATACGACTACACCAAAGGGAAGGGCTTGCAATGGGTAGGCAATCAGGGCGAGGCAGCCAACACCGAAGCAATGTTTGCCATTAAGTTCAACAAGTTTGCCGACTGGAGCGACAGAACGGGTTGTGCCAACGGCTATGCCGTGTTCACCGGTCTCCGCGGCGGCGAAGTGGGCGAGGAAGCCTTCCCTATGGGCGGCGGCTGGGGTGCAGGTCCCGTTGCCACCAACCTGTATAACGACTGGGTAAGTGCAGCAGGAGGCGAAGCAAACGATGTGCGCCTGCTTGCCTCTATCTGCAAACTGCGTACCGAACTGCCCGCGTTTCCTGTGGGCGGCGGCTGGAACGATTGGATACAGGGAACAGACTACTATTCCAAAAAGGGCGGCATTTCGGGCAAAAGCGGCGGCGACTACAAGATGCCGTTTGATAAATTTATGTACGACCTTGATTTGCAATGGGATATATCCTACATAAGCGACCTGGTGCTGATGCGCTACGCCGAAGTGCTGTTGCTGCATTCCGAACTCACCGAAACCGCCGATGGCATCAATGCACTGCGCACTCGTGCGGGATTAGCCCCTGTGGCATATTCGCTTGATGCGTTGCAAAAGGAACGCCGTTGGGAATTGGCTTTTGAAGGCGTGCGCTGGAACGACATTCGCCGCTGGGGTATTGCCGCAGACGCGCTCGACAAACAAGCGAATGTAGCGATTTACATAGGGGGAAACTCCGAAACAAATGCGGCGCACGGCGGCGGCTACAAAGCGCGCTATACGGCAACGCGCGGTTTTTTCCCTATTCCTGAGCGGCAAATAGAATTGTCCAAAGGACTTTATACGCAAAATGCGGGCTGGAACGGCAATTCTTATGGTAGTTGGTAATCATTAAAAAAAAAGTAAAGTTATGAAAAAGATATTTTTATTCTTCGCCGTATTTGCGGCAACAGCCCTGTGGACGGGCTGCGAACCCATAGTAGATAAGCACGATGCAGGCGGCAGCATTGCCGCCACCGAGTTGCAGGCAACCGCAACAAGTGTCGTAAAGGATGGCAAAAACACCAACAAGGTGCATGTGCGTTGCACCAGCCCCGTGCTGTGCCAGTGGTCAGACGGCGTAAACACCCTCACCGCTACGGAAGGTTACCTCACGCTGCTGCTCACCGGCGAGCAGACCATCACCCTGACGGCAATGACTGCCGATGGGACGACGCTGACAAAATCTTTTACGGTGAACGTAGAAGATATGACGGAGCCTGTTGACCCTGCCTTCGGTTTCTTTTGCGGCAGTGGTGAGAAGGTGTGGGAGTGGAATACCACAGAAGATGTACCCGAACATGTTGTAGAATCACCGGGTGACCCCCATATTTGGGCTCTTTGTATGGCAGGTACTAAACCAGATGGTAAGTACGATTTTTGGGGATGGCGACCCGACCCCGCCGACCTGTCGGCACAATGTGCAGATAATGGATATGCCAATGACGGCACAGGTGCCACAATGAAATTTATTCTCAGTGGCAAAAAGTTTGAAAAATACGACAAAGATGGCACCAAAATTGGCGAGGGGAAGTTTGAATTTGATATGACCCCTACCAGCGTGTATGGTTCAGTGGGTAAACTCACGATTAAAGACACAAGTATTTTGTTTCCATACGACCGCAATAGTGGCAGTGTGCCATACGCGGGCAGCGAGTTTTCCATTATTCATGTGGACAACGACCGTATGCTACTGTACATTAGCGCATCTTGCGGATGGTATTATGCCTTTACTGCGCAGTAGTTAGTTTAATGTGTTTTGGTTGTTTTGCGTCCTGAAAGGAGAAATTATTTTCAGGGCGCAGACAATCCTATTCATCGTAATTTCTCAACGCCATTTAATACAGATAAAATGAAATTTAAAATGACAATCATTGCCGTTATGGTTTTTTCCGTAAGCGGCTACATACCTAACGCTTCCGCTCAGACGGAAGTTATGGCGTGGGGCAATCTCACAGGTATTCGCATTGATGGACAACTTATTGATTTTGAGTCAAGTATCTGCGTTGTCGGTAAAGACAAATCTTTCGTCCATGCCACGGGCAAAGAGCGGCAGTTTCGTCCGCAATACATCCGCAACGGAGCGACGCAAACGGTAACAACCGAAATTGTCGGCATCCGGTTTTCGGAAGTGGTAACAGACCTGTCAAAGGGCAAAGCACGTGTTACAATTGACCTGCAATCGGATACCACGCTCAATTTGGATGGCGTATATTTTCACCTTCAACAGCCGACAGGGAATAACGGGCAGTCTGTCAAAATAGGCACCAAGGCAGGTTCACAAGACATTGTCATTGCCAAAGGCAAGATAAAGAGAGGGCAAAAGGCGCATCTGTCTTTTGAGATTACCGCTTCGGGGATGATTGACAATGAACCGGCAACTATCACGGTGGCGGCAGATAAACCCGGACGTGAGTTCTTGGGATTAGGGGGTAACTTCCGCCTGCAAAACCCCGCTGTTGACCCGCAAGTGATTGATTATTGCTTGGATAGCCTGCGCGTGGCTTACGGTCGCGTGGAGATGCCTTGGCGCAGTTGGCAGCCCGACGCAACCGGCAATCCTTTGGCGGATGCCTTAGCCGGCAAACTTGATGAGCGCGTAAAAGCCGCCATGAATATGGCGCAAAGGCTGAAAAGGCTCGGTATGCCCGTCATCGTAAGTGCTTGGTTTCCACCCGCTTGGGCGATTGACGGTAAGCCCGAAGACTATCCCCGCAGAGGCGGTGTGCAGGCGTTTCGCTTAGACCCCCGAAAGGCGCAGCAGGTCTATAAGTCGCTCACGGACTATCTGTTGGCACTCAAAACACTCTATGGCGTAGAGGCGGCGGCGTTTTCTTTCAACGAGTCCGACATCGACATTGATGTATTGCATACGCCCGAAGAGCACGCGGAGTTTATCAAAGGTTTGGGTGGTTATATGGCGGGCAAAGGACTGAGTACCAAGATGCTTTTGGGCGACAATTCCGATGCCACAACGTATGAATTTATTCTCCCTGCAATGCTTGACCCCGAAACACATCCTTATATTGCCGCCGTTTCGTTCCACTCGTGGCGCGGTTGCGACGATGCCACTTTGGAGAAATGGGCAGCGGCTTCCCGCGAGTTGAACGTTCCGTTGCTCGTGGGCGAAGGCAGCACCGATGCCGCTGCGTGGGTATATCCGCAGATATTCAAAGAATCTACCTTTGCCTTGTACGAGATTAATCTCTACATGCGCATTGCCGCTATCTGCCAGCCGCAAAGCATTTTACAATGGCAACTCACCTCCGACTATTCCCTCCTCTGGGGCGCAGGCGTTTATGGCTCGGAAGGCGCATTGCAACCGACACAGCGTTTTTGGAACCTCAAACAGTTGGCAAGCACCCCCGAACAGGCATTTGCCTTTCCTGTGAGCAGCAGCAAAAAGGAAGTGAACACCGCCGCCTTTGGCAACATTGCCCGGAACGAATATGTGGTGCACGCCGTGAATAATGGTGCTGCCCGAAGTGCCGTTATCAAAGGATTGCCGACAGGCAAAGCCGCCATAAAAGTGTATGTAACGAATCAGGCGCAAGGCATGGAAGAAGTGCGCATGTATAAATCCCTGCCTGATGGCAGTTTGGAAGTGCAGTTGCCCGCCATGAGTTTTGTTTCGGTCTTTATTAAGGGAAATTTTAGTTACAATGGACAGGCACAATTAACAAGCGTATTGGAAATCCTTGATGTGAACACCGGAAATCGCAAAACAGTGAAAGAATTTGACCATCCGATTGAAGCACCCAACTGGACACCGGATGGCAAAAGTTTAGTTTACAACAGTGGAGGCAAACTCTATAAGTTGTCGCTCGAAAATCAGGGAGAGCCGGAAGTAATCAATACCGATTTTGCTACCAATTGCAACAACGACCACGTGATTAGTGCCGACGGCAAATACATTGCTATCAGCAACAGCCCTGCCGAAGACCATCGCTCGCGTGTTTATACCGTTCCTTTTGAGGGCGGTGTCCCCACTTTGATTACAGAACTCGCGCCAAGTTATTTGCACGGCATCAGTCCCGATAATAAATTTCTCGCCTATTGCGCCGAACGTAATGGCAATTACGATGTCTATGCAATTCCGTTTAAAGGAGGAAAAGAAATTCGATTGACGACCGCCGAAGGATTAGACGATGGTCCGGAATATTCGCCCGATGGCAAATACATTTGGTTCAACTCGGTGCGCAGCGGTTTGATGCAGGTGTGGCGAATGAAAGCAGATGGCTCCGAACAAACCCAAATGACTTTCGATGAAACCCGCAACTCGTGGTTTCCGCACGTTTCGCCCGATGGCAAACAGGTCATCTTCATCACTTACACCAAAGGCGATTTGAAGCCCAACGAACATTTAGCCAACAAAAATGTGGAATTACGGTTGATGCCGGCTACGGGTGGCGCGCCTCAAACCGTAGCAAAACTTTTTGGCGGACAAGGCACTATCAATGTTAATTCGTGGTCGCCGGACAGCAAATGTATTGCGTTTGTTAGTTATCGTGTAAATTAGATTATAAATAAAATAACAGATAAAAAAAATGAAAAAAAAGCAATTATTTATCGCCTCAACAGGACTGATTGGCTCACTCCTGTTGACGGGATGCAGTTCAAAATCGGACGCTTACACTCGCGGGATTGGCGTGTATCCGGGAAATCCCGCTGAAACGTATGCTCCGGAATTGGTAGCCGACAATTCGACTTACCGGAATGTGGCTGAGTTGAAAAGTGCTTACCACTCTTCAAGTTATGACTATAATTTGACGGCTCAATTAGTTACGGACGGCATTGTTTCGGATTCGGAACCGGCAACCATCAATGTTTCCACGCAAAACGGCGATTTGAAAAAACACGAACGCGAATGGTTGTTCGATGGAAAAAGCGATTCCAAATATGTGGTGGACGGAACGGATGTTTATCTGCAACTGGATTTGAATCATTTTGACATCTCCGTTGACAAAATCGTGCTGTCCGGCAGTGTAACACTGGATGCGGCAAAGGCACAAGGCTATGAGGTGGTTGCGTATGGCTCCGATGATGGAACAAATTGGGAAATTTTGGGACAGGAAAAGGGCGGCGGATATATCGGAACAAAACGACCGGCTTCTCCATGGGACATCTATTTTGGTAAAAGTGCCAATATCACACGCCTCTTGAATCAGGAAATTGTTTTGAAACAGCCGGTTAACTATGCCCATTACAAAATCCGCTTGAAGGCACCCGGTGCATTAACATGGAATTTCACCGATTGGGATTACTACAAAAACGGTGAATTATTGGTTGTGCTGCCTTCCTACCACTTCAACAGTGCATGGAAAAGCGCAGGAGCCGGCGAAGAATGGGTGTATGTTGATTTGGGTGCTTCGGCAGCGATTGATAAAGTCAAATTGTTGTGGCTCAATAAAGCCCTTGCCGGAACTGTTCAGACTTCCGATGATGCAAAATCATGGAAAGATGCCGTTTCATTGCCGGGTGGAAATGACAAAACGGACGAGATAACTCTATCGGCAAAAGGACGTTATGTTCGTGTGTTGATGACAGAAGCAGCAAATAACCTCCCCTATATTTTAAGTGAATTGGAAGTATATGGAAAAGGTGGCGTGACGGCACGTCCTCATACGGCACCGCAAGCAACCGGCAACCGGCACTATCTGAGCGGCGGCAATTGGAAGTTGCAGCGGGGTTCTGAGGTCAATGGAAGCGGTGAAGAAATTTCCAAACCTGATTTCACTGTAAAAAATTGGGTGGTCGCCACTGTTCCCGGCACTGTTTTGTCGAGCTATATCAACATTGGTGCTGTGCCGAATCCGAATTATGCAGATAATATATTGAATATTTCCGAATCATTTTTCTATTCCAATTTCTGGTACAGGAACGAATTTACGCTGCCTGCCGATTTTTCCGATGACAACGTTTTTCTGAATTTCGATGGTATCAACTGGAAAGCCAATGTGTTTTTGAACGGTCAAAAAATAGGCAACGTGGATGGCGGATTTATGCGGGGCAAATTCAACATTACCGGTTGGCTTGCCGCCGGAAAGAATGTGCTTGCCGTTGAAATCGTAAAAAACCTCCATCAGGGGGCGGTAAAAGAGCCAACCGCTTTTAGCCACGACCAAAACGGCGGTATCCCCGGAGCCGACAATCCTACATTCCATGCCACTATCGGTTGGGATTGGATTCCAACAGTGCGCGGTCGGGATATTGGTATATGGAATGATGTTTTCCTGACACATACCGGACCGGTAACGATAGAAAATCCATTTGTGCGCACCGAACTCCCTTTGCCGGATACGACTTCCGCCAAGGTGCTTGTTGAAGTTACCTTAGTGAACACCTCGGATAAAGAAGTGAGCGGCAGCCTGAAAGGCTCGTTTGGAGAAACCGCATTTGAGCAAGCGGTTACACTGGCTGCTGCTGAAACGAAGACCGTAAATATAAACCCGACCACGCATCCGGTTTTGGCTTTGCAAAATCCGAAACTTTGGTGGCCCTCAGGCTATGGCGAACCGTATTTATACGATGTCAAATTGAGTTTTGAATCCACCGGAAAAATCTCCGATGCCACTCAATTCAAATCCGGCGTTCGCCAAATGACTTTTAGCGAAGACCCTTATGAGCCAAGCGGTCAGCAACCGCCATTCGGAGGAGAAAAAGACCCGAAACGGTTGAGCCTCTACGTCAATGGTCGCCGTTTCATCGGCTTTGGCGGAAACTGGGGCTTTGGCGAGTCCAACCTGAATTATCGCGGGCGTGAATACGACATTGCCGTTGCTTATCATGCCGATATGAATTTTACGATGATTCGCAACTGGGTAGGTCAAATTGGCGATGAGGAGTTTTATGAAGCCTGCGACCGGCATGGGGTAATGGTTTGGCAAGATTTCTGGCTGGCAAATCCGGTGGATGGTCCCGACCCGTATTATCCGGATTTGTTTAACAACAATGCGCAGGATTATATCAAAAGGATACGCAATCACCCTTCTATTGGTATTTATGTGGGGCGTAACGAAGGGAATCCGCCCGCCGTTCTTGATGATTATTTGCGTAAAGTGATTCCGCAGTTGCATCCGGGCATCCATTATATTTCCAACTCTGCCGAAGGCGTAGTAAGCGGCGGCGGTCCCTACCGTGCCTTGCCTGTGAAGGAGTATTTTCAGACTTACGGGCACGATAAATTTCACAGTGAACGCGGTATGCCGAATGTGATGAACTACGAAAGTCTGGTTCAAACATTCAGCCCGGAAGCCCTGACCATACAGAATACAACGGAAACGCCCAACACTCAGTGGGGAATGCACGATTACACGTTGAACAGTGCACAGGGAGCGGCTTCGTTCAACGGCATCATCGAAAAAGCCTTTGGTAAACCGAAAGATGTCAAGCAATTCGCCGAATGGGCGCAATGGATTAATTACGATGGCTATCGGGCTATCTTTGAGGGACGCAGCGAACACCGCCGAGGTATGTTGTTGTGGATGAGCCATCCGGCATGGCCGTCTATGGTATGGCAAACCTACGATTATTATTTTGACCCAACCGGCGGCTATTTTGGCTCCAAAAAAGGTTCAGAGCCAATCCATATCCAATATAATCCGATTCGGGAGGACATTGAAGTGGTGAATTACCATGCGCTTGACCATAAAGGAGTCGTAGCAAAAGCGCAACTTATCAATCAGGACGGCTCGGTGCAGTGGGAAAAAGAAACCACGCTGGATATTAAAGAAGATGCCACGGTAGCTTGTTTCCCGCTCGAATTGCCGACAAGTCTGTCGAATACCTATTTCATCAAGCTCACGTTGATGGAAAACGGAAAATTACTTTCCGACAACTTCTATTGGAAAGGAAAGGAAGAAGGTAACTACCAATCGCTGTTGCAACTGCCAAAAACGAAACTGACGGTGAAAACAACAGCAAACAAATCCGGCAAAGAGTGGCATTTGACCACCACATTGAAAAATGACACGCAAACACCGGCGTTGATGGTACGCCTGAAAGTGGAAGGAGCAAAAAGCACCGAACGCATTCTACCGGTATTTTTCAGTGACAACTACATATTCTTAATGCCCGAAGAAGAAAAAATCATCACAATGAAACTGTATGACAGCGATACCCGCAGGGAAAAACCGGTTGTAAACGTTTCAGGATTCAATTTATAAGATTATTTATGAAAATAGCAGGTTCGGCGGCAAGGGTATTGCCGCCGAATCTGTTTATAGTTGTTTGTGGAATGGGGAAAAAGTTGTACCTTTGCGGTGTAAAAATAACAAATTATTTAAAAATGATATGAACGCAGTAACATTAGACACTCAAAAAGTTACGCTTGCCCGTGAAATTCTCGAAGAACCCAACGAGAATATAGTAATGAAAGTAATGACATACTTTCGGGCAGTAAAGGATGATACAAAAGTACCACCTTGCCATTTTTCGGTAGAAGAGTTAAAAACAGAAATTGCTCAATCACTGAAAGATGTTGCATACGGCAGGGTTACTACTCAGGAGCAATTAGAAAAGGAAATGATATTATGGTAATCAATTGGACGGACAGAGCCAAGCAACATTTGCGTGATATTTACGATTATTACGCAGATGTCGCGGGTGATAATATTGCAGGGAAATTAGCGGCAGACATTAGCAATGCAGCACGTCCATTAGCAACCTTTCCGGAAATGGCAGCCAGAGAGCCTGCATTGATTGATTATCCTCAAGTATTTCGTTCGCTTATTGTGCGAAAGAGATACAAAATTATTTACTTTGTAGAAAATGAAATTGTCCATATCGTTGCCGTATGGGATTGTCGTCAAAATCCCGATAAGTTGAAGGGTAGAGTTTTAATGGGAAAATTTTTGTAACTTTGCAGTCACTAATAAATAATTATTTACGTATGAAAAAGATATGTGCATTATCAATCGCCACCTGCTTGTTTGCGGGGGCTATCGCGCCCAATTTGATGGCGCAAGACAACTCGCTGACTGCCGAAGAAGTGGCTGGAGGCTGGAAATTGCTGTGGGACGGCAAAACGACCAACGGCTGGCGCGGCGCGAAACTTGCCGATTTCCCCCGTACCGGCTGGTCTGTCCAAAACGGCACGTTGCGGGTGCATCCCGCCGGTGGCAACGAATCCACCAATGGCGGCGATATTGTGAGTACGCAAGCGTACAAAAATTTTATCCTGAAAGTGGATTTCAGGATTACTCAGGGTGCCAATAGCGGCATCAAGTATTTCGTAGACCCCGGTCTGAAC
>BNTT01000075.1 GCA_025996815.1 Bacteroidia bacterium
GGTGTTTTCGGAATGCCCGACGTGTCAGGCGTAGGCATCTCCTTCGGTGCCGACCGCATCTTCGACGTTCTGAACCAATTGGAACTCTACCCCGCCAATGCCGGACAGCAAACGCAAGTCCTCTTCGTCAATTTCGGCGAAAAAGAAGAAAACTACATCCTCCCGATTTTGAGCGACTTACGCCGGCAAGGCATCAACGCCGAAATCTACCCCGAAGCGGTGAAAATGAAAAAACAAATGTCCTACGCCGACGACAACCACATCCCCCTGGTGGCAATCGTGGGCGAAAATGAGATGGCAGAGGGCACCATTTCCGTGAAGAACATGACCACCGGCGAGCAGGTGAGTCTGCCATATTGTCAGTTGCCGGCTTTGGCACAAAAGTTGTGATATATGCAACGAAAGCGACCCCCGTTGGGGTCGAGAAAATATTAATAAACAAATAAAAAAATAAAAGTTATGAGTAAAATTCATCCATTAGCAGACCGTGTGCTGGTGAAACCGGCAGCGGCAGAAGAGAAGACGGTGGGCGGGATTATCATCCCCGACTCCGCCAAAGAGAAGCCCCTCAAGGGCGCAGTAATCGCCGTAGGAACAGGCACCAAAGACGAACCAATGGTTCTGAAAGCCGGTGACAGCATCCTCTACGGCAAGTATGCCGGCACAGAAATCGAACTCGACGGCGAACAGTTTCTAATCATGCGTCAATCAGACGTTTTAGCAACAATCTAATTCTTAATTTTTAATTTCTAATTTTTAATTTATTATGGCAAAGGATATTAAATTCGACATTGATGCCCGCGATTTACTCAAAAAAGGAGTGGACGAGTTGGCAAACGCAGTGAAAGTAACACTGGGACCGAAGGGTCGCAACGTGATTATCGACAAAAAGTTTGGCGCGCCGCAAATCACGAAAGATGGTGTGACGGTGGCTAAGGAAATCGAACTCGACTGCCCCATTCAGAATATGGGTGCGCAGTTGGTGAAAGAAGTGGCTTCAAAAACCAACGACGACGCGGGCGACGGCACCACCACGGCTACCGTGCTGGCACAATCCATCGTCACTGTGGGCGTGAAAAACGTGGCTTCGGGGGCTAATCCGATGGATTTGAAACGCGGCATCGACAAGGCTGTCGTGAAAGTGGTGGAATCGCTCAAAGCGCAGTCGCAGGAAATCAACAACGACTTCGTCAAAATCGAAAACGTGGCAAAAATCTCTGCCAACGGCGACGAAACCATCGGCGCACTGATTGCCGAAGCGATGAAAAAGGTGAAAACCGAAGGCGTCATCACCATCGAAGAGTCCAAAGGCATCGAAACATACGTGGACGTGGTGGAAGGGATGCAATTCGACCGTGGATATATCTCGGCGTACTTTGTGACAAACACCGAAAAGATGGAAGCCGACCTCGACAATCCATACATATTAATATATGACAAGAAAATTTCGGTGCTGAAAGACATCCTGCCGATTTTGGAACAGACCATACAGTCGGGTCGCCCGATGCTGATTATCGCCGAAGACATCGACTCCGAAGCGTTATCGACATTGGTGGTCAACCGTCTGCGCGGCTCGTTGAAAATCTGCGCCGTGAAGGCTCCGGGCTTTGGCGACCGCCGCAAGGAGATGCTGGAAGACATCGCCATTTTGACAGGCGGCACGGTCATCTCCGAAGAAAAAGGCTTGAAATTGGAAGGCGCAACGGTGGATATGCTGGGCACCGCCGAAAAAGTGAACATCAGCAAAGACAATTCCACGATTGTGAACGGCGCAGGCGACAAAAAAGACATCGCGGCGCGCGTGGCGCAAATCAAGGCGCAAATCGAAACGACAACGTCTGACTACGACAGAGAAAAATTGCAGGAACGCTTGGCAAAATTAGCCGGTGGGGTGGCTGTGCTCTACGTTGGCGCACCGTCGGAAGTGGAAATGAAGGAGAAGAAAGACCGCGTAGACGATGCCCTGAGCGCGACCCGCGCAGCCATTGCCGAAGGCACAGTGCCCGGTGGAGGCGTTGCCTACATCCGCGCAGCCGCCGCTTTGGAAGGCTTCAAGGGCACCAATGACGACGAAACGACCGGTATCGAAATCGTGAAACGCGCGATTGAAGAGCCGCTCCGCCAAATCGTTGCCAATGCGGGCAAAGAAGGTGCCGTGGTGGTGCAAAAAGTGAAGGAAGGCAAGGGTGATTTCGGCTACAACGCCCGCACCGATGCCTACGAAAACCTCTGCAAGGTGGGTGTCATCGACCCCACAAAGGTGACGCGCGTGGCATTGGAAAATGCCGCCTCCATCGCCGGAATGTTCCTGACCACCGAATGTGTGATTACCGACAAAAAAGAAGAACATCCCGCCTCCCCCGCAATGCCAATGGGCGGCGGCATGGGCGGTATGATGTAACACACACGATGTAACACACGATGACAGAACAACTACTCTCGGAGTGGCCTGTAGCTCAAAATTGGGGTTTCGTCCTCTTCCTCATCTGCTTCTTTATCAGTATGCAGGTGTTAGGAAGGGGGCGGAGGCTCTTGTTTTCTATGCTGGAAGGGATTTTTCGCCGGCGCAATCGGCAGAGCATCTTCTTTGAAAACATCCAGCACGAGCTTGTCAACAAACTCCTGTTGAGCACTCAGACCATCTTTTTGCTGTCCATCTTCATCTTTTGCATCGTTTTGCATCGCGCCAATGTGCCTTTGGAGTCGTTGTCGCAGATGTTTTGGCTGGTTGGGGTTTGTTCGGGGGTGATTATATTCTACTTGATAGTCAAATTTATTCTGAACGCTCTGTTTGGGGCGATTTTTTCCGAATCCGACCAAACCAAATTGTTCAATCAAAACGTGTTTTCGATTGTTGCGCTGAGCGGATTGGTGCTGTTTGTGCCCACGGCGATTCTTTTTTATGCGCCGGACGCCTACTATTTTTGCCTCTATTTTAATATAATTTACTTGTTATTTGTTGAATTTCTAATCATTTACAAAATTCACACGATTTTTTTTCCTTCAATCAAACATTTGCTTTATTTTATTTTGTACCTTTGCACCCTCGAAGTGGTGCCCCTATACTTGGGATATAGGGCTTTAATTTACTTGTTAGAAAATAGCAGTTTATGGGTAATATAAAAAAAATTCTTGTTTCGCAGCCTAAGCCGGCGGGCGATAAGTCGCCGTATTATGACATTGCGGAGAAATATGGCGTGGAAGTGGTGTTTCGTCCGTTTGTCAAGGTCGACCCGGTGGACTTGAAGGATTTTCGCTCACAAAGAATCAATCTTTTGGATTTTTCGGCAGTCGTTTTCACGGCAAAGACGGGTGTTGACCATTTCTTTCGCATCGTGAAAGAGACGCGCGTGTATATCCCCGAAACGATGAAATACTTCTGCGTGACGGAAGCCATCGCGGCGTATCTCCAAAAATACATCATCTACAGGAAGCGCAAGATATTTTTCCCGCTCACCGGCAAAATGACCGATTTGGCGATTCAGATTGGCAAACACAACAAGGAAAACTACCTCGTGATAATGTCTGACGTCCACAAAGACGATTTGCTGCTGGCGATGGACGCAAAAAGAATCAAGCACAAAGAGGCAGTGATGTATCGCACGGTGAGCAACGATTTTGCGCCCGACGAGCCGTTTGACTACGATGTGCTGCTGTTTTTCTCGCCTTCGGGCATCAATTCGCTCCTAAAAAATTTCCCCGAATTTAAGCAGGGCAACATCGCGATTGGCACATTCGGACCCACCACCGCCAAAGCAGCAACCGAAGCCGGCTTGCACCTCCACATCGAGGCACCCGCGCCCGAAGCCCCCTCCATGGTGGCAGCATTGGAAAATTTCTTGAAAAAGGCGGCATCGCCGAAAAAGAAAAAATAGACTATTTTAATGGCTCTATCCGGCAACTGACCTCTTTTCCGCTGAACGCCAGCCCCAGCAGAATAACTTTTCGGTCGAGAAATGGCTCGTAATAGCGTTTTTCACGGATTTGGGCGATGGCTTGTTTCAGCAAAGCCGCCGGTTTTTTCTTGGCGTGATATTTTATTTCCGTCACCACTGCCAGTCCGGGCTTCAGCACCACGGCATCCATTCGCCCGCGATTGGTCATGCGGTCGCTTTGAATCTCGAAGCCCAGCAGGGTCATCAATATCTGATAGATGGTGTGATAATAGGCTTCGTTGTCCGCTGGAAGCAAGGTGTAGGCAACGCCGGCGAAGAGTTGCCGCAGGTTGTTTTGCAAGCCTTCGGAATCACAGTCAGAAAAATTTTGCGCTATATCGGCGGCAAGGTTTTTCAACTGCACCTGCGGAAATTGCGTGTAGGCAATCAACAAATGCTCCATCAACGCCTCTCTGACTTCCAAATTAGGGACACCAAGCGTATATGACGGTATGCCGCCCGTCAGTTTTCGCTCCTTGACGGTCAGATAGCCGGTTTGAAACAGCAGGGGAATGTCGCCGATGTTGTCTGTGTCGCAACTGTCGAATGCGCTCGACCCAACAATGACAGGCTCCAATACCATACCGGTGATATTCCGTTTTTTGAGCCTGTCCGCCAGAAATGTTGAGGAACCGGTGCTGTACCAATAGCCTGAAAATGCGCTATTGTTGAAAAACAGCAAGGTAGAAAACGGATTGTAAACTGCCGTTTTGCCATCCCACGTATAGCCATCATACCACTTACGAATGTTTTGCAACAACCCTTCTTTTGTCATCTCCAAGCAGAGCATTGCCTTTGCGATATGGTCTGAAAAAACATTTTCCAATTCCTGTTGGGTATAGCCGCAGATAGAAGCGTATTGAGCATTCAGCGTGATGTCGTTGAGATTGTTGAGGACGGAGAATATCGACAATTTTGCCACTTTCGTGATGCCGGTCAGAAAAACAAATTGCAGATGCTCATCATTGGCTTTCAGGCGGCGATAAAAACCCTGAAGAAAGTTGCGGATACTCTCCGCTTCGGGCTGCCCAATCGCCTCCAATATCGGGCTGTCGTATTCGTCGATGAGCACCACCACTCTTTTCTCTGTTTTGCGATGCAATGCTGCAATCAGTTCGGAAAAGAGGCTGTCGGCATACTCCGAAACAAGCGTTAGCCCCAGATAATTCGCTCTTTGCATCAAATAACTGAACATACTGCGTTCTATCTCTTCCGCCGTTTGATGCTTAATGTCTGTCCAATCAATCCGAATCACCGGATATTGCTGCGTCCAATCCCACTTGTCGCAGATATAAAGCCCCTCAAACAGGGTTTTATTGCCCTTGAAAAGTTCCTCCATCGTGCTCACAAGCAGCGACTTCCCAAAACGGCGCGGGCGCGAGAAAAAAACGCCCCTGTTGTTGGTCACTAAATGGAGAATATCCTCCGTCTTATCCACATACAAGAAATCGTTGCTCCGCAAGACTTCAAACGACTGCGTTCCTATCGGTAACTGCTTCATAACTTTTAAATTAAGATGTTTTCAACGATGCAAAGATACAAAATAAATAGCATAAAAACGCCCCCAAATTTAAACCTTTGCGCTTTTCGGCAGTCTTAATATACAGAAAGGGCGGGGCGCGAAAGGTTAAAGTTCCGTAAATGTTTGGAAACATAGAATTTATTTCGTAACTTTGTCCCTGTAAACAGTAATAATTAAAATAAAGAAAGGAAATTCACAATGAAAACGATGAAATGGTATGCTTTTGTGATGATGCTTTTTGCTTCGCTCTCAGTGGCGGCTCAAGGCGGTTTTGATGACGACATTTATGGTTCTTCGTCGGTGAAAACAAAAAAGGTTGCTCCGAAAAAAACGACAACGGTGGTGACTACAACAACGTATGCGCCAAGCACGACGGTGGTTTATGCCTCGGCGGGAACGACGGCGGCTACGGGCACGGCGGCTCGGGATGTGGACGAATATAATCGTCGCTATTCCGACGACGTGGTGAACGACGATACGCTGGAGGCAGAGACGGAGGAATATGTGGACGGCGAATTGACGACGCGCATCGTGAGGTTTCAAGACCCAACGAAAGTGGTGATTGTGGCTGACGACATCGACGTGTTTTATTCTGCCGGCAGCTACTCGTTCTCGCCCTATTACAGTGGCTGGGGCAGTCCTTACTACGGTTGGGGCGGCTGGCACAGCCCTTGGTATTCAAGTTGGTATAGCCCGTGGGGTTATGGCTGGGGTGGCTACTACGGTTGGGGCAGTCCTTATTACGGCTATGGTGGCTACTATGGCTGGGGCAGCGGCTACTGGGGCGGCTATTACGGCGGCTACTACGGTCACCACCACGGCGGTCATTACGGTTGGGGCGGCGGCTATTATGCCCGCAACTCCTACGACAGACAAGGGTATGCCGGACGCTCGTCCTACAGCCGGTCGTCGAGCGGAGGCATAGATAGAAGCAGTGCCAGAGTGAGTAGCACGCGCAGTGCACGCGGTGGCACGGTAGGCGGCAGCACACGCTCGTCGTCGAGCACACGCAGCACAACACGCAGTTCGAGCAACGACTATGTAACAGGCGGCTCTACACGCAGTTCGTCCAGTGCAACTCGCAGCGCATCCGATGTTACACCAAGTGCGGTAACGCGCTCAAGCAGCACTTCCACGCGCAGTTCCGGTGCCTCACGCAGTTCGGATGCCGTGAACAGCAGCACGCGCAGCAGCAGTAGCAGCAGCAGTCCGGCGAGCAGCACCTCAACCAGAAGCAGTTCTTCGGACTACTCCGGCAGCAGCCGCTCATCGAGTTCGTCGTCCGGTAGTGGTTATTCCGGCGGTGGCAGCAGCACACGCTCGTCCGGTGGTGGTGGTGGCAGCACACGTTCGTCCGGTGGCGGTGGTCGCTCGTCCGGCGGTGGCAGGAGATAAATGGGAGGCGGGTTTCAAGCCCGCCATAACATCAACAAATAAAAATAAAGCATTATGAAAACGAAAATAGTATTGTTCACCGGATTGTTGCTTGCTTGCGGACAGGTGTTTGCACAGGGCGAAATTGATGCGTTGCGGATGTCTCGCAATGATTTGGCGGGCACGGCTCGCGGACAGGCGATGGGAGGTGCGTTTGGTGCTCTGGGAGGCGATGTGACGGGCATTACCATCAACCCCGCGGGGTTGGGCGTTTACACCCGCTCGGAATTGAGCACCTCGCTGAGCTTCACCAATGCGCGCGACAACACCGATTGGAACGGCATCACGAGGAAAGAAAATCAATTCAAGGTCAATTTTGAAACGCTGTCTTACATTGCGGCTTTGGAAATGGACAACGTTTCGATGCCCGTGTTTAATGTTGGCTTTTCATACAACCGGCTGAAAAATTTTAATCGCCGATACAATGCCTCGACGGGCGGGATGGGTACGTCGCTGACGGATTACATTGAGGTCAGAACTAATGGTGACGATTACACGATAGGAGACGGTTGGGCGGACTATTATTCCAGCAAGGCTCCATGGCTCAGCATATTGGGGTATGACGGAAAACTCATCGTACCGACAGGCACCGATACCTATGGAGCACCGCTACCTAAGGGGGAGAAGGTTGACCCTGCATTATGGGTGTCTGAACGCGGAAGCATCAATAATTATGACTTTTCTTTTGCAACGAATATCGAAGATGAGTGGTATTTTGGAGTGGATTTTTCACTGACTGATATTGAATATAAAGTCAGCACGAACTACTTGGAAGACTTCCCACTTGGTCCGGGGGGCGAAAATTACGGCATCAATTTAGACAATACTCTCGCCACCGATGGTTCGGGGTATCAATTCAAACTGGGTGCCATTTGGAAGCCTCTTGATGAATTGCGCGTGGGCGTGGCTTATCATTCACCCACCTGGTATCAGATGACTGATTATTTTTATGGAAAGACAAAGGCTGACTATGCCGATATTGAAGGGGGCACCTCACTGAAAGCCAGCACGCCACTGCCACCGGATGATGTAACGGACTATTACTTCCACACGCCATATAGTTGGACGTTCAGTCTGGCGGGCGTGATTAGCGATTTCGGCATTGTGAGCGTGGATTATGAACTCAAGGATTACACCTCTATGAATATATCTAACTTGAATGGCGTGGATATGGAGGCGAATGACTATATTGATGCAGATTTTAAAGTGGCATCCACCCTGCGCGCCGGCGCGGAAGTGCGCTTCACGCCGCAATTTTCGGGTCGCTTAGGCTATGCGTGGCTGCAAAATCCGTATGAAAAGACGTTCAGAGATGGCTGGAGAGAAGCCATAATTGTTGGCACCATTCCAAACTTCACGATTGAGGGCAACACGCAATACTTCACGGCGGGCGTGGGCTATAAATTTACGCCCAGCACCTATCTGGATTTGGCGTGTGTTTATCAAACCCGGAAAGACAATCTGTATGCTTTCCCATCGGTTTGGGACGCCGACGGCAAGTCATTGGTTGCTTCAGAGCCGGCAACGCTCAACCATTCGGTGCTCAAGACAATGGTAACGCTGGGGTATAAGTTCTGAAATTTTCAAATCTTCTAAAAATGAGGCTGTGGAAACGGCGTTTGCGGTGCGCCGAAAGCGTTGTCCTCGTCAATATCGTGGAAGATGAGTAGCCCCTGGTCGCATTTCATCACTTGGGCGGGGTATGCTTTCACCACGTTGTGGTTGTGCGTTGTCATGATTACGGCGGTGCCTTGCGTGACGCAAATTTCGTGGAGCAGTTGGACGATGCTGTTGCCCGACTCCGCGTCGAGATTGCCCGTTGGCTCGTCTGCCAGAATGATTTCGGGGGAATTGAGGAGGGCACGCGCAATCACGATGCGTTGCTGTTCGCCGCCCGACAGTTCGTGGGGCATCTTGTAGCCCTTGCTTTCCATATCCACCTGGGTCAGCACCTCCTCGATGCGCATACTAATCTGCGTTTCGTCGCTCCAGCCGGTTGCGCGGAGCACAAATTCCAGATTATCGTTGACCGAGCGGTCGGTGAGCAGTTGAAAATCCTGAAACACGATACCGATTTTTCGCCGCAGGAGGGGGATGTGTTTTTTCTTCATTCGCGTCAGGTCGTAGTCAAAAATGGCAGCCTCACCGCTCTCAATCGGCATTTCGCAATACAGCGTTTTCAGCAGCGAACTTTTGCCCGACCCCACTTTGCCCACGACATAGAGAAATTCACCCTTGTGCTGCGTGAAAGTGACACCCCGAAGGATGCTCTGGTCGCCGCGACTAATCTCGACATTCTCGTATTTTATCAAAATATCTCTCATAGATTACACCTTAGATTGCGCAAAGGTACAAAAAAAATTGTTGGAAATAATTTGTTTTTGAAAAATTTTATGTACCTTTGCCGAATAATTCTAAATTATATATCGTTTTATGAGATTAATTATACAAAAAGATTATCAGGCACTATCGCAATGGGCGGCTCAGTATGTGGCAGGGCGCATCAACGAGGCTAAGCCGTCGGCGAAAAAACCGTTTGTATTGGGCTTGCCCACGGGGTCGTCGCCGCTTGGGATGTATGATGCCCTGGTGGAATTGCACAGCAAAGGAGAAGTTTCATTCAAAAATGTGGTAACATTCAACATGGACGAATATGTGGGCTTGCCGGAAAAGCATCCGGAAAGTTATCACACGTTTATGTGGGACAACTTTTTCAGCCACATCGACATCGACAAAAAGAATGTGAACATCCTCGACGGCAACGCGAAAGATTTGGAGGCGGAATGTGCCAACTACGAAAAACGCATCGAAAAAGCGGGCGGCATCGACCTCTTCTTGGGCGGTGTGGGACCCGACGGACACATTGCATTCAATGAGCCGGGCTCGTCGCTGACGTCCAAGACGCGCGTGAAGACGCTGACGAAAGACACGATTATCGCCAATTCGCGCTTCTTCAACAACAACGTAGCGAAAGTGCCGAAGACGGCGCTAACAGTTGGCGTACAGACGATTATGAACGCGCGCGAGGTGCTGATTTTGGTGAACGGACACAACAAGGCGCGGGCATTGGCTCAAGGCGTGGAAGGCGCAGTGAGCCAAATGTGGACAATCTCGGCGTTGCAGATGCACGAAAAGGGCATCATCGTGTGCGACGAGGCGGCTTGCGGCGAACTGAAAGTGCAAACCTATCGCTATTTCAAGGATATTGAGAAGAAAACTTTGGATTCTAAAAAATAATAATAATAATTTTAAATTTAGTTCTTATGACAACAAAAAATGCAAGTAAAAATTACACCCTGCCGATAATCATTATGATTATCCTCTTTGGTATGATTTCTTTCGTAACGGGCTTGGGCGGACCTTTCGCCAATGTCCTGAAAGAACAGTTTGACGCGCCCAACTGGCAATCGCAGTTAGGCACTTTCTGTAACTTCTTAGCCTATCTTTTTATGGGTATCCCTTCGGGCATACTGCTGCAAAAGTACGGGTATAAGAAAACCGCACTCATTGGTATCATTGTCGGCATCGTCGGCATCGGTATTCAGTACCTCTCCGGACAGGTAGCCACATTCTCGGTTTACCTCGTTGGTGCCTTCGTGGCAGGATTCTCGATGTGTATCCTCAATGCGGTGGTTAATCCGATGCTCAACACGTTGGGCGGCGGCGGCAACAAGGGCAACCAATTGATTCAAATTGGGGGCTCGTTCAACTCGCTCAATGCGACCATCGTTCCCGTACTGGTCGGCTATCTTGCCGGAGCCAATGCCACTATCGAAAGCGCATCCCCCGCACTGTTTATTGCCATCGGTCTTTTTGTGTTGGCATTCATCGTGCTGTGGGCGGTGGCTATCCCCGAGCCTAACGTGGAAACGGAGAAGGCTGCCGGCGAAAAAGACAAATACAGCGCGCTCTCGTTCCGCCACTTCATTTTGGGTGCGGTCGGAATTTTTGTATATGTGGGCGTTGAAGTGGGTATTCCCAACTTCCTGATTGTGTTTTGCAGCAGTGCCGATGGGTTGCATATAGACCCCGCTATGGCAGGCTCTATCGCGGGCACCTATTGGTTTCTGATGCTTATCGGGCGATTAGTTGGCAGTGCCGTTGGCAGCAAAGTTTCCAGCAAGAGCATGCTCACGTTTGCCTCCGGCTTAGGACTTATTCTGGTATTGTTGGCTATCCTGTTGCCCATCACCCACACGCTGCAAATGCCTGTGTTCAAGAGCGACATATCCTTTGGCTTGACCACGGTGCCTGTCAATGTGCTGTTGCTGGTGCTTGGCGGCTTGTGCACCTCCATCATGTGGGGCGGCATCTTCAACCTCGCGGTGGAAGGATTGGGTAAATACACCAAAATGGCTTCGGGCATCTTTATGACGCTTGTTGTGGGTGGAGGCGTATTGCCTCTGTTGCAAGGAGTTATAGCCGATTCTTGCGGCTATCTCGCCAGCTATTGGATAATATTTGCCGGCTTGGCTTACCTGCTCTTTTACGCGCTGGTGGGCAGCAGAAATGTCAATACGGACATTTCGGTAGAGTGATTTAGATTAAAATACGATTTTACCCCCTATAATTTAACATAGATTATAGGGGGTTGTCTTACAATCATAGCGCAACATTCAAAAATTTGCATTACCTTTGCAGCGTAAATCAACCATAAAACGAAAATATAAATAATTTAAAATTAAACAATTATGTCAATCAAAGAACAGGAAGAAATTAAGCAAAAAGCTTACGCCGAAGCCCTGCGCTACATGAGCAACGCTAAGGACACCTTGCAAAAAGCCCGCAAGGAAGACGGCTATTATGTCGACAAAAAGTATGTGCGCACCGCTTGCGGCACGGCGTACAACGGTGTGCTGCTCGCGCTCGACACCTATCTTGAACTCAAGGACGTGGAAATGCCCAAAAAGAAACGCAGGTCTATTGAGTTTTACACCGCCAACGTTGCCAAATTGGACGGCAGGTTGCTCACTGAACTCAATAGTGCCTACAACGTTTTACATTTGTGCGGCTACTACGACGGCGAACGGAACGCAAAGATAATAAAAACCGGATTTGATGTTGCCTACGACATCATTGAGCACATCAAGCCCAATCATGTGGTGGAATTGCCGCCGCCATCGGCTAAGCCGGCATTCCTAAAGGCGCTATATTCAATATTTGTCTGAATTGTGGCAAATATTTTTTCAGACTATAAAAAATAGTGCAAAGCTCGCAAAAATAGTGCATGGATGAAGAAATTTTTACTGTACAAACAAATGTCCCAGCGAAATCACATTTGTTCCGTCTTTGCGGGTATAAGAAGAATTTCCGGCGATGATAACATTCAGCGAAGCGCATTGAGCTACTTTTTCCGGGGTGAGGCGTGTAAGTAGTTTTTGCATATTGGCGGCTGCCTCGTCAATAGATTCGGTTGACCCGAGTTTGACCTCAAAAGCAGCCCAGGTTTCGTCCGGAAGTTCCACTATTGCATCTATTTCCAAGCCCGAAGAATCGCGGTAATGGTACACTTTGCCGTCGAGTGTATCGGCATAAATCCGCAAATCGCGTATTACCATCGACTCGAAAAACAAACCGTAGGTTAAAACATCGTTCAACAACGATTGGGGCAAAAAACGTAAAGCCGCAGCCGCAATGGAAGCATCAACAAAATGCCACTTGGATTTCACTCTTTGCTGAACAGAGGAGCGAATGTGCGTTTTCCACGAAGGTAATTCTTCCAAAATAAAAATTTCCGCCAATTGGTCTAAATATTTTCTGACAGTGCTTGCAGCAATGGGCGCGGTGTCGGTAAGTCCTGTTTCGACAGCCAGTTTTTCGAGTGAAACTTCGGTAGAAATATTGCGCGAAAGCGAGCGCATAAGCACGGCAACACGCTCGGGTGTTGGCGGAGAATTGAGTTGCTGCATATCTATAAATGCAATATTCTCGACATAATCAATCATTGCTTCGTGTGCAATTTCAGCAGTTTCACTCACAAGTGCAGGCATACCGCCACGCACGATAAGTTGTGCATAATCCCCAATGGTTGCACCACCCAAACCGCCTATTTGTGAGCCTTTTCTAAAGCAATCGAGCAAATTAACCATTTTTGTGGAATCACCGCTTTCTGCCAGCGACATAGTGCGAAGCGTGATACGGGCAAAACGACCTGCGCCGGTATGTGCCGAAATATCATCGCTGGGAGTTGCCGAGCCTGTTAGAATAAATTGCCCTTTGGCGGCTCGTTGGTCAATTTCGTATCGCACTGCGTTCCAGATACTTGGAACTAATTGCCACTCGTCTATCAAGCGAGGTGTTTCGCCTTGCAATACGATATGCGGCATCAAAGAGGCTTGTTCGCGGATTTGTTCCGACTCGTCGAAACGCACACTGCTTGCCGAATGAAACATCGCCGTTGTTGTTTTGCCGCAATAACGTGTCCCCTTCAACAAAATGCCGCCCGTAGATTTCAGTTTTTTGCTGATTTTTTCG
>BNTT01000076.1 GCA_025996815.1 Bacteroidia bacterium
TTATAAATTAAAAAATAGTCCAAAACAGTCATCGCCGCCATCGCTTCCACGATGGGCACGGCGCGCGGCAAGACGCAGGGGTCGTGCCGACCGGTTACCTCTTTGAGCAACGTTGCCACGGGCTTAAACGCCACCCTAAAATAGATGTCTTCGCCGTTGGAAATGCCGCCCTGAATGCCTCCCGAATGGTTGGTTTGCGTTCCAATGCTGCCATCGGCGCGCGTATAAAAAGGGTCGTTGACCTCCGAGCCGCGCCGGTGCACGCCGTCGAAGCCCATCCCGTAGTCGAAACCTTTTGCCGCATTGATGCCAAGCATCGCACTGCCCAAAGCGGCGTGCAACTTGCCAAAAACAGGCTCGCCCAAACCCACAGGCACCCCCCGACAAATGCAGGAAATGACCCCGCCAATGGTGTCGCCCTCGCTTTTCACCTGCTCAATCAGTTCAATCATCTGCTGCGCAATTTTGGGGTCGGGACAGCGCACGGGCGTGTCCTCTATCCGGCTCAAATCCAACTGTTTATAGTCGTTTTCAAGGCGGATGTCGCCCACCTGCGAGGTGTATGCCGTAATCGCAATGCCTTTGGTTTGCAGCACCAATTTTGCAACCGCACCACCCACCACGCGGGCGAGCGTTTCGCGGGCAGACGACCTGCCGCCGCCCCGATGGTCGCGAATGCCGTACTTCATCTGATAGGTGAAATCGGCGTGTGAGGGTCTGAACTGCGCTTTCAGATGGTTGTAGTCCGCCGAATGCTGATTGCTGTTGCGCACGAAAAAACCAATCGGCGTGCCTGTGGTTTTGCCTTCAAAAATGCCCGACAGCAGTTCCACCCGGTCTGCCTCCGCGCGCGCAGTGGTCAGAGCAGACTGCCCCGGTCGGCGGCGATTCAACTCGCTCTGTATAAACTCTTTATCTACAACAATACCCGCAGGGCAACCATCAACGACACCGCCCACCGCTTCGCCGTGCGACTCGCCAAAGGTTGTCAATCGAAATATGTTGCCAAAGGTATTCATTTGCAGCCACAACTGTTTCCTGAGCCGCAATCGCAGTCGTCGCCGCAGGCGCAACCGCCGCCCTGACTTGCCAGCGTGGCAATTTCTTCCGCCGTTGGCTCGTGAACGTCGTAGATTACGCCCTCAAATTCCAATGCTTCGCCTGCCAGCGGGTGGTTGAAATCCATTATCACTGTCTCTCTGTTTACTTCCAAAACGGAGCCTTGCAGGTGGTTGCCCTGGTCGTCCATCATTGGCAAGGTGGCTCCCGGCACCACCTGTTCGTCGTCGAACCGCCCTTCCACTTCAAACATTTTTCGGGACAATTCAACGACATTTTCGTTGATGTATTCGCCATACGCCTCTTCCGCCGTCAGATTGAAAGCAAATCTGTCGCCGGCTTCCTTGCCTTCCAAATACATCTCAAACATTGGTAGCATCATGCCGACACCATACATAAACGTCAACGGGCGGTCGGGGGTCGTTTCTTCCATCAAATCATCCTTGCCGTCTTCCGTTTTCACATACAATTTGTATCCAAGCGACACAATCACGTTTTTCGCAATTTTCATATCATTTATTTTTTAATAGTGTTGGCGCAAAGGTACGAATTTATTTTATAATAATGCCAAATTATGCTTAAAAATTTCCCTAATTTTTTTGAGGATCTATTTCCGGAGGCTGTCTTGAAAGTTTTCCGATTGTAATCCAATTCGTTGATATTATTTTCTTATTGTTTTTCCTGTTTTTCGACCGGACTTATCATAGTGTTCCGTGGTGGAACCTTTGGACTTGCTGCTTCCTGTTTTTCGACCGGATTTATCATAGAATGTGTTGTTCCCTTTTCCGTCTGTTTTTGCCATTCCTGTTTTTCGACCGGACTTATCGTAAAATGTTTTATTTCCGCTTTTGTCCGTTTTTATCGAACCGGTTTTTTGTCCCGCTGCATTATATTTGACTACATTGCCATTTGAATTGGCTTTAATGCTTCCGGTTTTTCTGTTGGAAGCATCATAAATCGTAGCATTGCCCCTTTTATCCGATTTAACGGTTCCCGTTTTTTTTCCGGACTTGTCGTAGCGGGTTTTTGTGGATTGGGCGGAAACTGTTTGAATTGCGAGAAATACACAAACGAGAAATAAGAACAATCGTATTTTCATGATTTTTTATTCTTCATTTGCTATTCGTACACATTCTTTTCTCAAATCGGAAATATATGGAAGTTTAGAAGGATTATTTGCAATATTGATTAAAGGTTTGTGCTCCTGTATCAATTTTGTTTCTAAAACGGTTATATTTTCATTCCATTCATTCCATTCATTCCATTCAATCCAATTAACCACTAAATTCTGATTTATCCAGTTAATGATTTTTTGTTCATCAGGCGGAGAAAACTTATAGTTTGTTTTATTCTTCATATTTCTTAGAGAACCTTGTACCGGTCTATATCTAAGCACCGCTCCTATACTTCTAAAAAATGTTCCATGACCTTTTGCACGAAGTTCCTGATTTAAACGTTTATTTAAACTTTCTGATGCAACACCAATATACATGATATTGTGTTTTCTATCTGCTAAATTAGTTTTGAGTGGTTCGGGAAGTTCTTCTATGTTAGTAATACGAATACAATAAATACCAGGCCTATTGGGAACAATTCCGTCTATATTTGCCGCCTTTTTGAAATTTTGCTCATTCATTAAGGCGGCTTTTACACATAGTGGAGAATCTAATTTCTGAGCCACATTTTCCTTACTCATCTGGCTTTTCAGACTCGCCCCGTTTTTGAAATGGTCTCCGGACTCCATCGCGCTGTGCGCATACAACTTTTCTTTCGTTGTTTTCATTGTTTTTCCCTAAATTTGTGTCGGGCGCAACTTCTAAATTATAAAAACTGTTTATGTACAATTTCTCTTTAGCTTAAAACATAGACAGTAAACTAAAGGGGAAGCACCAGCCGGAAGCCAATGCTCGTGCCTCGGGAGTAGATGCTGGAGGGGTTGGAGGAGCCCGGAGAACTGTAGCTGCGTGCCGACACGCGGCAGACATCCTCATCGCCCAGCCAGCCACCGCCGCGCATCACGCGGTCCGAACCGAATGTAGCTCCCGTAGGGTTGTTTGCACTTGATGGATAAGTACTGTCGTACCAATCGCTACACCATTCCCATACATTACCGCTCATATCGTAAATGCCTAACTCATTCGCGGCTTTCGTGCCTACAGGATGAGTACCTACAGGACGAAGATAATTACCGAAAATATCGCGATTGTTCTGATACCACGCTACATCATTAATCGTATTGCTGCCGCTGTATTGGTAGTTATGCGTACTCTGTCCACCCTTTGCCGCATATTCCCACTCCGCTTCTGTCGGCAAACGATAATTTTTGCCGGTTTTTGAGTTCAGTCTACTTAAAAAACTCAGTATATTATAGTGGGTAACAAAATATATCGGGTAATTGTCGCCCACACCAGCAGAACTTATTGGTGCGCCGATTGTGTTGGGTGGTTCGTTGGGTGCGAGGGGCATGCTGGGCCAGCTGCCCATAACATCCCACCACTGTTTTTGTGTCACCTCATATTTTCCAATTTGGAAACTGCTGAGGGTTACACTTGTGCCGTTGAGTGTGATGCTGCCACCTTCTACGGTTACCATTTCAGGTTCAAAAGGAGCGTTTGCCGCCGCCTGCGTAACAATTACCGTCTGTATTACCGCCCCGGCGGTAACGGTAATAGTCGCCGAACGGCTCCTCGTAGTGGTATTTGCCGCCACATTCACCGTAAACGTCCCGTTGTTTGTGCCGGAGGGCGAGTTGATTGTGCACCACTCAACATTACTGCTAACTGCCCACGTGCTATTGCTCGTTACGTCAACTGTGTAGTTTGCAGTAGCGGAGGTGGCAGGAATACTTGTTTTGTCAAGAGTCAAAGTAGCGTTTTCCGCCTCTTGCGTAACAATTACCGTCTGCATGACCGTCCCCGTGGTAACGGTAATCGTTGCTGAACGGCTATTCGTAGTGGTCGTTACATTCACCATAATCGTCCCGCTACCTATGGCGGAAGTCGGGCTGATTGTGCACCACATAGCATCCGAACTAACCGTAGCCATCCATGCAACATTGCTTGTTACGGCAATGGGATAACTCGCCGCGGCGAACGTTGCCGAAATCGCCGTTTTGTCCACCGACAATGTGGAATTTTCAGTCAGGGGAAGCACCAGCCGGAAGCCAAGATTGATGAGGCGGTCGCCGGGCGCGTTGGTGTTGCGAGTGCGGCAGCCCAACGCAAACGCATCGTAGCTCCAGCTACCGCCACGATACACGCGGTACGAACCGGTTGTAGCACCCATAGGGTTGTTTGCTCCTGATGGATAGTTGCCATACCAATCACTGCACCATTCACATACGTTACCACTCATATCATAAATGCCTAACTCGTTCGCGGCTTTCGTGCCTACAATATGAGTCTTAATACTGCTATTATCCCGATACCACGCCACATCGTCAAGCGTATTGCTACCGCTATACTCGTAGTTATGCGTACTCTGTCCTCCCTTTGCGGCATATTCCCACTCTGCTTCCGTTGGCAAACGATAATTTTTGCCGGTTTGTGCATTGAGTTTAGTCAAAAACGTTTGTATGTCATCGTGGCTGACCGTTTCCACAGGCAAATTGTCGCCCTTAAAATAACTTGGGTTGCTACCCATAACATCCTGCCACTGTTTTTGTGTCACCTCATATTTCCCTATTTGAAAACTACTGATGAATACTTCTATGCCGTTGAGTGTGGTGGTGCCGCCCGCTACGGTTACCATTTCTATTTCAGAAGAAGCCGCTGCCGCCTCTTGCGTAACAATTACCGTCTGCATGACCGTCCCCGTGGTAACGGTAATCGTTGCTGAACGGCTATTCGTAGTGGTGTTTTCCGTTACATTCACCATAATCGTCCCGCTACCTATGGCGGAAGTCGGGCTGATTGTGCACCAGATAGCATCCGAACTAACCGTAGCCATCCATGCAACATTGCTTGTTACGGCAATGGGATAATTCGTCGCGGCAGACATTGCCGAAATCTCCGTGTTGTCAAGTGTCAAAGTAGCGTTTGCCGCTTCTTGCATAACAATTACCGTCTGTGTTGCCGTCCCCGCGGTAACGGTAATCATTGCTGAACGGCTACTCATAGTGATATTTTCCGTTACATTCACCATAATTGTCCCGTTGCCTATGGCGAAAGTCGGGCTGATTGTGCACCACTCGGCATCCGAACTAACCGTAGCCGTCCAGAAAACATTGCTTGTTACGGCAATGGGATAATTCGCAACGGCGGACGTTGCCGAAATCTCCGTGTTGTCAAGTGTCAAAGTAGCATTTGCCGCCTCTTGCGTAACAATTACCGTCTGTGTTTCCGTCCCCGTGGTAACGGTAATCATTGCTGAACGGCTATTCGTCGTGCTGTTTTCCGTTACATTCACCATAATAGTCCCGCTTATGGCGGAAGTCGGGCTGATTGTGCACCACTCGGCATCCGAACTAACCGTAGCCGTCCAGGAAACATTGCTCGTTACGGCAATGGGATAATTCGCCGCGGCGGGCGTTGCCGAAATCGCCGTTTTGTCAAGTGTCAAAGTAGCGTTTACCGCCGCCTGCGTAACAATTACCGTCTGCGTTGTCGCACCGGCGGTAACGGTGATAATTGCCCAACGGCTACTCGTTGTGGTATTTTCTGTGGCATTCACCGTAATTGTCCCGTTGTTTGTGCCGGAAGACGGGCTGATTGTGCACCAGCCGGCATCCGAACCAACCGCAGCCGTCCATGAAACATTACTCGTTACGGCAATGGGATAATTCGCCGCGGCGGACGGTGCCGAAATTGCCGTTTTGTCAAGTGCCAAAGTGGCGTTTGCCGCCGCCTGCGTAATGGTTACCGTCTTGGTGATTGTTCCCGCAGTAACGGTGATAGTTGCCGAACGGTTACTCGTTGCAGTATTGTCTGCCACATTCACCGCAACCGTCCCATTACCTTTGCCGGAAGTCGGGCTGATTGTGCACCAGCCGACATCACTGCTAATTGTCCACGCGCTATTGCTTGTTACGGCAAGAGAATAAGTTACCTCAGTGGCTGTTGCCGAAATCGCCGTTTTGTCCACCGACAAAGTCGTGTTTGCCTCCTCGGGGGTGCCATCGCTGCAAGAGGTGAACACTGCACTTGCCGTGCCCATTGCGAGCAGCAAGCCAAAAAATGAAATGATTTTCTTTGTTTTCATACTGAATTTTCTTTTTTATAATGTTATAAATAATTTTTAAAACTTCAATTTTGCACATAAAAATAGCGTGGAATCAACCTGTCTGAAACTCAGGTTTCCACGCCTATCACTCCGACAAGCTGTCCCACACCGCACACGCGGCATTTCGCAAACTTATTCTTGAGTGATAACCCATAAGATGGGCTACAAATTGTGGAAAACGAGTTTCAAGAATAGCTACAAAATCGCTATTTTTAATATGTCTTTTACAGTGTGCTTATAGCACATTATGTTTTTTATGTCTTCATTGTTGTCATTTTTTATTTAAATTTCAGTGGCAAAGGTACGAATTATATTTGAATTGCAAACTGTTTTTGCGAAATTTCCCTGAAAATACAAATCCAGCATCTGCTGGGCAGCCGCAAACGAACTCAACTCGGAGTCAAGCACCTGTTTTTCTTTGATTTGCAAGGCTTTTTCAATCTCCGGCGACTGATAAAAATGGTTTCTGAGTTGCTCGTTGATACTTTCATACATCCAATATTTCGCCTGCGCATTGCGGCGCACCTCAAAATAGCCGTTTGCCCGCACAAAAGTGATGTATTCGTCCACCATATCCCAAATTTCCTTGATGCCAATATTGTAGTAGCCCGAATAGGTGAGCACTTTGGGACTCCAGCCCGACAGCGGAAGGGGGAACAGGTGCAGCGCATTGCGGTATTGCGCCGCCGCCAGATTGGCTTTGTCGATGTTTTCGCCGTCCGCCTTATTGACGATGATGCCGTCTGCCATCTCCATAATGCCGCGCTTGATGCCTTGCAACTCGTCGCCCGTGCCCGCCAGCTGGATGAGGAGGAAAAAATCGACCATCGAATGGACGGCGGTCTCTGACTGCCCCACGCCAACGGTTTCTACGAACACGGTGTCGAAACCGGCGGCTTCGCACAAAATAATCGTCTCGCGGGTCTTGCGCGCCACACCGCCGAGCGAGCCTGCCGACGGCGAAGGGCGAATGAAGGCATCCGGCTCGCGCGAAAGGTCTTCCATCCGCGTCTTGTCGCCCAAAATACTGCCTTTGGAACGTTCACTGCTGGGGTCGATTGCCAAGACGGCTAATTTGCGCCCGCAATTTTTGAGCAGGTGCATCCCAAACACGTCGATGGACGTGCTTTTGCCCGCTCCGGGCACGCCGGTGATGCCGATGCGCACCGATTTTCCCGAACTCGGCAGGCATTTTTCAATCACCTCCTGCGCCAAAGCGTGGTGCTCCGGCTTTTGACTTTCGATGAGCGTTACCGCCTGACTGAGCACGGTGATGTTGCCTTTGAGGATGTGCTCGGCATATTCAGCCGCCGTAAAATCGCGCCGCTTCGCCCGATTTTGCAGATACGGATTGACGGTCGGCTGCGTTTCAACGCCCTCATTGACCGCCAAACCCGCGTAATGTGGGTCGTTTTCAGGATGTGTGTGCATCATTGTTTTTTTGCTTGCAAAGATACAAACTTTTTTTGGAATCTATCTATTTTTTGTGTACATTTGCGAAAAATTTCATAAAAAAATGGATACAAATTTAAAGCAGGGTTATGTCGAACCGGCGCGCCCTTCCACCAAACGCTATTGCCAATATTTGAAGTTGAATCCCAACACATTGGCGCAGTATAAATATTGGCACAGCAGCGAGCACATTTGGAAAGAAATCCCCGAAGGCATTCGCCGCGCGGGCATCCTCAACATGGAGATATATGTCATTGAGGAAAAGGCTTTTATGATTGTGGAAACGCCGCTTGATTTTGATTGGGACGCAGCTTTTGGTCGCCTCGCCACCTTCGAGCGGCAAGCCGAGTGGGAAAATTTCGTGGGGCAGTTTCAGGAAGTGTCGCCCGGCAAGCGCTCCGAAGAGAAGTGGCAGCTGGCAGAGCGGGTGTTTGCGCTGGGGGTGTCGTAAACTGCGGTCGTGGCGTGCACAATTTGAAACCACCTTTCACCGCAGCATTTTCCGGCTTTCCACGCCTTGCAGCACGCGCATTTGCTGAATGGCGATTTGGTTTAATCGCACCAAACGCTCGCTTTGCACCAACCCCTCATCGATGAGCACCGCATTGATGTTTTCCATGTTTGAGAGGCAAATCAGCTCGTTGATTGAGGCGTAATCGCGCATATTCCCTTGCAAATCGGGATGGGCTTCGCGCCATTCTTTGGCTGTGATGCCAAACATTGCCACATTCAGTATGTCGGCTTCTGAGGCATAAATGTAATTTATTTGCTGACCCGTAAGTTCTTGTGGGATAAGGTGTTGGGCGACAGCGTGAGTGTGAATGTGATAGTTGATTTTCGACAGTTCGCGCTTTGCCGTCCAGCCCAATGCCTTTTGCTCGGCTTCCTTGAGGCGTTGAAATTCTTGGATGAGGTAGAACTTAAATTCGGGACTTATCCACGAGGCAAATTCAAACGCTATGTCTTTGTGCGCAAAAGTGCCACTGTCGTAGCGTCCGGGTTTGGATATAATCCCGATGGCATTTGTTTTTTCAATCCACTGCTTAACTGTCATTACGAAACTTTGGCTTCCACTTTCATTTTTAATGTTACCGAATTCGGTAACATTAAAAACAGGATTGTTAATTGTTTCCCAAATTCCCATAAAGTCAATCGTATAACGAGTTCTTAGCCAATGGGCAATGACGAGCCCTGTTGCTTCCGCGTTTTTAAACCTCGCCATATCAGTCAGCGAGATGTAATCTTCTTTTTGGTGCAAAAGCAGTATCACTTCCGTCCCTTGCACGCTAATGATTTCTTTTTTGTTCATCATGTTTTTTTCTATTAAAAAATTTCACGCCACAAAGGTAAAAATAATTTTCCGATTTAGCAAAATATTTTTAAAATTTTAATATTATTTTTGCAAACAATTTGCAGTTTCTTCTTTAGCAGTAGAAAAACCTGTCAGATATCAAAGACCGGCACAAGCAACATCCATTTGGTAGTTTCCAAAAAAAACACTACCTTTGTCCATTATTTATTTAAATACATAGCACTTATGAAAAAAATTTTGTTATTAGTGGTGGTAGCAGCATTGCTCTGTTCCAATTCTGTGGTGTTTGCCCAAGAGGCTGAAACGTCTGAAACATCCGGGCGGCAGTTTTATGTGGAATTTGGCGGGCCGGGGCTTCTCTTCTCGGCAAATTTCCAAAGTCGATTGAATCCCAAAGTACGCTTTGGATGGGGGTACCGAGCCGGGGTCGGATACTTTTACGGTGATAATTACGACCTCAGCGAGCGGACTATTTATAACATTCCGCTGGGGGTCAATTATATTTTCGGAAAGGCAAATTCGCTTCATACTTTTGAAGCCGGTGGGGGAGTTACTATTCTGACGCAAGGAAGGCACCCCGACGACACCGGAATTTTATATGGTGCTTTCCCTTTTATGTATCGCAAACTACCCGTCAATGGCGGTTTCACATGGGCTGCCGGACTAGTTCCAATTCTTGAACCCAGTGGAAATATAACCCTTTCGGGTGCATTCAATTTCGGTTTTTCTTTTTGATGGCAACACCCAATCTGCAAGTCAATAATCTCACCAAGTCGTTTGGCGATTTGGTGCTGTTTGAAAATATCTCGTTTGGGATTGCCGAGCGGCAGCGTATCGGGCTGATTGCCAAAAATGGGGCGGGGAAGACTACGCTGCTGAATATTCTGTGCGGCAAAGAAAGTTATGATGCCGGCGAAATTGTTTTTAGAAATGGTGTGCGGGTGGGGTATTTAGACCAACATCCCACATATCCTGCGGGCACTACGGTGTTGGAGGCTTGTTTGGAAAGTTCCAATTATGGGCAGGGGATTGCGGGGCGTGCCCGCAATGACAGTGAGGGGGAATTGCTTGCAAAGCAGATTTTGACTAAATTTAAAATCACCGACCTCCATCAGCGGACGGACGAATTGTCGGGCGGACAGTTGAAGCGCGTTGCCCTCGCGGCGGTGCTCATCACCGAGCCTGATTTGCTGATTCTCGACGAGCCAACCAACCACCTCGACCTCGAAATGACCGAATGGCTGGAAGATTACCTCTCGCGCGGCACCTATTCGCTGCTGATGGTGACCCACGACCGCTATTTTTTAGACCGCGTGTGCAACGAAATCATCGAGATAGAAAACCAACAAATCTATTCATACAGAGGCAATTACAACTACTATATCGAAAAACGGCAGGAGCGACTCGAAACGATGGGCATGGAGCGCGAGCGGGCGCAAAACCTGTTTCGCAAAGAGCAGGAATGGATGCGCCGCCAGCCGCAAGCCCGCGCCACGAAAGCCAAGGCGCGGATTGACTCGTTCCACGATTTGGAAGAAAAACTGAAACAAAACCGCGCCGCCGGTGACGTGCATTTGGGCGTGAAAACGTCCTACATCGGCAACAAAATCTTTGAAGCACAGCACATTAGCAAAAAATTCGGCACGCCTAACGGCGACATCAAAATCGTCGAAGATTTTAATTACATCTTTTCGCGCTACGAAAAAATGGGCATCATCGGCAACAACGGCACCGGCAAATCGACGTTTATAAAAATGCTGATTGGCACGGAGCCGCCCGATTCGGGACTGTTCGACGTGGGTGAAACGGTGCGCTTCGGCTATTACAGTCAGGACGGGCTGGCGTTTGACGACCGCATGAAAGTCATCGACGTGGTGCAGGACATCGCCGAAGTCATTGACCTCGGCGACGGCAAAAAACTCACCGCCTCGCAGTTTTTGCAGCATTTCCTCTTCACGCCCGAAAAGCAGCACGACTTTGTGCACAAACTCAGCGGGGGCGAACGCCGCCGCCTCTACCTCTGCACGGTGCTCATCAAAAATCCCAATTTTCTCGTCCTCGACGAGCCTACCAACGACCTCGACATCATCACCCTGAACGTGCTGGAAGACTATCTGGCAAATTTCAAAGGCTGCGTCATAGTGGTGTCGCACGACCGCTATTTCATGGACAAAGTGGTTGACCACCTCCTCGTCTTCAAGGGGCAAGCGCAATTGCAGGATTTCCCCGGCAATTACACACAATACCGCGAAGCGGAACGGGTACAGGGTGAAGGATTGAAGGTACAGGGTGAAGGGTTTAAGGTAGAGGGTAAAAAGTGTAAGGTGCAGGGGTCTTCCACCCTTAACCCTACACCCGTTAAATTGACTTTTAATGAAAAGCGCGAATTGGAGGCATTGGACAAAGAAATACCTGCCTTGGAAGCCGAACAATCAGCCTTAGAGCAGGAATTATCTACAGGGGAACTTTCCAACGATGACTTGCTACAAAAATCGCAACGCATTCAGCAGATTATTGAGGTGCTGGATGAGAAGTCGATGCGGTGGCTGGAGCTAACTTGTTGATGGCATCAATGTAAGCCTCCACTGAGGCGGCGATGATGTCGGTGTTGGCGGCGAAGCCGTAATAGTTTGTGCCGTTGTGCTCCACTTGCATGTGCACTTTGCCCATGTCGTCGCTGCCCTTGTTAATTGCCTGAATTAGAAACTCTTGGATTGTCATTTGGCGGTGGATAATTTGCTTCACGGCTTTGATGGCTGCGTCCACGGGACCGTTGCCCGACGAGGCGGCTTCAAATTTTTCGCCCGCGATGTTGAGGCAGACGCTCGCCACGGGCTGCAAACCAATCCCTGATGTTACTTGCAGGTATTCCAGCCGGATGCGCTGCGAATCGGTGCGGTCTTTGCCGGCGAGCATCAGCACGTCGTCGTCGTTGATGTCCTTTTTGCGGTCGGCGAGTTTGAGAAATTCTTCATACACGCTGTCTAATTTTTCCTGCGGCAGTTCCACGCCCAAGATGTTGAGGCGGTGTTTGAGGGCTGCGCGCCCGCTGCGAGCCGTCAGCGCGATGGTGTTGTCGTCGATGCCCACGTCTTGGGGGTCGATGATTTCGTAACTCTCGCGGTTTTTCAGCACGCCGTCCTGGTGGATTCCCGACGAGTGGGCGAAGGCGTTGCGTCCCACAATCGCCTTGTTTGCCTGCACCGGCATATTCATCAGGCTGCTCACCATGCGCGACACGGGATAAATCTGCTTCGTGTTGATGTTCGTGTCAATCGACAGTTCTTTGTGGCTTTTGAGAATCATCGCCACCTCCTCCAGGGCGGTGTTGCCGGCGCGCTCGCCGATGCCGTTGAGGGTTACTTCTGCCTGCCGCGCGCCGTTGATGATGCCCGCCATCGTGTTGGCGGTTGCCATACCTAAGTCGTTGTGGCAGTGGGTGGAAAGGATGGCGTTGTGGATGCCTTTCACGTTTTCCATCAGGAACTTGATTTTTTCGCCGTATTCCGCCGGAAGGCAATAGCCGGTGGTGTCGGGGATGTTGACGACCGTTGCGCCCGCCTTAATCACGGCTTCCACCACCCGTGCGAGGTATTCATTGTCTGTCCGCCCCGCGTCTTCGCAGTAAAATTCGATGTCTTCGACGAATTTTTTTGCGTATTTCACGGCGGCTACGGCGCGCTCCACGATTTCGTCCTGCGTGGAATTAAATTTGTATTTGATATGCGCCGGCGATGTGCCGATGCCGGTGTGGATGCGCTTGTTTTTCGCATATTGAAGGGCTTCTGCCGCCACTTTGATGTCGTTTTCCACCGAGCGGGTGAGGGCGCAAATGGTGGGCCAGGTCACCGCCTTGGAAATCTCCACCACCGAATTGAAATCGCCCGGACTGGACACCGGAAATCCCGCCTCAATCACATCCACGCCCAAGTTTTCGAGGGCTTTCGCCACCTGAATTTTCTCAATCGTGTTGAGTTGGCACCCCGGCACCTGCTCGCCGTCGCGTAGCGTTGTATCAAATATAAATAATCTGTCTGCCATATCGTTTTTTTTATTCCTGAACATTATCTGTAAGTCCCACTTCG
>BNTT01000077.1 GCA_025996815.1 Bacteroidia bacterium
GAGAGAGGGCTATGCGGTGATGGAAAAAGCCGCATTAGAAATTATTGGAAAGCTATTATTATGAATTTCAGGTTGTTGAGCAATGCGTTTTTGTGAAAAATGCAAATACAACAAATATTTTTCATAATGGCGGTAGAGCGCAAGATTAATCCAATTTCAGCACCGCCAAAAATGCTTTTTGCGGCACTTCCACGTTGCCGACCTGCTTCATGCGCTTTTTGCCTTCCTTTTGCTTTTCGAGGAGTTTGCGCTTGCGGGAGATGTCGCCGCCGTAGCATTTGGCGGTTACGTCTTTGCGGACGGCTTTGATGGTTTCGCGGGCTATGATTTTTGCGCCGATGGCGGCTTGAATTGCCACGTCGTACTGCTGACGCGGGATGAGTTCTTTCAGTTTTTCGCACATTTTGCGACCAAACGTTACCGCATTGTCGATATGGGTCAGCGTGGAGAGTGCGTCCACCGGCTCGCTGTTGAGCAGGATGTCCATCTTGACTAATTTTGAGGGGCGATAGTCGTGCAGGTGATAGTCAAACGAGGCATAGCCTTTGGAAATGCTTTTCAGTTTGTCGTAAAAATCAATCACTATTTCGCCCAGCGGCAGGTCAAAAATGATTTCCACGCGGTCGCCGGAGATGTAGTCCTGCTTCACCAAAACGCCGCGCTTGCCGAGGCAGAGCGTCATAATAATAGCTTTCCAATAATTTCTAATGCGGCTTTTTCCATCACCGCATAGCCCTCTCTCGTCACGTGCACCCCGTCGGAGGTGTATTCTTTTTTCATCCCGCCCGTTGCATCGCGTGTGAGGGTGTTGTAGTCGAGATAGGCGAAGCCGCGTGCCGTTGCCTGTGCCTTGATTTCGGCATTCAAGGCATCTATTTTCGCCGTCACGTCCTTAATTTCTTTCCGCCAGGGATATTCTTTGGCAGGTGTTACGGACGAGAGAATCACCTTGATGCCGTTGGCGTGAGCCAATTCCGCCATCGAAAGGATGCAGTCCAGCGTCAGTTGAGGCGAATATTCGCCCGTGTTCTGCGCAATATCGTTAGTGCCGATATTGATGACCACCGCCTGCGGATGCAAATGGATGACATCCTCCCGAAAGCGCAACAGGAGTTGCGGACTTGTTTGCCCGCCAATGCCGCGCCCCAGAAAGCCATTGTCCGTAAAAAACTCGGGACGAGCATCCGCCCAACCCTCTGTGATGGAGTTGCCAAGAAACACCACCCGCGGCGGAGTAGAAACAGCGTTGTTAGCCTCAGCATAACGCTCAAAGTTCGCCGCTTTGGTCAAATCCTGTGCCTCGTTGGAGGCACAACCGCTGACCAGAGCAAGAATAAATACAAGATTACGTGATTTCATTTTTTTATAATTTTAATATTTGCTGCAAATTTAGGTATTTATTTCGAATAAAACAAATACTTTTTTAAGAGGTCAGGGCAACCACTGTTGCCGGAGATATTACAACTGCCCCATGGCGCACCATCTCCGGATACTTTAGTATAGGATTGGGACTATGACAAGGCAGATGCCCTATTTCATCCCCTGCAAAATATCATCTTTCAAATCGTCGAAATTTTCCAAGCCTACGGAGAGGCGTAGCATGTTGGCGGGGACGCAGACTAACTTTTTCAGTTTGTCGCTCAAGGTGCCGTAGATGGTGGATAAGGGGTGGATAATCAGCGACTTGTTGTCGTAGATGTTGGTGGCGCGGCGGATGACTTGCAGGTTGTTCATTAGTTGGAAGCATGCCGGTTGGTCTTTGAGGGCGAATGTGAGCATGGAGCCGGGGTATTCGCCGAACTGTTCGCAACTCAGTTTGTAGAATGGGTCGGTTGGCAAGCCATTGTAGTGCACGTCTGTTACGCCGGGCACGGTTTGCAGGAATTGTGCCAGCTGCCGGCACGTGCGCGAAGAACGTTCGAAGCGCAGCGACAGGGTTTCCAAGCCAAGGCTTTGCAGATGAGCCGTTTGCGGTGCCATGTAGGCTCCGATGTTGCGGGATATTTCGCCTCTCAGTTTGGTGGTGAAGGCTGTTTTGCCTGCCGTTTTTGCGAGTTCGCCCAAGCGGGGCGATTTCGACCAGTCAAAGGTCTGGTGGTCAAGGATTAAGCCGCCGATGCTGGTGGCTCCGCCCGATATGTATTTGGTGCTGGATGCCACTTCGATGTCCACGCCCAGGCATCTGCCGTTGAATTGGGGCCAGGGCACGAGGGTGGAATCGGCAACCAGGGGGACGTTTTTTTTATGCGCCAACTGCGAAAGTGCCTTTAAGTCAGCCACTTCCATGTGCGGGTTGGTGATGATTTCGGCAAACACGGCGCAGGTCTTTTCATCAATGTGTTTGTCCACCTCCGCGGGGTTGAGCAGGTCGCAGAAGCGCACTTCCACGCCGAAGGCTCGCAGGGTGATATAGAACAGCGAAAAAGTGTTGCCAAAGAGGTGGGAGGTGGTTACGATGTTGCCGCCAGCAAACGCGATATTTAAAAAAGTGTTGGAAATCGCCGCCATGCCGCTCGACACGGCGAGGACGTGCTCTGCACCGCTTATTTCTTTCACGCGCTCTTCAAACGCCTCCACGGTGGGGTTGGAAATGCGCGAATAGGTGTGCCTCCCCGACTTGCCGAGGAACGCCTGCTCCATCGCCTCGGCGGTGTCAAACTCGAATGCCGCGCCGGCATAAATGGGCATCGTGATGGAGCCATGCGCATCTTTTAGATGAAAACGTTGGCTCAAAATCGCTGTCGAACAATCTTTTTCTGCTTCTTTCATTGTGCTGTTTTTTTTCGCTGTTTGCGTTATTTTTTACTCTATGAAGCGCAAAGGTACAAAAAATTTATATAAAAAGACCACTTATTCATTTTTTTTTCGTACCTTTGCCCCTCGAATAAAGAAATTTAGTTATGCCGGAAAAGAAAATACTTTTTATTGTAACGGAAGTTTCCCCCTATTTGGCAGATTCTGAACAGTCGCTCATTGCACGGCATCTGTCGCAGGGAATCTACGAAAAAGGGCGGGAGGTTCGTATTTTTATGCCTAATTTTGGGGCGGTCAACGAACGGCGAAATCAATTGCACGAGGTCATTCGCCTCTCCGGGCTAAATATCATCATCAACGACACCGACCACCCGCTGGTGCTCAAGGTGGCGGGGATGCCGGCGACTCGTTTGCAGGTCTATTTTATTGACAATGATGATTATTTTGCGCGAAAAAGACTGTTTCACACCATCGACGGCGAGGAATTTACCGACAACGGCGAGCGCGCGATTTTTTTCGTGCGCGGCGTGATGGAAACCATCAAAAAACTGCGCTGGTTCCCCGATTTGATTCACTGCCACGGCTGGATTTCGGCGCTGACGCCGCTCTATATCAAGAAATATTACAAAAACGACCCCTGCTTTAAGCACACCAAAGTGGTGTATTCCATCTATGACGATGAGTTTTACACCTTTTTCTCCCACAATTTTCACGAGATATTGAAAATTGAAAATGTGAAAGACAAAGACGTGGTGGGCGTGAAGGCAAACCCCGATTTTGAGGCTTTGAGCAAGTTGGCGATTGATTTTTCGGATGGCGTGATTCAGGGCAGCCCCAAAATTTACGAGGGACTGAAAGAATATGCCCTGTCGAAAGGCGTGCCATTCCTCGATTTTCAGGGAGAAGACGTTTATATTGACAAATTTAATGAACTTTATGATAAACTTTTATTGGAAAAGTAAGGGATTGCGGGTCAAGCCCGCAATGACAATTACGAAGGGGCTGCGAGTGCCCGCAATGGCGTTGGTGTTGGGTGTTTGCTGCCTGTCGTCGTGCGATTTGGACGCGATAGACGAAGTGGGGGCGGGGATTCAGCCCGATGGCGACAAAATTATGGTTGTGAGCGACTCGTTCGACGTGAGCGGCACGACCGTTTCGATGGATAATATCTACGCCAAGTCGATTTATGGTATGCTGGGCAGACTTTCTGACCCCGTCTATGGCGATATTGCGTCGAGTTATGCCTGCCAATTCTACCCTACGGCGGGCTTCGACGGCATCGTTGAGGGCGCGGGCATCGACTCGGTGCAACTGAAAATTTTGTACGCCACTTTCATCGGCGATTCGGTTGCGCCGATGGGGGTGAGCATATATCCGGTGACGAAACTGCCTGCCAATTACTACACCGACGACCCCACGCCGTTTTACGATAAGAACACCGTGTGGGGCACGCAGGCATACTCGGCGCGCGATATGAGCATCTCCGACTCGGCTTATGCTGCCACTGAAGGGGCTTATTACCGTGTCGTTTCCGTTGATTTACCCAAGGAAATCGGAGAGAAATTACTGTTGGAATACAATAAGGACGAGCGGCACGGCGCATACGCCTCTCCCGAAGCGATGGCGGAACATTTCCCGGGTGTGTATGTGGCACCCACTTTCGGCACGGGGAGTATGCTGAACATCGAAAAAACGGAGATTTATGTCTATTACAAGCGCGAATATCACCTGACGGCTTCGGACGGCGAATCGGATTCTATAGCCACAGCCACGAGTGCCTCTGTGCTGACGGTAACAAAGGAAATGATACAGTTGAATCGCTATGCAAATTCCAACGATGCCCATCTGTTGCCGGAAAACCCCGACAGGATGTATCTGAAAACCCCTGCGGGCGTGTGTGCGCAACTGACCATTGATATTAAGCAGATTAAGGAGAAAATGGGCAACCGCAAACTCAGCAATGTGAGCCTCGAACTCAATGCCGAGCCGAAAGCATACACCCCCGGCTTCAGCCTCGGTTTTCCGGGCACAAATGCGGTGAACACGCTCAATTTGACGCGCTCCAAACTGCTGTTGCTCGTAGAAGACTCGGTGCAGACCTTCTTTGAAGGCGGCAAAATAGCCGACAATCGCGTCTCTTATTTGTCCACGTTCAACGCCACGGCATATTCCTATCAATATGCCAACATCGCGAATGTGGTGCAGCGCGCCATCGACCAATCGGTTGCAGAAAACAGCCCGCCGCAGCCGTTGCGACTGCTATTGATTCCGGTGCAGGTGTCCTACTACGTCGAATCGTCCTATTACGGCACCACTTACACCGACCACACGGTGGCACACTACCTCGCGCCCTCCGCCGTAACGCTGAAAAAAGCCCCCGGCGACATCAAAATTCGCGTGGTGGCATCGGATGTGAAGTGAATGAAAATAAACGCTAAAATAAACACTAAATGTAATTGACCTCCGGCGACAGTTCGATGCCGAACTTGGCGTTGACGGCAGCGCGGATTTCTTCTGCCAGATGCACAATATCATCCGCTGTGGCATTGTTTTGGTTGACCAGCACTAATGGATTTTTTTCGTAAACGGCTGCGCCGCCAAGCGTTTTGCCTTTCAGCCCGCATTGGTCGATGAGCCACGCGGCGGGGATTTTGACGATTTCTTTGCCGTCGTCGGTCTTTTCCGGCTCAAAAAAATGCGGCATATCGGGATATTGCTTGTGCAAAGCCTCAAAATGGGGCTTGCAGACGTAGGCGTTGAGGAAAAAACTGCCGGCATTGCCCAGCACTTGGGGGTCGGGCAATCGCGACTTGCGGATGGCGATGACCGCCTCGCGCACGGTTTTCAGCGTGATGGCTTTGCCCACCAGCGTGCTGCGGAGGTTGCCGTAATCGAGTTTGAAGACGGGCTTTTTGGAAAGTTTATACACCACGTGCGTGATATAATGCAAGCCGCGCTCCTCCGGTTGTTTGAAAAAGGTGTGACGGTAGGCAAATTGACATTCGGCGTGACTGAAAATGCGCTTCTCGCCCGTTTTGACGGCGAAAGCGTGCACCTCTTCGATGCAATCGCCCGCCTCCACGCCATACGCGCCGATGTTTTGAAACGCACTCGCGCCCACTTCGCTGGGGATGAGCGACAGGTTTTCGATGCCGCCCCAGCCCTGCTCAACGCACTGTCGAATCAAATCGTCCATCATTTCGGCAGCCCCCACTTTCAGCGTAACGCTGTCGGCATCCTCCGCGATTTTTTCGATGCCTCGGATGCCCGAATGGACGATGATGCCATTGAAGTCGCTCAAAAACAGCAAGTTGCAGCCGTTGCCAATGTGCCAAAACGCCTGAGAGAAGAAATATTCGTCGCGCAGCAATTTTTGCAGGTCGCTCTCCGATTCATATTCCACAAACCAGCGCGTTTTCACGTTGAGTTTGAACGAGTTATGCGCTAATAACGAATAGTTTTCAAGAATTTTCATGCTACCTCCGTATGTCGATAAAATTTCAGACTATCCGGCTCAAATTCCGTGATATATTTCTGAATTTTAGCAACTTCCACTTCGGAAAGCGTTACATACACTTCGGCAGAGCGCGCAAACAGTTCATAATCCCGATTGGCATCCGAAATCAACAGATACGACAACGTGATGTGTCCGGCAGTCTCCACCAATCTACGAGCCTGAAAATCAATCAGTTCCTGATTTTTTGTGTCAGCCACCAGCGGCACTATTTTTTCGTAAACATCCACCAATTTTGCCACGCGCTTTTGCAAGCCCTGCAATTCGGGACGGAGTTTTTCTGCCTGATAAACTTCCTGCCACTGCTTCAAATACGTGCCTGTGAGCACGTGACGGATGGCTGCCACCACCTGCAACTGGCTCGTGCCCTCGTAGATGTTGGTGATGCGGGCATCGCGGTAGTAGCGTTCGCAGGGGTAATCCTTCATAAAGCCGGAGCCGCCGTGAATTTGAATCGTGTCGTAGGTGTCCTGATTGGCATATTCGGTAGCCAGCAACTTGCCCAGCGGCGTGTAGGCATCTGCCAATTTCTTGTATTTTTTCAGTTCGTCCCTTTCTTCCGGCTCCAATTTGCGCTCTTTTTCGATGTCTTCCAAGATTTTGTAAACGTCCACAAAGCGGGATGTTTCGTACAAAATGGCGCGAGAGCCGTCCAATTTGGCTTTGATGTTGGCGAGCATCTCGTAGACCGCCGGAAATTCGATGATGGCTTTGCCAAATTGCTTGCGGTCTTTGGCGTATGCAACTGCCTCACGGTAAGCCGCTTCCGACAATCCTGTTGCCTGTGCCATGATGCCCAGCCGCGCGCCGTTCATCAGCGACATCACATATTTTATTAAGCCCAATTTGCGCTCGCCGCACAGTTCCGCTTTGGCATTTTTGTAGGTCAATTCGCACGTTGGCGAGCCTTTGATGCCCATTTTGTTTTCGATGCGGCGCACATCCACGCCGCCGTCGCGCTTGTCGTAGATGAACATCGACAGTCCGCGACCGTCCTTCGTGCCCTCTTCCGAGCGCGCCAACACCAGGTGAATGTCGGAATCGCCGTTGGTGATAAACCGCTTCACGCCGTTGAGTCGCCAGCATTTGCCCGCTTCGTCGTAGGTTGCGCGCAGCATCACGGCTTGCAAATCCGACCCTGCATCGGGTTCGGTCAAGTCCATCGACATCGTTTCGCCGGCGCACACGCGGGGGAGGTATTTCTGATGCTGAGCGGCATCGCCAAACTCGTAAATCGTTTCGGCACAGTCCTGCAACGCCCAGAGGTTGCAAAAACCGGCATCGGCACGCGCGGCAATGTCGGAAGCCATGATGAACGCCGTCAAAGGAAAATTCAATCCCTCGTAGCGGCGGGGCATCGAAAGCCCCATCAAACCCGCCTGGGTGGTCACTTTCAGGTTTTCAGCCGTTCCGGGAGCGTACACCACGCGGTTTTTGACCACCGTGGGACCCACGTGGTCGACCTCCTCCGCATTGGGAGCCACCACTTCGCCGATGACCTCACCCGCGATTTCCATCACTCGCTCGTAACTGTCGAGCAGATCCTCAAAATCGCTCGGCGCATAATCGAACTTCGCCGCATCCGCATAATTCCGCTCTTTCAACTCCGCAATGCGGCGCATCAACGGATGATGCAAATGATGCCTCAAAGCCGGATTATCTAAATAAAAATTTGACATTGTATTTCGTTTTTTTATTTGCTATTCTTTTTGTAAAACTTAACCATCTTTGGCACAACCACTTCCACATCGCCCGTAATCACATAATCGGCGATAGTGTTGATGGGCGCGTTGGGGTCGTTGTTGATTGCAATTATCATGGAGGATTCTTGCATGCCCGCGATGTGTTGGATTTGACCGGAGATGCCGCACGCTATGTAGAGTTTGGGGCGCACTGTGATGCCGGTTTGCCCGATTTGCCGCTCGTGCTCTGCATATCCGGCATCGACCGCCGCGCGCGAAGCACCCACTTCTGCGCCAATCGTGTTTGCCAAGTCGTGCAAGAGTTGGAAATTTTCTTTCGACCCCAAGCCGTAACCTCCGGCTACGATAATCGGTGCGCCTTTGATGTTCACTTTGGAGGCTTCGATGTGGCGTTCAATCACGCTCACCACGAAATCGGTGTCTGAAACGTATTGTTTCACGTCGTGCGCCACCGTTTTACCTTTATAATTGGCATCAAGGATTTCTTTTTTCATCACGCCTTCGCGCACCGTTGCCATTTGCGGGCGGTTTTCGGGGTTTACAATCGTTGCCACGATGTTGCCGCCGAATGCGGGGCGAATTTGATACAGCAGATTGGTGTAGGTCTTGCCCTCCTTCTTCTCTTCGTGGTCGCCGATTTCCAGCGCGGTGCAATCGGCAGTTAAGCCGCTGAACAAGGCTGAGGACACGCGCGGACCCAGGTCGCGACCGATATTAGTGGCACCCATCAGCGCGATTTGCGGCTTTTCTTCGCCGAAAAGTTTCACCAGCACCGCCGTGTGGGGCAGCGAGGTGTAGGGCGTGAGGCGGGCATCGTCGAACGTGTGTAGCACATCCACCCCGTAAGGGAACACCTGCGCGCCGATTTTGTCCAATTTCGTGCCAACAGCCACCGCTTCAACCTGACATTTCAACTGATTTGCCAGCGAGCGACCTTTGGTAAGCAGTTCAAGACTAACGTCCTGCACCTTACCGTCTTCTATTTCGAGATATACAAATAAATTATTCATAACTTAACCGATTGTGTGATTGGTGATTAACTCCACGATGAGTTCTTCGATTGCCTGGTCGGAAGAATCCAGTGTTTTACTCTCTTTCGCCTGAAATACAACGCTTTCGATGGCTTTCACCTTCGTTGGTGAGCCTGACAAGCCGCACTGCTGCGGGTCGGCATCGACATCGGCGGCACTCCATTCGGTGGCTGCCGTGCCTTTTTTGTGGCGAAGCACCAATTTGGCATTGCGCGGGCGGCATTCGGGCGCGGCATCCGAAACGGTAATCAGCATCGGCAACTTGCCCTTTGCGACCTCAACACCACCTTCCAAACGGCGCACAACCGTGATTTCACCGCCTTCGGCAGACACCACATTGGCGGCGTAAGTGATTTGGGGGATGCCCAACTTTTCAGCCACCTGCGGACCCACCTGCGCGGTGTCGCCGTCGATAGCCTGACGTCCGGACAGGATGATGTCGAACTTGCCGATTTTTTTGATTGCCGTGCTCAGGGCGTAACTTGTTGCCAGCGTGTCGGCACCGGCAAAGGCGCGGTCGGTGAGCAAATAGCCGCCGTCGGCACCGCGGAACAAGCCTTCGCGCACAATTTCTTCCGCGCGGGGAGGTCCCATCGTCAGCAGAGTAACCGTTGTGCCGGCATAGCGTTCCTTCAAACGTAATGCCTGCTCCAGGGCAAGCAAATCTTCCGGATTGAAAATAGCAGGCAACGCGGCACGATTGACCGTTCCGTCTTCTTTCATCGCGTCTTTCCCAACGTTGCGCGTGTCAGGCACCTGTTTTGCAAGAACTATAATTTTAAAGCCCATAATTTTGTAATAAAGTTTTAAAGTGCAAAGGTAGTAAAAAATTTTGAATTACGCATTATGAATTGCGAAAAATCTTTTTGCGGGCGGGCAGGCGCTCTTCCCCGGATGTCCGGCAGGGAATTAAAACCCGAAATCCAGACTTTCAGCATCCACCTCTTTGGCTTCCTCCTCTTGCGGGGCGTGCGCTCGTTGGTGCACCTCATTGGCAAGGATGTTGATGGCTTTGATTGGGCGGACGGGGCAGATGGATTCGCAGCCGCCACAGCCGATGCAGAGGTCGTCATAGACGTGCGGGAGCGTCAAGCCGCTGTCGCCATACGGCTCCATGCGCACCGCTTGCACGGGGCAATGCTCCGAACAGGCACCGCAGGAGGTGTTTTCTTTGAACACGATGCAGAGGCTTTTGTCGAACTGCGCGATGCCAATCTGCGTTGTCTGCTTCTCTTTGGAAATACCCGCTTCATCTTTATCTTGGAACGGTACAATCGCATGAAAGGGGCACACATCGGCGCACACCGTGCAATTGTAGTTGCAAAACGCCATCTCGTAGAACGTCAAGTGTGGCTTAAACGCATAGTCGATGCCAAACTCAAAGCCCGCAGGTTTCAAAATTTGCTGCGGACAGTGCGTTATGCACAAATGGCAGGCGGTGCATTTTTCTTTGAAATGCTGTAAACTCACCGACCCCGGCGGGGTGATGGGCGTCAGTTTGGTGGTATCTATCTCCTTCGCAACGGCTTTGACGCAGCCCTGAATCAATGGCAGCGTCGTCGCCATCGCCGCGGATGCCAGCAAAAACGAGCGACGGCTACCCCCAACCCCCTCAAGGGGGCTTTTATTCCCTGAAAGGGAATTTTTCAACTCCCCCTTTAGGGGCTTGGGGGGGGATATAGCCCATTTGTAGTGGATGGCTTTTTCTTTTTTGCATTTGCCCAAGCAGTTGAAACAGGCAACGCAACGCGAGGCATCTATGGTGCCCTCCTTGCTGTTGATACACTCTGATTTACAGGCTCTTGCGCACAATCCGCATTTGGTGCAGGATTCATCCAGCGCGATACGAAACAATGAAAACCGCGAAAAAAGCCCCAGCAGCGACCCCACGGGACATATCGTGTTGCAAAACAGCCGCCCGCGCAGCAAAGCCATCGCGCCAACGAGCAACAGCACGACGAGTGCGGACAAAAACGAGAGGGTCGTTACCGTATAAATCGTGATGTTATAAAAATCGTAATTGTTGAATTTGAGCGCAATCCAGTTCAGCCCATTATTGCCCTCCATCACCAGCGGGCGGAAGATATTGACGGCGATGCGCCCAAAATTGCTGTACGGGTCGAGCACGAGCAACGGGGTGGCGATGCCCAAAATCAGGAACACCGCGCAAATCGCTAACAGGCTGTAACGCAACCAATTGTAAGACTTGGAATAGTGGTGCTTGCGCCATTTTTTAGGAGCAAACCGCCCAATCACGTCCTGCAAAATGCCAAACGGACAGATGAACGAGCAAAAAACACGCCCCAACAGCAGTGCCAGCACCGCCCAAACGACAATCGCAGCATAACTCCCTATGTGAGGAATCGCGTGCCGCATCCACTCCGGCGACTTACCCGCAAAATCCACAAATACCCACGTCATCGCTGCAAAAAAGAGCGATGCAACGATTACACGAACCCTTTTCAAGTGCTTATATTTTTATACGTTTAACATTCAGTTTATCAACCTTTTGCGTGCCCAAATTCAATTTTTCGCCGAGCGCGATGTGCCCCACTTCGGCGATGTCCATTTTTTCGACCTGATTGAACATCGCGATAGCCGCCGTGTCTGCCGCCACGATATTGGGCGATACGATAAGACCTTTCAGCACCGAGGTGTCGCTTGGCGACTTGCCTTGCGGACCGTTTTTACGCATACAGCGATACGAATCCACGATATTCAGAGCCGGTTTTTTGGTGTACGTGCAGATGTCGGCGATGCTCTGCTGCAAGTCGTTGGAATGGAAAACGCCGCGGTCCCAAACAACGCCCATATAATTTTTCATCGCGATAGACATTTTGGCACCGCCGTGATTTTTCAGCACGGGCACGTTGAACCACACATCGGCATCGAGCAATGCCTGATGGATTTTTGCCGATTTGAGTTTCACGCCCTTGGGGATGGACACTTCCTTGTAGTAACTCTCGTCGTTGCCCGGCACGATGGTGCCTCCGGCGGCTTTCACCGCTTTTTCGATGCCCGAATGGTCGTAGCATTTTTGCCAGTTGTCGCATGTGTGGTCGAAGACCGTCACCTTTTTGGCACCTGCCGAGAGGCACTGTTTCACCAGTTCGCCCACCAGTTCGGGATTGGTGTTGGCGGCAAAATTGGGCGTTTTGTCCCAACCGATGTTGGGTTTAATCACTACCGATTGCCCTTTTTTGACGTATTTGTCGATGCCGCCCATCTCTTGGAGTGCGCGTTGAAGCATCACGGCGGGTTCGCCACCCATCACAGCCACCATGTCGGGGGTGGATTCCACAGACAGTTTGCCGGCTTGCGCGGCGGCAGCCAGCTTGTCGAAAGTCAGCACAGCCGCGCCCAGCGCAGCCGTTGTTCTCAAAAATTCACGACGTTCCATATATATATGTATTTATAATTACGAAATAATGCCGCAAAGGTACGAAATAGTTATGAATTATGAGTTATGAATTATGAGTTTTTTTTGAAAATTTTATTTTTCGCGCATATAGATATTGACAGGGGTGCCGGTGAGCGACCAGTGCTTGCGAATTTGGTTTTCGAGGAAGCGTTTGTATGGCTCTTTCACCCATTGGGGGAGGTTGCAGAAGAAGACGAAACTTGGGATTGGCGTGTTTGGGAGTTGCGTGATGTATTTGATGCGCACCACTTTGCCCTTGTTGGTGGGCGGCGGGGTGTGCTCGATAATCGGCAGTAGCACCTCGTTCAACTGGTGGGTGGGGATTTTCATTTTGCGAATCTCATACACTTCCTGCGCCGTTTCGAGAATCTTGAAGATGCGCTGTTTGGTGAGCGCGGAGGCGAAAATCACCGGCACGTCGGTGAACGGAGCCATCCGCTCGTGGATGGTGTTTTCAAAGTGTTTCAGGGTGTTGTTGTCCTTGTTTTCGACCAAATCCCATTTATTGACCACCACCACCAA
>BNTT01000078.1 GCA_025996815.1 Bacteroidia bacterium
GAGCATCGTGGCGAGCATCGCGTTGTCGCCCGGATTGATGTTGTACAAAATCGTCTTTGCCAACTTCCCCTCCGCATCCAAACGGTTCAAAAAAGTTGCCAACGCCCGTGCCACCTGAAAATCGCCGATGGAATCGAAACCCGTGTCCGCGCCCAATTTCTGGAACATCCGCTCGTTGTTGTTGCGCAACACGCCGTAGTGGAATTGCTGCGTCCAGCCACTCTCAAAGTCCATTTTGGCACCCTCATACAGCATCGCCGACTTGAACTTGCTGATTTCCAACGCCGTCAATGGCATCAATCCCATCACCTTATCAAAAATCTGCTCAATTTCAGCCTCCGCATATTTGTCGGCATAAAACGCCTCAATGCCATGGTCGGACAATTTGCAGCCCACCGAAGCAAAAAAATCGTGCCGCACCTGCAACGCCTGCAACAAATCGGCAAACTTGCTGATTGTAACGCCCGAAACGTCCGACAATTTTTCGATATACGCGCGGAAATTCGCCGGATTTTCCACCGCCATCGCCTTGTCGGGTCGCCACGTGGGCAACACCTTGACGGCAAAACCCTCTTTTTTCAACGCAACGTGATGTTCCAACGAATCAATTGGGTCGTCAGTCGTGCACACGACCTCCACATTGTAGTGCTGCATCAGCCCGCGTGCGCGAAAATCTTCCCGCTGCAATTTCGCCGAGCAGTCGTCATAAATTGCCTTTGCGGTTGCCGGTTTGAGGAGTTTATTCACGCCAAAGCCCGTTTTCAGTTCCAGATGTGTCCAATGATACAGCGGGTTGCGCATCGTGTAGGGCACCGTCTCCGCCCATTTTTCAAATTTTTCCCAGTCCGAAGTGTCCTTGCCCGTGATGAAACGCTCGTCGATGCCATTGGTGCGCATCGCGCGCCACTTGTAGTGGTCGCCTTCGAGCCAGAGTTGCCCCAGATTGTCGAACCGCCGATTTTCCGCGATTTCGCGCGGATTCAGGTGGCAATGATAATCAATGATGGGCAGTTTTTTCGCGTGCCCATGGTAAAGATGCTGCGCCGTATCGGTCTGCAACACAAAATTGTCGTCCATAAATGCTCTCATATTGTATTCAGATTATTTTTCTGCAAAGGTAACTATTTTTTACAAAATAGCAAGTAATCAGTGGTATGATTGCGGATAGTCATTTTATTTTTTCTGCGGAAACATCTCTTTGGGCGTATTGAAATCTCGGCGGAAGAGGATGCCTACGCCTTGTGTCCATTCGGGGGTGAGGCTGAAATAGTTGCGGTAGTTGTAGTGATTGAAGACTTTCAGGCTGGTGTTTCCGGTTTTCGTTAGTTTGTATTCCACGTCAATATCGCCAACGAGCGGCATATCTCGCGTAGTGTTGGTGTATACCGTGTTGGTGTAGCCGAAATTGCCGTTGAACAGCAGGCGGTTGTCGAGCAGGTTTGCGGACAGCATCACTTCCACCTCCGTGTTGGCATCGTTGCCCTCGTAATATTGGTGCACCTTCGCGCCCGCCCGGAAGTTTTTGGGCAACACCTGCTCAAGGAGATTGTTCACTTGGGAGGATAACCCCTCGGTGAGTAGCGTGTAGTTGTTATTCAACGGCGAATCTTCGCGGGTATATTCCGGTGCGGTGTAAAACCGTCCGAGCGTCAGCAGATACACGATTTGCCGTTGGAGCATATCCTCCGTGCGGATGTAGCTCTTGACCTGACGTTCCAGTTCGGCGGTGGCACCGGGCAGTTCGAGGTCAAATTTCACAGTGGGATGACTGAGCCGACCGTTGAGTTGCAGCACGCAACTGACGGACACGTTGTCGCGCACGCTCAGTTTCACATCGGAGCCGCTGCCGGTGAGCAATCCCTGGTCTAAATTGCCGATGTTGGCGGAAACGGTGTATGCCGCTTTGAGGTTTAAATCCGCCTCCATAGGGTCGCCACGGAAGGTTACACTGCCGCCTTCCGCAATTTTGAAATCGCGAAAAAAGGCTTGCTGAAAACTGAAATTGTAGTTTCCCTGCTCAATTTCGTAGGTGCCAGAAATTTTCACCGGCGTCTGCGTGCCGGCTTGGAGTTGCAGGCTGCCCGCTCCGGAGCCGGATATTTTGTCCTTGCCGGTAGCGTCCATCAGCACGTTAAATTTGGCAACATCCGTCACGTTGGTGGTGAGATTGAAGCGGAGCTCTGTGCGGCTCAGGCTGTTAGTGGGCGAATTAGCCTGCATTTGGTTGGCAATCGAATCCGCCTGTCTGTTCACAAAATTGATGAAATTGTATTCCTTCACTTCGGCTTCCTGCAGGAAATTGAATGTGATTTGTGTGCCTGCGGTCGGATTTATGGCAGCATCAATGTGCACCAAATCTTCCGTGCCCTGAATGGTGGTTGTGCCGCTCCCAAAGATGCTTCCGTAGTATGTGGGGCTTTTCTTTTGCGTGGCATCAAAAACCAAAAAGTTGTCGCAGGAAACCTCGGCAGAAAATCGAATATCCTCAAACGCATTAGGGTGTAGCCGCCCGCTGAAGATGGCTTGCCGCCCATATTTGTCGTGCAAAGTCACGTTTTGCAGCGCAATTTCGTCGGGCTTGCAGCGCACCGAGTCGCTGAACGTGTAGGTGGTGTTCAGGAAGTCGATGTCGAAACTTGCATTTTCTATCCAGAGCGTCCCTTCCACCGTCGGGGCGTTGAGATTGCTCCCCAGATGGACTGTGCCCGTCAATTCGCCGGAGAAATTGGGGGTTACCGTGTTTAGATACTTGCGCAGAAAGACCGCACTCGTGCGGTGGGTATCAAAATCAATGGCAATCTGCTCTTTGACGGGGTAAATAAACCCGTCTACATTGACGAATGAGGAGTCGTTTTTAACCACACGCCCTTTCATTTCAACGCCCTGCTCGTTGTTGTCCCAGCGTCCGCTCAGCTCCATATTGCCAAACACGGCATCGTTGAACGCAAAATCGCGGACATCCAGGTAGGTCGACAGTTCGCGCGTTGTGTATAAATCCTTGGCAGTGAGCGACCCCGTAGCAATCCCTCCGAATGTTAATGCCGGGATGTCTAACGATTTAAACACATAGTCTAAATCCACTTTGTTGAGCGTAAGCGTGATTTCGTCGGTGGGCATTTGCGACACATTTCCCTCTATTTCAATGAGTTGGTCGCTTTCTTTCGCCCTGAAATTTTGGATACTCCACCGCTCGTTTTGGTAGGCGAGGGTTGCCGGCGACAGCACCCAAACGGAGTTGTTAAACATCAACTCCGACTGCTGAAAGGTGGATTGCAGACTAAACCGGTTGCTCTTTTCAAAATACGCCAATTTGGTCGTAAAGTCCAGCGCGCCCCTGTATTTCGATGCGTTGTCGTTGCGCCACTGCACGTCGGAATAAATCAAATCGTCCGTCGCACGCAGTTTTGCCTCAAAATTCAGTTTGCCATTCTTTTTCAGTTGCGTTTCTCCATTGATTTTCAATGAGATACAATCCGAATCGTTGTCCAGATGCACTTTCCCGTTTTCGACGAGCATGCCCGCCACTTTCACTTCGGGGAAGTCGCCGTTCAGCAGGATTTTATTTTGCTCACCGTTGTAAATGGCATCAATGCGGGCTTTTCCGTAAATTGTAACGGGCAGATTGAGGATAGACGACAGCCGCTCGGTGTTGTGGAGCGTGAAATTTGCCTCAAAATCGGCGGGCGACTGCACCAACGGCGGCGCAGCCACTGAGGGCAGATAGGCTGAAACAGTCTGTTGAAGTGCCTCAAACAGTGTTTGGAAGGTGTAATGACCGGTTATTTCACCCTCCGCCTCATCGGAATTGAAAGTCAGCCGCTGCTCATCGTTGTTCCGACTTGCCTCCATTGAGAGGTGGCGCAACGTGTATTCGTAGTTGTCGGGCACCAGATGCAACTTGTGGAGGTGCAAATCGGAGACCTCCGCCGTGAAATTGAACTGTGAATTAGCCTCCTTAAGCAAAAAGGCACCGTTGGCAACCAACCGCCCGTCGGGATTGCCGGCTTTGACGGAGCCGGTGAAACTCGCCTGGGTGAAATCGCCGGACAGACTGACATTCTGATAGTTGTATGCCTTGTAATCGCACTGGTTAATGGTGGCATCAATCTTGCCGGAGAATTTCTTGGTGCTTTCGATGAGGCACGAGCCGCGCATTTCCACCTGCGCCATGCCGAAATCGGCATTGTTTGTCAGGCGTCTGATATTAAGTCGCGAGCCGGTGATTTTGCCTTCCACAATGCCTGTGAGGGCATTGTTCGCATTCCGGAGGGTCTGAAAATTCACATCTGCCCGCAACTTGCCTGCCTCCGACGAGAGGTTGAACAGTGCCGTCAGATTTTTCAGATAGCCGTTTGCCTTGCCCTCAATCTCAATCGTCCCCAGGCGTTGAAGCGCCTCCGGCAGCGGTTGGGGCTGCGTGCTGAAATTGCTGACCATACGCTTCATGCCCTCCGTGGTGATGAGTGCCTGCCGGATGGTGCCTTTGACGTGGATTTTCGCCGGGTCAGGATTTTCCAAGCCCTTGATTGTCAGGTTGGTAAAGATATTGACATCCTTGCCTTCGCGCACGCTCAAATTCGTCAGTTCGAGGTTTTTGAACGAGCCGGAAGCGTGCCCTGCAATCTCCAACTGGTCGTCGAATCGGCTGAACAGCGGCACCCAACGGCTAATGTCGCGCAATCGAACGGGCGACGAGGCAAGCTGAGCGCGAAATTGCAGCGGGTCTGCCGCCTGCGGGTCATATTGAACGGCAATATCCCGCAAATAAAACTCGGAGTGAGGCAGTTTGATGTTCAACTGATTGATGGCGATATTGCCGGCATCATACACAAAATCGCACGTCAATTTCTTGACCTGAAACCCTGATATTTCATTGAAACTAAGCGACTTAACAGCCGCCTCCACCGTCGCGCCCAGCACTCTCGGCAATTGAATGTGGGCAAAAATATTCTCAAATTTCAGGGGCTTGCTGTTTTCGTCCGCAACAACGGTGTAGGAAAACCGCCCATTTTCCAACTCTATATCATCAATAATCAAGTCAATACTCGAAGCCTCGTTCGGCTCAGAGCGAAAAGCATCAATAATATACTGAATATTCAGCGGCGAATCCGCCGACTCCCTGCGCAATTGCATATCAAAATCGGACAAACGCGCAGAACTAAACCGCAATTCGCCCTGCAAAAGGGGCAAAAAATCAAATCCGGCAGAAATTTCATCGACATACAGCAAAGTATCCCCCCGCTGGTCTTCGACATACACATTTGAGAGCACCAAATGGTGAAACGGCGCAAATTTGGTGTCGCCCACCGACACCTTAGTGCCGATTTTTTTCTCCAACCAGCCGGTCACTTTAAGCGTGATTTCCTGCTGAAAATAGGGCACACGCACCACTACCGCCAAGATTAACCCCAGCAGAAGAATCCCCATAAAAATAATTCCGGTAATACGCAGTGCTCTCTTCATCACAAATATGGTGCAAAGGTACAAAAAAAAATCGTAACTTTGCAATCAAAAAGGAATAAATTATGAATGGAAAATATCAGGAGAGCGATTCGATGAGCCGGTTGGTGAGCGAAAACTATGCCGCGCTGCTTGTTATGAGCCGTTTCAAAATCGCGCTGGGCTTTGGCGACAAGAGCATTGGAGAGGTGTGTCGCGATAATCGGGTGGACGGCAACACGTTTTTGTCGGTCATCAATATGTCGGACAATGCGCTGTCGCCGGAGGCTCTGATGGACTATTTGCACTGTTCGCACGACTATTTTCTCAAATACCGGCTGCCCGACATACGCCGGAAGTTGGCACAGGTGCTGAATGAGGGACAGGACGAACTCAACAAAGCCGTGCTGGGCTATTTCGACAAGTTTGAGGCGGAGATGCGCAAACACATGAATTATGAGGATAAAAAGGTGTTTCCATACGTCAAGGCACTGCTCAAAAATGAACCGGCGGAGCCGTGCCAGCTCATTTTTTCCAAGCAGCACGAGCAAATCGAATGCCGATTGACGGAGTTTAAGAACATCCTCATCAAATATTATCCCGCCCAAAGCACCAACGAGATGAACAGCGTGCTGTTTGATATTTTCAATTGTGAGCAGGATTTTGAGTCGCACAACGCGGTGGAAGACCGCCTTTTTTTGCCCGCCATCCAAAAACTTGAACGTAAAAACAAACGCCCCGCATGAGCAATCGCCCCATCAAAATCACGATTATAGAGCCTTCGCTCATCCTCCGCAGCGGCATTATCGCCGTTTTGAAACAAATAAAAAGCATCCCAACGGAAGTGTTTGACATTGCCGACCTCGACGAACTGAAAACGTCGCCGAGCGGGCAAAAATCCGAACTGCTGATTGCCTGCCCGATGATTTCCCTGCCGGCAATCAAAAAAGAAATGAGCCGCCCGGACGTGAAATGCCTCGCCCTGCTCCACAATTTGCTCGATGGCACCACCCTGAAAACCTACGACGAGGCTATTTCTATCTACGATTCGGCGGAGCAAATTCAGGAAAAATTGACAAAACTGCTCAGCGACCCGCTCGACGGCGAAAGCGACAAAAAACGGCACGAATCGCTCTCGCAGCGCGAAAAAGAAATCATCGTATGCGTCATTAAAGGGATGACTAACAAGCAGATAGCCGACTCCTTAAACCTCTCGTCGCACACCGTCATCAGCCACCGAAAAAACATCGCCGGCAAACTGCAAATCCACAGCACGGCAGGGCTAACTATTTACGCCATTGTTAATAAATTAGTGGATTTGCCATAAAAAATGCAAAAAAAATTTGGAAATAAAAAAATAACTTCGTACCTTTGCCCCCAAATAATATGGAGATGAAGAAGATATTGTTCTCATTGTGCCTTGTATTAGGGCTGTTCGCGTGTTCGACATTAGAGATTGAGAAAGCGACATCGGAGCTTGATGAAAATCCGGTGCCGGACGTTGGCGTTGATGCCGAGACCGCCATGATACGGGAAATGCTCGAAAACGGGGGAATGGTCATCAATTGGAGAAGCCTGCCGAAGGAACCTGCCGCAGACGACAACGGACTTCGTGCCGGCGAGTCGGATGCCGGTGCCTGGTCTGGCGGCAACGTCAACATCAATGAGGTGGACGAAGCAAACACTCTTCAGATGTATCAGGAAAAATGGAAACAACTTAAGGCTGTAATTGGGGAATCGCGCCCCTACGTTTACAGTAAGGGGACAGCAACCGATTTGACGGACTATAAAACCAATGGTGTCAAAACAGTCTATGACTGGTGGTGGTTGGATAATAACACTTGGAAAATGCGCCCCGACCACGAAGCCGCCGGCGTCGTTTTGGCGATTGACCGCTATTGGAACGACGACCCTGTTTTCGGTTGGCAGCACGCCACGAAGGGAAATGCGGTGGAAAGATTCGCCGCGGATATTGAAAAATGGACTTCCGCTCCGGCTGTCCGGACGCGCCGAGATGGCTATCTATCCCTGTACAGGCAGATATTTGAAATACAATATAACTATCGCGCATTTTTAAAACTTTATAACCTGGCAAATTCGCCGGGCGCGCAGGGCGTGCTGTCTGATATGGACAGTTTTTTAAAAGACAATATCAATAACGAATATGTAAATATAGGTGCCGACGGCACATTGCAAACCACAATCCCCGAAGAATACCACACCAGTACCGATATGTATGGTTGGTATGACCCTAAAAGAGGGATGCTCACTCCGGTATATGCCTTGATGCAAGGCGCAAATCCTTCTCATCAGGATGGAGACAAAATATATACCGCAGGCGTTGCCCCACGGGGAGTGCTCTTTGGATTCTTCTTTGGTCACATCGGCGCCACCGCCCCCGGCGTTAAACCTCCTAATTGGGAGGCTGAGATGGAACTTGTCGACAAACTGACGGTGGGTTTCTACGAAGCAAAGGATATATCCGTCACACTATCGCAGACACTGAAAACCGACGCTAAAAAGATAGTGAGTTGGCAGACCAAACTCGACGAGCACATTATTAAAATAAGCGGCGTTGGCGAAAATTGCAGAGTAACGCCGGTGAGACCGGGAACAGATATAATCACCGTTTCGATAGTTTCCAACGGTCGAACATACGAGGCTACCTGTAGGGTGACGGTGGTGCCACCCACCGATTGGCTTTATCTCAACAACGACGCGGAGATAACGCAAACAATGATTGACGAATCCGCGGGCTTGCTTCTTGATGACGGACTATACCCCGTCGTCGACGGCACACTTAGGATAGAAAAAGACTTTAGTATCAAGGGAATAGACGAAGTTGAGGCAAAGATTGCAGGAAAAATTGAAATAGTCGACGGCAAAACCGTGGTGCTTGACCATGTAACATTCTTCGGTGGTGCAGATGAACTCGATTATTGGGTAAAACTTTCCTACGGCGAATTGACGGTAAAAAACTCTGTGTTTTCCGGCAATAAATGGGGAATCTATGTGAGCAATACTGTTAGCAAGGTGACCATTGACGGGTGCGCTTTTTCAGGCATGGGGAGAGACGATATGCAATCAATCGGGGTGGATTTTGGCTCGGCAGCAACCGGAACGATTAGAAATTCCACATTTGCCGGATTTAGCCTCGGCAGGTCCGACAGTTGGGATGTGCGCGCCGGAGGTATGAACGTGATTGACGGAGGGGGTAACACCTATGATAAGGGATGGAGTAAGTTGGCTGCTATCAACGGCAACACCCTAAACCCCGTTCCGGGGTCACTCTCTGCGGCTCTTGCTTCTTCAGCCCTTCGCGGTGGCGGAACGGTTAAACTGAGCGGCAAGTGGGAGGAAACAGTGCCGTTTGCTATCCCCGAAAATGTGACCGTAGAAGGTGTCGGAGGGGCGGTTATTGAGCTCAACTCGAATAACAATGAGGATATGGTGTTGAACGGTGGTACGCTCAGGAAAGTGGAAGTCCGTTCTACCCACGACCTGTACGGTGCGTTGCTTGCTCATCAGGGAACAATTGACAGTGTGGCATTTGTATATCCCGAAAACCCGCTGCCAGATGATGAAATCGCTAAAACGGCTATAGAAACCGACTTGACGGGCAATCTGACAATCCAAAACTCAACGTTTGGAGGCTATTACAAGGGGATTCAAATAAATCCAAATACGGAATATTCCGTCAGGATTGAAAACAATGTGTTCACGAAAGTGCGCCCATTTGTCGTCGAAAGCGGGTTTGATACTGACAAATTAGTCATAACAGACAATACGTTTGATATAGACACCACTCCGACACGCTTTGAGCAGGGGGCATCTCATATCAAGACATCAGAAGCCTCAGAAGCGAGTTTACATTCGGGTAATTTGAAGTCGCTGCTAAACCAGATAATAAACAATAATACTTGGAGCAACGGAACATTAGTATGGGTTTCGGGTATTGATTGGAGTAAAGCAGTGGATGGTCCAATAAATTAAAAAAAATAAATGGTATAATGAATATTTTATCTCTATTTGTAGCAGTGCCGGTGCTGATGATTTTGGCTCTGTTTTTGTGCAAAGAAATGAAAGCGATTCGGGCGGTTATGCTCACCGGAGCGTCTGTTTTGGTGGTGCTGACGGGCATTTTAGCCACGCTTTTTTTGCAGGAACGCGCGGCAGGCAATGCGGCTACGATGCTGTTTACGGCTTCTGCCTCGTGGTATGAGCCGCTGAATATCGCCTACGCGGTGGGCGTGGATGGCATTTCGGTGCTGATGATTGCGCTGTCGTCGATTATCGTGTTCACGGGCGTGTTTTCGTCGTGGAACATGAAGATGGCGAAGGAGTTTTTTATCTGGTACTGCCTGCTGTCGGTGGGGGTGTATGGCTTCTTTATCTCCGTCGATTTGTTCACGATGTTTATGTTTTACGAGGTCGCGCTGATACCGATGTACCTGCTCATAGGGCTTTGGGGGACAGGAAACAAGGAATATTCGGCGATGAAACTGACGCTGATGCTGATGGGCGGCTCGGCGTTTTTGATGGTTGGCATCATTGGGATTTACTACGCTGCCGGTCATTCTACGATGAATTTGTTGGAAATCGCGCAACTCCATATCCCCATTGAATACCAGCGGTGGCTGTTTCCAACCACTTTTCTGGGCTTTGGCGTGTTGGGTGCGATGTTTCCGTTCCATACTTGGTCGCCCGACGGTCACGCGAGTGCGCCCACGGCTGTGTCGATGCTCCACGCAGGGGTTTTGATGAAACTTGGAGGCTACGGCTGCTTCCGCGTTGCGATGTATCTGATGCCCGAAGCGACAACCGAATTGGGCTGGATATTCTTGATATTAACAGGTTTCAGTGTGGTGTACGGCGGTTTGAGTGCCGTGGTGCAGACCGACTTGAAATATATTAACGCCTATTCGTCGGTGTCGCACTGCGGATTGGTGCTTTTCGCGCTCCTGATGATGAATCAGACGGCGATGACGGGCGCGGTGATGCAGATGTTGTCGCACGGGCTGATGACGGCACTCTTCTTCGCGATTATCGGGCTGATTTATGGGCGCACCCACACGCGCGACATTCGCGAGTTGGGCGGGCTGATGCAAATCATGCCTTTTGCCTCTGTGGCATACGTGCTGGCAGGTTTTGCCTCGCTGGGATTGCCCGGATTGAGCGGCTTTGTGGCGGAAATGACGATATTTGTGGGGGCGTTCCAACACGCCGATTTGTTCCACCGCAGTTTGACGATTTTTGCCTGCTGCACGATTGTCATCACGGCGGTTTATATCCTGCGCACGGTTGGGAAAATCCTCTACGGACCCGTTCACAACCCCGAACACAGCAGTTTGACGGATGCCGCGTGGTATGAAAAAGTATCGCTGGTGGGCTTGATTGTGGCAATCGTGTTCATCGGATGCTACCCAAGTGGCGTTGCCGACATCATCAGTAACAGTTTGGTACCAATAATTGAGAAAATAAATATATAATATGGATTTCAGTAACTTTTTGTATTTGGGACAGGAAATAGGATTGGTGATTCTGTTTGTCTTTCTGTTTTTATACGACGCTTTTGGCTCTCGGAAAGGGAAAAGATACTTTCAGGGAGTGGCTGTAACGCTGTTTGCATTGCTCACGGCGTATGGATTTGTCGAAGCATTTTGTCCGCTCTTTCGCGGCGGCGCGGAAACGGCTTTCGGCGGGATGTTTACCTGCACGACGCTCACCGTTTTTATGAAAAATATCCTGAACGTAACCACTCTGATGGTGTTTTTGCAAGCCAACGGCTGGTTAAAATCCAAAGAGACGGCAGGGCGGCAGGGTGAATTTTACACCATCACGCTCATCACGTTGCTGGGGATGTATCTGATGATTTCCGCCAACAATTTTATGCTGCTGTATATCGGCATGGAAACGGCTTCGCTGCCGCTGGCGTGCTTGTGTGCCTACAACAAATCGTGCGAACGCTCGGCTGAGGCGGGTGTGAAATATGTGTTTATCTCCGCGTTGAGTTCGGGAATCATGCTCTTCGGCTTGTCGTTTTTATACGGCGCGCTGGGCAGTTTCTACTACGCTGATATGGCGCACGTTCTGGTTGCACGAGGCTTTAATGAATTGATTATCACGGGCTTCGTATTTTTCTTTGCCGGTTTGGGTTTTAAACTTTCGTTGGTGCCTTTCCACTTGTGGACGGCAGATGTGTATGAAGGTGCGCCCACGAGTGTTACGGCTTATCTGTCGGTGGCATCCAAAGGGGCGGCGGCTTTCGCGCTGATTTTTGCGCTCTATCAAGTCTTTGCACCCCTGCAAGGGGTGTGGACGGACATAATCTGGTGGCTCACCGTCGTCACGATTACGCTCGGCAACCTGTTTGCCATCCGCCAAAAAGACATCAAACGCTTTTTCGCCTTCTCGTCCATCTCGCAGGCGGGCTATATCATGCTGGGGATTATCGCCGGAACGGGGCAAGGGATGGTCGCCACGATTTTCTTTGTGCTGGTCTACCTCTTTTCCAATATGGCAGCTTTCGGTGTCATCTCGGCGGTGGAAAATCAAACCGGCGGCGACACACGCATCGCGGCGTTCAACGGACTGTATGGCACCAACCCCAAATTGGCGTTGGTGATGATGCTCGCGGTGTTCTCGCTGGGCGGCATCCCCACGCTGGCAGGTTTTTTCAGCAAATTCTTTATCTTCATGGCGGCATACGGGCAGGGACACTACATATTAGTCCTCATCGCCCTCTTGAATACGGTGATTTCGCTCTTTTACTACTTGCTGATTATCAAGGCGATGTTCATTCTGGAGCCGGAAGCCAAAGCGGTGGCAACGTTCAAAAACAATCGCTACAACAATGCAAGTCTGGTGTTTTGTGTGGTTGGCATCTTCTTGATAGGTTTCATCAGCTGCATTTACACCTATTTGGGCACGCTCTCGTTTGGAATAGCATAAATTTTGAGCAAATGTCAAAAAAAAAGGCAAAAGCCCTTGTTATATAAAAAAAATGTCGTACCTTTGCACTCGCTTTCAAAAAGCACAAAGAGATCCGCTAGCTCAGCCGGTAGAGCACATCCCTTTTAAGGATGGGGTCTTGGGTTCGAATCCCAAGCGGATCACGATGGGAAAAGCCGAATGGCGATGTCCGAGAGCCAAAAGAGGCTGTTTCAAAAGGGCAGATTTTTTTTAAGATTTAAGCAGCCATATTTAGCTGTTGCGGATAAAAATCAAGAATTGATTTTAGCACAGACAATTTTGGGCTAATAATCCGCTTGGGTGCGGGATTATTGGCTTTTTTGTGCATTTTACCCAAGTTGAAGGCTATAGCGAAGATGGCAAAGTCCATTTTTACTTTGTCGCCTCCAAAATGTCTGAACCGGTTGTAGTGTTTGTTGGCTTTTGTTTGCCCGAAGACCGCCTCCGGTTCTATCGGGCGTTTGCTGCGGTGCATCAGCCCTTCTTCCGAGGT
>BNTT01000079.1 GCA_025996815.1 Bacteroidia bacterium
TCCAAATCGGAGTATTCGTATCTTCTTCCCGAAGTTTTGAAATTGTAGTAGTTTGGCACTTGCCCCACGTGTTGCGGGAAAGTAACCGGCAAGCGTCCGGCGGGATTGTAGTCGCCGAAAAGGACATCTGCCGTGGCGTAGCCACCCTCCTGCCCCGGTAGCCAATTCACTAAGATAGCCGCCGTTTTTTCGGCAGCATACGACAGGTCGTATGCCCTGCCGGATTGCAGCACCAGAACGACCGGTTTGCCGGTGGTGCAAACGGCTTCCAGCATCTCTTGTTGATGTCCCTGCAAAATGAGCGTTGCCAAATCGTGGTTTTCGCCGGAAGTGTTTTTCATTCCCTGATAGGATTCACTCGTAGAGCAGTCGCCCAGCACCATCACCACCACATCGGATTTTTTTACGGCTTCCAACACCTTGGGCAAATTGTAAGTGGTTTTATCGAAAAAATCGCACCCTTTTTCGTACCAAACTTTTGTGTTCTTGCCCACGGCAGCCTTGATGCCGGTCAATACGGATTTGAGTTGCCCTTCCTGCAATTTGGGCGTATAGTCGCCCGGCTGCAAATTGTCGGCACCCGGACCAATGACGGCGATATTGGCAATGGTTTTATTCAGCGGGAGAATATTGTTCCTGTTGCACAACAGCACGATGGATTCGCGGGCAACCTGCCGCGCCAATTCGCGATGTTCCGCACTGTTCCAACCCGGATAGATGGTATTCCAGTCCAAAGATTTGGCGGGATTGTGTTCAAAAAGTCCGTTGCCAAACATCACGCGCAACATACTTGCACACACTCGGTCTAAGTTTTTCATATCAATCCGCCCGTCTTTGGCGGCTTCAATCACGGATTTGTCTTTATAGACATCCCCGCAGTTGGTGGCGATGCCGGCGGCTAATGCCTGATTGGCAGCCTCCACATAGTCCTGAGCGGTGTAATGCTTGCGTGCCGTGAGATTGCCAAGTGCACCGCAATCGCTCACAATAAATCCGTTAAAACCCCATTCTTCCCGCAATATCCCTTGCAGCAATTCCTTGCTCTTGGCAATAGGAACGCCGAGATAGTCGGAATATGCCATCATAACGGATTGGCAGTCGTAAGTTTTAATCGCGTGGCGGAAAGGCACTAAATGGATTTCCCTGATTTCGCGTTCCGAAAGCCCGATGTCGTGCGAATCGCGCCCGCCGAGGGGTGCGCCGTGAATGGCAAAGTGCTTTGGCGTGGTATATAGCCCTTTGGATTGGTAGCCCTTAATCCACGCGCCGCCCATTTGGGAAACCAGCACAGGGTCTTCGCCGTAGGTCTCTTCCATTCGCCCCCAGCGCGGGTCTTGTGCCACGTCCAACACCGGCGACCACGCCTGCAACGTGTGGGCAGCCAATGTTTCATCGCCAATCGTGGCGGCGGCGGTTTCAATCAATTTCTTATTCCAAGTGGCACCCATACCGATGGCTTGCGGGAAAATCGTGGCACCGCTGCCATAAGAAAATCCGTGCACTGCCTCCACCTTATTCATAAAAGGAACACCGAGATGCGGAATACCGGGAATCCCCCACCCTTCGCGCAACAATTCCATCTTGTCGGCAGGGGTCATCGCGGCTAAAAGCAACTGCACGCGCGCTTCTGTCGGCAAAGCGGCGTTCATCCACGGCTGCGCCATACCTGCCACGCCCGTCAGAAGCTCGCCTACCATTGTATCCACAGTTTTCTCGACCTGCAAAACAGTCAATTCGGCAAAGTTGAACGTCTTTTTCGTTACTAATTGAACGTGCGCACCGTATTTGGGCGGAAAATTCAATGTGAATTTCTTTTTGTCGCCGGAAACGGTGTATTTGACCGCTTCGCCCCAATTCATCGGGTCGTAAGACACGTAGATGCTGATGTTGTCGGAAATGTCCTTTTTCGACAGGTTGCCTGTCGAAAAGACAATCCCGTTCACATCGCCGGGGTCTTGCAAGTTAATCACCAAGGGCACCGAATTAGAAACCGTGCCTTTCTGCTGCGCAAATACGGTGGCATTTGCCCAAATGAGCGCAAAGAAAATTAAAAATGTTTTTTTCATATCTCTATTTTTTTTATTAAATTTTATTCAACCGGACCATCCAAAAGCAGATTGTGCTCTTTGCCCAAATCCTTTTGTGCTCGATTTTTCGTGTTGCTCCACTTGATTTCCATAACTGACAATAAATTTCGCCAGAAAGTGATGTATTCCGGCGCATCGGGGCGATAATCCAGCGTGGAGAACACCAAAGTAGCCTTTCCCCAAGGATAGGTGACCAAAGCCGCTCCCGCCGGTTTTTCCAAATGCTCGTATAGCACCACTTGCGCACATTTCCGGTTTTCCGCTTGCTCGTTGAATAGCGACCAGTCCACATTGGATGCCGCGAGCACCACATTTCCTTTTTCCACCAACGTACCGGCAAGTCCCTGCTTGATAATTTGGCGGTCGCCTTTCACTTCTGCAAAATACAAATCCGGCAGGCTGAAATAGTGTCCCCATTCCGTAGCCGGATTGTTGTCAAGAGAAGTTGCCCGGCGGTTAGTGGTTTCCAAACTTAACGGCAGCAAAGCGGTTTTGAGCACGTCGGCGAGTGGTTTGTCCGCTAAGAACATCCAGATAATGCCTCCTTCTTTTTTCAGCGTTTGCAAAGGTTTTTGGATGGCTGCACATTGTTGGGCTGTAACATTTTCCGCATCCACAATTAACACCTTTTGGGTGGGTTTTTCCGAAAAGTCAATCCCGATATTTGCGAGTTTATTATACAATTCATTCCCTTTTTCTCCAACAAAATACGCCTGATTGTAACGGCTTGGTATCACCGGCTTTTCCGGAAGGATGTGCTCCTTGTAGGTATCCCACGGGGACGCTGCCGGAGCATTTTTGCGTAATGCTGCCTGCAACGCTTCAAACATCGGCAACGGTCGATATAACGGCAGAGAAGGGTCTAAACCCGGATTGAAAGTCGTAACATAAGGCGGGATTCGCTCGTATTGATAGCCGGGTTTACCCTCTTCGTAGGGCTTCCCCGCAAAAATGCCGTCCTGCAAATTGGGCAAACGGGAATAATCGGAATAGCCGAGATTCAGATGCTCGATGCCAAACCAACTGACTTCGGAAGGCGAATAATACGACAGATGGGGCAACGCCATTTGCGCCGTATTTTGATAGACATCAACGGCTAAGGCTTCGCTTCGCCCGCGATAGGACCGGAAAGCTGCATCGCCCGCGAAAGGATACAACTGAATGGGGCGACCATAGTACGTGGCACCGGATTCGCCCACAATCAAGGGTTTATGAAGATTTTCCGGTAGGTCTTTCAAATTCAAGCCGTGACCAAAATGCTTGCTCCAAACCGGCAGTTGTCCGTCCATATCGCGGTCGCCGTCCAAAGTGATGAAATCGCGTGTCGTGTCGAATTGCTTGACGGAAAGTGCCAGTTTGACTAATTGCGCATCCCAGCGGTCGGAAACATCTTTTTCGGGCTTATTCAACAGGGCGATGGCAAACATTTCATTGCCTGCGCTCCAGCCGACCACCGACGGATGGTTGCGGTCGCGGAGGATAAGCCTTTTCAGATGCTCGTGCGACCGTTCCCAAGTTATATCTTCTTCCAGATTGAGGCGGATGGAACTGCCAAACAGGGCGGTTTCGTCCAACACCATCAAGCCCATCTCATCGGCAAGGTCGTAATACACACGCGACCAGGGCTGCGCGTGAGGGCGCACCGCATTGCCGCCAAAATCTTTAATCATCTGATACCACGCGTAGGCGAAACGCCGCGAACAGATATAGGCACTGAACGGATGCTGAATATCGCCGAAACATTGGATTTTTTTGCCGTTCAAATGAAACTCATCCCCCACAATCGTAAATTGCCGCCAACCAAATCGGGTGGCTTTGATGTCGCAGGTCTGCTTTTGAGCCTTCGCGTGAAGCAACAAGGTATATAAATTCGGAGCATCCGGCGACCATGTTTTTAGTGCCGAACCCACTTTGGTGGTGATGTGAACGGTTTTTGTTTCACCCGCATTCACCTCTATCGGCTTGGCAAGCGCAATGTTTAAAACCTCTTCACCCAAATGCCAGCGAATGGTGTAGGGATTGCCTTCATTGTCATTGAGCCACTCCTGCACACTTCCTGCCAAGTCCAATTTCTGCTTTTTATTGGTTTGGTTGGTAATTTGAAGTTCAACTTCCAACTCATTTTGAGAAAGCCAAGGTTTGATGAACACGTTGGTAATGCGAATGTCGGGCACGGCAAACAAAAACACATCCTGCCAAATACCAATCAAATCGTCGGTATTGGAGCCGGTCGGGTAAGTAGCACCAAAATATTTATACTTGGGATGTTTTTTGTCGAACAAGCGGCTATGACGCAAGCCAACTCTGATTTCATTGGCACCATCCGGCTGAATCGCCTCGGTAATATCCGCCTCAAAGGGCAGGTGGGCATCAAAATTGCGGGCGACCTCTTTGCCGTTCAACAAAACCACACATTCACCGGCAACTGCTTCAAAATGCAGGAGCAAGCGTTTGTTTTTCCACCCTTCCGGCAAAATCAATTGCTTTTTCAGCCACGCCATACGGGCACCGTCCCAATGCTTCGGATAGCTCGGATAATAAACGGAACTTGGGGCATACGGAAAGTCCGTGCCTTCGCCCACATTATTCCCACTACCCCAATTATTGACATTGACAGGGGAAGGAATTTTTATCCGTGTCGTTTCCCATTTTCCGGGCAATGGCAACGGCAATTCGGGCGCAACACCCGTCCCGCTTTCCCAAGAAGAGGGAACAGGCATAATCTGCAAATCCCAAAAACCATTCAGGCAAATTTCTTCGCGATATGGTGCTTCCTGTGGAATAGTCAACCCTTCCGCAGGGGAAAAATCGCCATCGAAACGAATGCCTTGCGCCAAACCGGAGGGAATAGCAAAAAGAAGGCAACATACCAAACTTCCGACATTTAAATGTGTTTTCATTTTTTATTATTTAATTAATTGATTCTGCCGACGGCGGAACATTTTCCGGCGCAGCACCCCAATTTTTATTCGCTTTGTCGCCCATCACCAGCACCAATTTGCCGCCATTGATGATGTCTTCTTGCGCAAACCACGGCTTGTTCCATTCCACGCCGTTCAAAGTAGCCGATTGAATGTATTTGTTCGTCTCGGAGGTGTTTGGCGCATCAATTTCAAAGACTTTTCCGTTGCTTAATTTCACTTTGATGTTTCGGAAGACGGGGCTGCCGATGTTGTAGGTGGGCGACCCCGGCGTGACCGGATAGAAGCCCATCGACGAGAAGACTACGAATGCCGACATTCCGCCGCCGTCTTCGTCGCCCGGAACGCCCATCAAATCGTTGCGATACCACTGTTTCAGCAGTGTGCGAATGCGCTTTTGGGTCATCCACGGCTGCCCTGCGTAGTTATACAGGTAGGGAATGTGGAACGAAGGTTCGTTTGCCATCGAAAATTGACCTACATTGCCGGTTTGGTCGGGCAGTTGCGCGTAAAATTCAAACTTGCTTTTGCCTAACGGTTTTTGGAAAGTTTTATTCATATTGTCGGCAAACTTTTCGGACGAACCCATCAGTTGGATTAAGTCTGCGGGGTTGTGAGGCACATCCCAACGGTAAGTATAGGCATTGTTTTCGTCGTAGTAGTTGCGCGCACCCTGTCCGCCGGAGAAAATGTAGTCGAACGGCTCAATGAAATCCCCTTTTATATCTTTCGGGTGGAAAAAGCCCGTTTCGGTATTGTAGAGATTGCGATAGTTGTGCGAAGCATTAAGGAAACGGTGATAATCATCGTCGTGCCCCAACTGCTTTGCTATCTGCGCCAGACACCAATGGTCGTAACTTGTGCCGAGTGTTACTGCCACCGGTTGCCGCTTTTCTCCCGGATTCACGGCGGCGATATATTCCTTTTCGCCGTCTTTGATGGCAGGGAAATAGCCTTTTTCGTGGTAAAAGACATCCAATTCGGTGTTTGGCAACTTCGTCCACGGCAGGAAAGATTTTTCTGTCAGTGCCTTTTTGCAGGCGATGTAGGCTGCCTCCAAGTCAAAGCCTGTCAAGCCTTTGCAATAAGCATCCCAGATGACGGCTACGGCGTGATTGCCGTTCATACGGTGGCTGTCGCCCGTGATTTCGGGGAAAGTGGGCATCCAGCCGTCTTTCGCCTGTTGCGCCATACGGATGTAGGACTTTATCATATCCGTTTCCCTTTCCGCTTCAATCAATACCCGCAGGGGGTGGGCGGCGCGGTAGGTGTCCCAAATCCAATCATCGGTGTAAAAGGGAACGCCCTCGTCGTTATGCACCGTTTGGTCGGTTGCCGAATAGTATCTGCCGTCTTCGGAAATGCAAATCATTCGCTCATACACCCGATAGAGGGACGTGTAGAATACCGTTTTGTCGTTGTCGCAATCGCCCGACACTTCAATTTTGCTCAAAGCCGCGTTCCATTCTTTGCGTCCGGCAGCTGCAATTTCATCCACGCTATAGGTGTTGATTTCCCGCTTGAGATTTTTTTCAGCCTGCGCCTCGTCAATAAACGAAATGCCGTAGCGGAGGTTGATTTGCTTGCTGTTGAACGTCAAAACGCAGGCATCGTTCGCGCCTGACGAAGTGAGCCGCTCTGCGCGAGCAATGGGCTGCTCGGCTTCCAGATAAACATAAATAGTGGTGGGACCGCCGTTGATAAGTTGATAACCGGATATGCCTGTGGGCGTTTGTGTCAGTTTCCCGTTGCGCGAATTAATGATGATTTGATTCGTTGCGTCGTTCTGAAACGTGATGGCATATATCCCTGCTTGATGCGAAGGCGCATAATCGACCTGAATATTGTCTTCATCCAGATAGACGGAATAGCGATAAGGCGCGACCTGCTCATTGTCGTAGGTGTAGCGCACCACGCTCGGGAGATTGTCTTTCGTCCCGCTCACGGGGCTGATATTAAACGCCGAACTACCCCTGTGGCTTGTTACAGCCACAGGCAAACCGTTTATCAGGTCGCTCGTATAATCGGAGCGTTCGGGATAGACACGCAGCATACTGTTGGGCAGATGCACGGTCGGATAGGTTGGCACCAAAAGGTGACTGATATTACCCATATAGGGATTTACATACTCAACGGGCGACTTTGCCGCCTTGCTGCATCCACACAATGCGGATGCCAAAATAAAAGAAGGAAGAATGTACTTTTTCATTTTTTTAATAATTTACTTTGATAAACTTTGTTTTTTACTGCAAATGTACATTTACAGCCTTAATTATCGCTTAATTTTTCCTTAATATGACGTCGAATGCGAAATAATTTGCAATAGTTGTATTTCCTTCCACAAGTGCCTCTTCCGCTTTTCCAATATAAATACCATACGCTCCATTGTTTTGCGCTAAATTATCTTTGACCGTTATTTTGCGCAAGCCGTCCATTTGGGTATCGAATGAAATACCGCTGGCATCATTCCCCTCCGTCAAGTTATTGATTACCTGCACGTTTTCGCTTTCGGTACACCGGATGCCTGAAAGTTGGTTGCGCGCCGCTTCATTGCCTGTGATAATGACATTCCGAGCAAATGTCAGATTGATGCCGTTGCCCCAAGGGGACGTATCGAATCGGCTGTTTTGTACTTCGCAATTGTCCACATGGGATAGATGGAGGTTGTGATGAAAACCTGCACCGGGCACCACACTTGCGCCGTTGTCGCTAAAATCGCAATGAATAACTTTTACGCCGGATGCACCCCAAACAGAGACACCGCTGCGTGTACAGTTTTGTACGGTAAGATTTTCAAAACGGATGTTTTTCATCTGTCCGTCTGTCGCGCAAAGAACAGGATGCCTTCACGAGCCGGTGCGTTCATATACGAACGGTTTCTTCGGTCGTGATTGGGGTCGTTGTTGGTAACCGTATTGGTGGCTCCTTCGAGCAACAAATCCCGGATAACTACATCGTGCATGTCCCTCTCGGCATTGGCAATCGTCTGTCCGCTTGCACGGGACGACAAGACAAGGATAGATTTTTTACCCTGTCCTGCGAGTGTGATACCGCTCTTGAGCATCAGGGTTTTGGATAGCGTATGAACGCCTTCCGTCAGCACAATCCATTTGCCGGTATTGGCATACTTGTCGATGACTTCCTGAATAGAATCGCCGGGGTGGACGAGAATGGCATCCTGAGGCGGCGTAGCTGTGCTCTTATCCAATGCTCCTGTTTGTGAAGGCAACAAAGCCCTTTTTTCCGAAACAAGCGATTTATTGCCGGAGGCATTCGCCGTTTGCGCTCTCAAAGATGTCAGCACGCCGATAGAAGATTTTTCGCGTGCCGTTGGCTTCGGTAAAGAAATCTTTGATGGTAGGATAAAATACCGACAACACCAATTGCTTGAATTGCTTTTGGTCTTTTTCAGTCCAATGGGAATTGGTGTGTTTGATTATTTCCGCCGCGTTCAGGAAGTTGGGGCTGAACAAACCGACATTTAATTTGGCATTGTTTTCATCAAAATTCCATAAACGATACGACCAGGCATTCAGTATTTCAATGGCTTTGCGGGCATATACTTCATCTTCGGTAATGTACCACATCAAAGCGTGATTGTATGCTGCGCTTGCACTCCGCTCATATTCGCGTCCACCCATGCTGTTTGCGCCATAAGGTCCAACGGAAACAGACGTAACCGGCGACGGATTAAAGTCGAGGGACGTTTGGTTTTTTAGATTTTCAAATGCTGTTTTCCAAGGCTCTTTTTTTGCCAATACCATTTGCTTCATATAATCCAAATCTTCCCGCCTCTGCGACATTCCGGGATGTACAAACGGTTTTGCGGCAAATGTTTCGCTTGTTATTCCATCATGCGGTCGATAAATCGGTTCATTAGCGAATTTATAATCAGGTTCTTTCCCCATTGTAAATTTCAGAACGCCTCCGTTCATAATGTCCTTATGTGAAATAAACGAGAAAGGATAAGCCTTTCCGTTCAGTTCAACGGATTGAATATAACTATTTTCAGAAGAATTATTCAGTGCTTCGACCGTAAATTTCTTTCCGTTTTCGAGGTTAATTGTCGCCTTGTCGAAAAGCGGGCTGCCGAAGACATAGTCGCCTGAAGCGGTCAGCACAGGGTAAAAGCCCAAAGACGAAAGCACATACCATGCCGACATTTGCCCGCAATCTTCATTTCCGATAATCCCGTCCGGTTGGTCGTGATAAAATTCCTTCATGATTTTACGAACTATACGAGCTGTTTTCCACTGCTGACCAACGTAAGCGTACATATAGGCAATATGATGGCTTGGTTCGTTGCCGTGAGCGTACTGCCCAATCAGCCCTGTCAAGTCAATCAGCACATCGGGGTCGTTGGGGTCGGAATCAAGCGAAAAGAATTGGTCTAAACGGTCGATGAAAGCGGCTTCTCCGCCCAACAGTTCAATCAATCCGTTCACATCCTGAGGGACAAGCCAGAGGTATTGCCAAGCGTTTCCTTCCGCATAATCGGTGGCATAAGGACGTTTCGATTTGAGCGGGTCAAAAACAGGATTCCATGAGCCGTCAGCCATTTTCCCACGGGGAAATCCGGATTCCTTATCGTAATATAGCTTATAATTTTCAGCCCTCTTCTTGAAATATTCATAATCGGCTGTTTTTCCTAATTTTTTAGCCATCAAAGCGATACAAGCGTCGCCGATTGCATATTCCAAGGCACTTGCCACAGGGCGGTTTTTCATTACATCGGAAGGAATGGGTCTTAAATCCCGCACATAATCCAATCCTCTCAAATCGCTCATTGCCGTGGTTTTCAAAGCGTTATACGCTTTTTCCGCATCAAAACCCTTGATTCCTTTTATACAGGCTTCGGCAATCACCTGAAAACTGCTTATTCCTACCATTGTGCCTGTGTCATAGCTTCTCAAATGCCAGATAGGAAGCGCGCCCGTTTGGTCGAAAATCGCCAGCATACTGTTTACAAAATCGCCTACTTTGTCGGGATTTGTGATGGTAAACAGCGGATGAGCAGCGCGATAGGTATCCCAAAGCGAGAAAATCGTATAATTATCAAAAGAGGCATTCTTATAAACTTTCCAATCGGAACCCATATAGTCGCCATTATGGTCGTTAAACAGCGAAGGATGCGTCATGGCGTGATACAGGGACGTATAAAAAATACGCTTGTCGGCTTCATTCGTTGTTTCAATTTCAATTTTAGCCAATTCCTTTTCCCATAAGTCAAGCGCGCGGTTTTTGATTTTATCGAAATCCCAATCAGGAATTTCGGCTTTGATGTTTGCAAGCGCATTCTCGGTGCTGACCGGCGAAATGCCGACTTTCAGCGATACTTTTTCCGGCGATTTTTTGAAAGAAATCAATCCTTTCAATGAGGTGCCGGTTGCTTTTTTCCCTGCAATCAATGTTGTATTATCATAAATGGCAAAATCGGTAACGGGGACTGATGATTTTATCGCAAAAAACACTTTTTGTTTTTTCGCCCAGCCTTCCGAACTGCGGTAGCCTTTCAGGGTATATTTATCGACTATTTCAAGATAAGTATCTGTCGATTTGTCGTTCAAACCTTCTTTTAAGTCAATGATGATGCGGGCGTTTTCACCTTGCGGAAAAGTATATTGATGAAATCCGACACGCTCGCTTGCCGTGAGTTTGACGTCAATATTGTAATCATCCAATTTCACGCTGTAATAACCCGGTTTTGCCGTTTCGTTTTCATGTGAAAATTTAGAAGCGTAACCGCTGTAACGTTCGATTTCCTTGCCTTTGTCCAATTTCACATCACCCATATACGGCATAATCAACACATCGCCCAAATCGCCGATACCTGTTCCGCTGAGGTGCAGTTGCGGAAATCCGATGATTACACTGTCCCGGTAATTATATCCCGAACACCAATCCCAACCTTTGAAAAAATTGGAAGGACCAACCTGCACTGCCCCAAAAGGAACATGGGCACCGACAAAAACATGACCGTGCCCGCCTGAGCCGATGAAAGGGTCAACGTAGCCGGTAACTTTCCGGGTTTGAGCCGAGAGGCCGGACAAAACCGAAATGAAGCATAAAATGCTTATAATTAGTTGTTTATTCATTATATATATATATTTATAGCCGTCATAAAAGAAGCTGCCCTCCCTTCCCTGACACATTGCTCAAATGCCGGAAAATAATATGTGATAATTTGTTTTTATTTACCAATTGTCTGTACGAAAAGGAGTAACCGGAATGCCATAGATGCTGAAAAGGCTTGCTTCCACAAAATTTTTGTAAGCATACCTTACGGCAACCGGATTCGGGACGCCTCCACAGGATACAACAAGCCTTGCCGTTTTGGTTTCTATTTCGGCTTTTGCCGAATGAAAAACCTTATCTTCTCCGGCAATTTCAAAGCCTTTCAGGTCAGTCCACATGGGACAAATTCCTCCGGGTGCATTGTTGAAGTCTATATAAATCCTACTATCGACCTTTTCCATTGATTTATATTCCGGCGACAAATAGCCAAAACCCGATTTACCGTAAGTTTTTGCCAACGCCCAATAAGCAAGCCTGTTGCCTACCGTTTCCTTATCCATCGGATGGATGAAGACAGGGTGTCCGATGTCCATCGTCAACGCCATTCCGGAATTGGGAATATCTTTCATATTCTTAAATTGCACTTCCCTGAAACGGGCTGCGGATGTGCCGTCGGCTCCTTCGTAGTTGAACGGCGCTATCTGCACGAAATAAAAAGGAAATTCGCCGACTCCCCATTTTTGCCGCAAGTCTTTCACAAAAGCAGGCATCAGTGCTGCGTATTGGTCTGCATTGTCGCGGTTGCTCTCGCCTTGATACCACAAAAATCCCTTAATCGTAAAGTTTATAATCGGCGCTATTTTGGCATTGTATAAAACACAGGGTGTAGCCGTCGGATTTTTCACCTGTTCATCGTTATCAAGAATTGACAAGTTGATTTCCTTAAAAGGACTTATCGCTTCGCGGCTCATCCAAGCCTCAAGTTTAGAGCCTCCCCACGATGAAACGATTATTCCGACCGGAACTTCCAAAACTTCCCGAATATAAGAAGCAAAATAGTAGGCTACGGCACTGATATTGGCAACATTTTCCGATGAATTATCCATCCACCGCCCTTTGCAGTCCGACTCCGGTTTCTTGCTAAACTGCCTTACCCATGCGCCTTTTTCGGAATCGGTTGTAAACATCCGGATAGGTGTCGAAGGCTTGGCTTTGGCAATTAAATCGTTTGTGTTTTTTGTGGGCTGGCGGTCGAATCCGCGCACCGGCATTTCCATATTCGATTGACCGGAACAGAACCAAACTTCTCCGATGAGGATATTTTTCAAGACGGTTTCCATCCCGTCGCTGATGCTTATTTCATACGGACCTCCGGCAACGGGCGTTTCGATGTTTGTCAGCCATTTCCCTTCCGCATCGCTCGTTGCAGTATAAATTTTCTTATTCCACGATGTTTTGACAATAACTTTTGTTTTTACATTCGCTTCGCCCCAAAGTTTGACAGTTGACTGCTGCTGCAAAACCATACTGTTTCCCAATATTGACGGCAATTTTATTGCGGCGTGGAGAACCGTTCCCGATAACAGGAAACAGATAAAAAGAACAAGTGCATTTAATTTTTTTCGCATACAAATAATAATTTAAGCCACAAAGATAACTTTGCAGCCTTAATTTTTCCTTAAATTTCCCTTAATTTTCCACTAAGAGGCTGTCTCAAAAGGGCAGCCTCTTTTTTAAAAGATTTAAGCAGCCATATTTATCTGTTGCGGATAAAAATCAAGAATTGATTTTAGCACGGACAATTTTGGGCTAATAATCCGCTTGGGTGCGG